>CAYUOC010000251.1:0-4477 GCA_964446305.1 uncultured Terricaulis sp. | reverse complement strand
CATCAATCGACACCGGCATGGGACTTGAGCGCATCGCCTGCGTGCTGCAGGGCGTGGACTCGGTGTTTGAAACCGATCTCTTCCGCACGCTCAAAGGCGCCTCCGAAGAGCTGACTAAAACCAAGGCCGAGGGCGAGCAGGCCCCGAGCCACAATGTGATCGCCGATCACTTGCGCTCGTCATGCTTCCTGATCGCGGATGGCGTCTCGCCATCGAACGAGGGGCGCGGCTATGTGCTCCGCCGGATCATGCGCCGGGCGATGCGTCACGCGCACATTCTCGGCGCCAAAGAACCGCTTATGTATCGCCTGGCGCCGACGCTCATCGCCGAGATGGGTGAGGCGTATCCCGAGTTGAAACGCGCGGCGCCGGTGATCGAAGCGCAGTTGCGCGATGAAGAAGAACGCTTCCGCCGCACGCTGGCGAATGGTTTGAGGCTGCTCGATGATGAGTTGGGCTCGCTGAAAGAGGGCCAGAAGCTCTCGGGACGTACGGCGTTCAAGCTCTACGACACGTTCGGCTTTCCGTTGGATCTGACGCAGGACATTCTGCGCGGGCGCGGGCTTGAAGTGGACGTCGCGGCGTATGACGCGGCGATGCAGGAGCAAAAGGATCAGGGCGCGGCGAGCTGGAAAGGCGCGGACGGCGCCGACAATCCCGCGATCTGGCATTCGATCCTTGAGCGCACCAAGGGCAACGAATTCCTCGGCTACACTGGCGAAGCGGGCGATGGCGCGGTGACGGCGATCGTTTCGAGTGGCGCCGAGCAGCACGAGCTGCGCGAAGGGACGACAGGCGCGCTCGTGTTCAACCGCACGCCGTTCTACGCGGAGAGCGGCGGCCAGGCGGGCGATCATGGTGTTATCACGTTCGCGAACGGCGCGGAATTCGTGGTTGAGGACACGCTGAAGCAAGCCGGCGCGCTGCACGCGCATGTCGGTCGGCTCGTGAAGGGTTCGATCAAGGTTGGCGATAAAGCCAAGCTTGAGATCGATCACGAACGGCGCGCGAAAATCCGCTCGAACCATTCGGCGACGCACCTGCTGCATGCGGCGCTGCGCAACACGCTTGGGCCGCACGTCACGCAGAAGGGCTCGCTGGTCGAGGCCGACTATTTCCGTTTCGACTTCAGCCACGGGCAAGCGATGACGGCGGACGAAATCGGTCGCGTCGAAGACGAGGTGAACGCGGTCATTCGTCAAAATGCCGAGGGCGTGATCAAGGAAATGGCGCCGGCCAAGGCGATCGAAGAGGGCGCGCTGGCGCTGTTCGGTGAGAAGTACGGCGATAGCGTGCGGGTGCTGCGCCTCGGAGATGCGTTGGCGCATGATGGCAAAGCGTATTCGGTCGAGCTCTGCGGCGGCACGCATGTGAAGCGCACGGGCGATATCGCGGTGTTTGCGGTGTTGAGCGAAGGCGGCGTGGCCGCGGGCGTCCGTCGCATCGAAGCGGCAACGGGGGCGGCCGCGCTTGCGCATTTGAAGGCGCAAGCAGCGCTCGCCAAGGCGATCGCTTCGAACATCAAGGCGCCGCTCTCCGAGGTCACCGATCGCGTGGCGCAGCTCGCGGACGAGCGCCGTAAGCTTGAGCGCGAATTGGCGGATACGAAGAAGAAGCTTGCGCTCGTGGGCAATGGCGCCGGCGCGGCGCCGGCTGGGCCAGAGAGCATCGCTGGCGTATCGGTGCTGGCGCGCGTGCTCGATGGTGTGCCAGCGAAGGAGCTGCGCGGCCTTGTCGATGAAGGCAAGAAGTCGATCGGCTCGGGCGTCATTGCCTACATCGGAGTCGAAGATGGCAAAGCTGCGCTCGCTGTCGGCGTCACCGACGATCTCAAGGGCAAAGTCAGTGCGGTCGATCTTGTGAAGGCGGGCGTTGCGGCAGTCGGCGGTCAAGGCGGCGGCGGGCGGCCTGACATGGCGCAGGGCGGCGGGCCGAACGGCGCTGAAGCGGCGAAAGCGCTCGAAGCCATTCGCAGCGCGTTGCAGGGCGTGCTGGCGGCGTGAGCGAGATTGCGTATCGCGATGCGGTTGTGGCTGACGCCGCCGAGCTCGCCGCGTTCGCGGAGCGCACGTTCACGGAGACGTTCGGGCATCTCTATCCGCCGGAAGATCTGACCGCCTATGTCGGCGCCAAGTATCGGGTGGATGTGATCGCGGCGGAGATCGCCGATCCAGACGTTCGCTACGTTCTCGCTCTACGCGATGGCGTGATGGTCGGCTACTCGAAGCTCGGCGTGGTCGACATGGATGTGGATGCGACGGACGCGCTTGAGCTGCATCGGCTCTATGTCGATGCGTCAGTGAAGGGCGCCGGCGTCGCTAAGGCGCTGATGGATGACGGCCTTGCGTGGGCGCGCGGCAAGGGCGCGCGCGTGATGTATCTTAGCGTCTGGGAAAACAACGCGCGGGCGCAGGCGTTCTACAAACGCTACGGCTTCGAGCACGTCAAAGAACACAAGTTCATGGTCGGTCGGGTCGCCGATCGCGATTTCATCTGGCGGCTGGCGCTCTAGTGTTCGGTTCGAGTCAGTAA
This sequence comes from uncultured Terricaulis sp., assembly GCA_964446305.1. Lineage (GTDB taxonomy): Bacteria > Pseudomonadota > Alphaproteobacteria > Caulobacterales > Aquidulcibacteraceae > Vitreimonas. Next base: position 1,945 of record CAYUOC010000251.1, on the reverse strand, counting down.
CGTCTCGGAAACCAAATCAGTCGTTTTTAGACGACTCGATTCGGGAGTGGGGACGACCGATATGACGCAGAACGACGCGCTGGCCGCTTTCCTTGGGCCAGAGCTTTTTGAGCGGCTCGACTGGGGCCGACTCTCGCATCAGCAACGTGACGCGATTCTCTCGGTGTTCCGAGTCGGATTAGGCGCCGGCGTGCAGTCGGGCGCTGTTTCGACGATCGATGCCGTGCTGGCGCGCGGCAAAGTGCTGATCTGCGAGGACGGTTCGCAATGGCAGGCGCGCGAGCGCGACGATGCCGAGATCATCGAGGATTGGGGCGCGGGCCAGTTGATCGCGATCCATCATCACATGGCCTACAAGCTCGATCCTTACCAAGCGGCAGAGGTTGAGTTGCTGCGGCTTTGAGCTAGCGTATCAGCTCATTGCGGAGCCGCATCAATGTCCAGCTACGAAGCCATCAAACTCGACATCGCCAATGGCGTCGCCACGCTGACGCTCGCGCGTCCGGATCGGATGAATGCGTTCAACGAGCCGATGATGCGCGAGATGATCGCAGCGTTCGACGTGACAGACGCGGACGATAGCGTGCGGGCGGTGATCGTGACGGGCGAAGGGCGCGCGTTTTGCGCAGGCGCCGATCTGGCGAGCGCGGGCGACACGTTCAATTACGAAAAGCGCCTCGCGGGCCGCGGCGAAGAGTTCGCGGAAGATCGTGTGCGCGATGGCGGCGGACGTGTCGGGCTTCGCATCTACGAAAGCAAGAAGCCGGTGATCGCTGCGATCAATGGACCAGCCGTTGGCGTTGGCGCGACGATGACGTTGCCGATGGATGTGCGGCTCGCCGTTGAGGGCACGAAGATGGGTTTTGTGTTCGCAAAGCGCGGCATCGTGCCGGAGACGCTCTCTTCTTATTTTCTGCCGCGTCTGGTCGGCGTCTCGACGGCGCTTGAATGGGTGATGACGGGGCGTGTCTTTTCGAGTGAGGAAGCGAAGGAGCGCGGGCTGGTGCGTTCGCTGCACAAGGCGGAAGACTTGCTGCCGGCGGCCCATGCGTTGGCGCGGGAAATTGCCGACAACACGTCGCCGGTTTCTGTCGCGCTGTCGCGGCGGATGCTGCTCGATATGCTAGACGCCTCGCATCCGATGGAAGCGCATCGGCTTGAGAGCCGCTTGATGGTCGCGCGGGGGCGCGCGGGTGATGCGAAAGAGGGTGTGACCTCGTTCCTGGAAAAGCGCGCTCCGGTTTATCCGGACAAAGTGTCGAGCGATATGCCGCAACCTTATCCGTGGCGTCCCACGCCGCCATTCAACGAATAATCAGCGCTGATACTGAATGAAGCCGCGGTTTCGGGCGACTTTGTCGTAGAGGACGCGGGCGGTGGTGTTGCTTTCGTGTGTGAGCCAGTAGACGCGTTCGCAGCCGCGTTGATCGGATAGAGCGTAAACCGCTTCGATCAACGCGCGCGCAACGCCGCGATTGCGCGCGGTGGGCGTGACGAAGAGATCTTCGAGATAGCAGAAATCGCCGATCGCCCAGGTGCCGCGATGGAAGATGATATGGGTGAAGCCAAGAAGCGCGCCGTCGTCGTCTTCGGCGACGAGGCATTGCATCGGCTCGGCTGAATCGTGGAAACGCGCCCACGTTGTGTCGGTGACGGCTTGCGGGAGTGTGGATTTGTAGAAGGTGAGGTAGCCGGCCCAGAGCGCTTCCCAGGCCGGCTTATCCTTCAGCGTCGCTCCGCGAATGCGGAAGCCTTGGCTCACGCTTTCGCCATCGCGGCATCGACGTTGTCGCCGATCGCGTCGAGGAAGCCTTCGGTGGTGAGCCAGGTTTGGTTGTCGCCGACGAGGACCGCGAGGTCCTTCGTCATTTTGCCGGACTCTACCGTCTCGACCGTGATCTTCTCCAGGAGCAGCGCGTAATCGATGAGCTTCTGGTTGTTGTCG
>CAYUOC010000250.1:0-4479 GCA_964446305.1 uncultured Terricaulis sp. | reverse complement strand
ATTGGTCGGAGCGGCGGGATTCGAACCCACGACCCCTAGTCCCCCAGACTAGTGCGCTAACCGGGCTGCGCCACGCTCCGACCGTCCGCCGGCGCCGGGGCGCCCGCGGGAGCGGTGTCTTTAGCCGTCTCGCCGCGCACTCGCAACGCGCATATTCAACTGTTGGCCGGCGCGCCAGCCCGCGTTGCCCAACGATTATTGCGGCGATAGATCCATGTCACGACACGACAGGTTTCCGGCCGGCCGCGCTGCAGTGTGACAACCACCGCTGCCGGGCCTTTGAACTTTGAGAACATGGTCCAGCGCCTGCGCAGCACGCTGCCGGCGGCCTGCGTGCCTGAGGCGTCGATGCCGGCGATGATAAAGTGGTTGCCGGCGCCGTCCTCGAGTTTCGGCAGGCGCAAGATAAACGCGTAGTCGGTTGTTCCGGTGAAACGGTATTCATCGCCGTTGGCGTTGTTCTTTACGAAGAACACGGCGCGGCTGTCGCTATTTTCCGTGATAGCTGGGAAATCGATTGGCAACCGGTCAGGACAGTCGCAGCGATAAAGATCGAGAACGGAATCGACGTGTCGGTTCGCGACGGCCGCGCCGATTAGCAAGGTGGTTTCGTTTTCGTGGAGGCGCTCGTCATCGGGCCGGATGGCGATCGGACGCGCGAAGAATTTCGCAAACGTTTGGGCCGCCTCGAAAGCAGACTTCACGTCTTCCTCTGCGAAGGTGCGGTCCGGGCCGTAGTAGTGCCGGGTCTCACCGGCGCCCGTCTGCTTTTCGAAGCGGGTCTCGGCGCGATCGCGATCTTGCACGCGCCAGAGCGGCAAATAGATGGCGATATCGTCCGCGGTGTGCACATTGGCGCCAAAGGCGCGGCGGAGCAGGGTCCTGCGTCCGAGCATCCGCGCGAGCCGAATGGTCAGCGCTAACGCTGCGCCAAAGATCAACCACAGCGCCTCGCTGACCATGTTGGCCCACAATCCGCTGAACTCGATTCCCAACTGCTTCAATTCAAGCATGTCAGCGCCCCCCAGCGCCGGCGTCAGTTCTGCGCCACTGTCGCCATATCCCCAATCGCGGCTTCGCCCGAACCTTCCACCACATGGTGTACAGAATACAAAGTGGACCGAAGCATCAAACCTGGCAAACAAGAAGCGATGGCATCCGGCGTTGTTCCGGGTGAAGGTAGGGCGTCCCCCAAGCGCCAACCAACGCGAGGGATCAGGAAACATCGCACCGGCAATAGTCCCGCCGCCGGCGCGCGCGCGGCCGCGTCGAATGCGTCGCGCGTCAACCGGCGGCGGAATGCATGTAGCTCGCTCGCCTTGAAGTCGACGAGATGGAAATAGTCCTCATCATCAGGCGCATCGAGGCTCTCAGCCGCCGCGGGCGTCACGAACGGGTAGCAGATGATGAAGCGTCCGCCTGGGTTCAACCGCGCCCGCAGTGCGCTGAGGATGCGCGTGGCCTCAGCTGTGGGCGTGTGGCCGATGATCTGACACAGGAGAATGAGATCGAAGCGCTGCTCCGGCGGCCATCGCTCCACAGTCTCGACGCCGCCTTGCATGGTCTCGAACGTCGCGCCTTGTAGCGCCGCCGCAGATGCGGCCGCTTGAGCGGCGCGTTCAGCGTCCAAATCGATGCCAAGCACATGTTTGTCACGTCCGTTTCCCGCGGCCGCGAGCACGGGAAAATTGCCGCCTCGTCCACAACCGAAGTCGAGCGCTCTTTCCCAGCCGAAGTTCGCATGGGAAGCAATGAGCGTCTGTTCGCGCGCACGCTTGTTTGGATCCTGCGCTGCCTCCGCCGGTTCGGTGATGTCTTCGGAAACCGGATACTCGTAATTGCCCATGTTCCCGATCAACTCCGCTGCGGCGCCAAGCAAAAGTGTGCCTGCCACGACGTGTCCACACAAGCTCTTCATGAGCGGCTGTCTCGGACAACGAGTAGTTCCGCAGAGACGACAGGCGCGAATTTGTTGTGTCAATCCTTGCCAAACGTGGCGTCTGGCGCCCGATGGCGCCATTGCGGAATGCTCGCGAAACACATGCTCAGAACGGGTTCAGTGGCTGCGCGTTAGCTTCTCGACAACGAGATGAACGAGGTCTCGTCGGAAGGAAGGAGCATCACTATGAAGAACCCACTCAAAACTCTGGCGCTATCGGCGCTCGTGATGGCCGGCCCGTTGAGCGTAGCCGGCGCGGCAAGCGCGCAGACACGGCGCGATGTGCGCGAGGAACGTCAAGACGTGCGCGATGCGCGCCGCGACTTGCGCCACGAGCGCCAGGATGTCAGCGATGCGCGCCAAGCGCAGCGTTGGAATCAGCGCAGCCACAACGGCTATTACATCGGCAATCGCTTCTATTACGGCCAGCCGACCTATCAGCAGATGCAACGCCGCGACTATCGCGCCGGCTACCAACAATGGCGTCGCGGCGATCGCCTCCCGAGCTACGCGCGTCAGAACTATCGCGAAGTCGATTGGCGCCGGGAACGTCTGCGTCAGCCGCCACGCGGGTATCACTACGTTCGCGATGATCGCGGTGAGTTGTTGCTCGTCGCAGTTGCGACCGGCGTAATTCTCTCCATCCTGCTGAACAACTAAGGTTGGGAAAGCACGGTGCATTGCCGTCCCGGAGCCTCGCTCCGGGACGGCCTTTTTATGAGCCGCGATTGATCCAGGCGAAGAGCGGCTTCAGCGGGAAAATCCAAACGACGCCGGCCACGGCGTAGAAAACAAGCTGGGCCCAGGTCGGGATAAGCGGAACCAAGGCGACGCCGAGAGAGGCGGCCAACGCCGTGTAAATCGCGATGTAGGCTAACAGGACCAAGCAGCCGAGCGCCTTGCGCGTACGAATGTTCATGAGGTTTTCGGCTCCCGCGCGGCGGCGCGCCGCGTTTCCGTCACGCTCGCTGCGTTCTATGGGAGGCGCGAAGGGACGAACGCAAGCATGTCAGCAGAGGACATTTGGCCGCCGCGGCAGCGATTGGTGGGCATCTGGCTCCTGATTGTATGCGTCTTCGTGTTTGCGATGATCATGGTCGGCGGCGCCACGCGCCTTACCGATAGCGGTCTTTCCATCACCGAATGGAATTTCATGAAGCACTTCGTCCCGCCGATGAGCGAGGCGGGGTGGGCCCAGGAGTTCGCGCTTTATCAGCAGACGATGGAGTACCAGGCCCAGAACAACGGCATGAGCCTCGATGAATTCCGCCGCATTTATTATTGGGAATGGGGCCATCGCTTTCTCGGCCAGACGCTTGGGCTCGTCTTCGCCATTCCGGCCCTGATCTTCCTGTTCACCGGCCGTTTGCGCGGACGGTTTCGCGTGACGCTGTTGCTTTTCTTTCTTGGCGGCATGCAGGGCGCGATTGGCTGGTGGATGGTCACCAGCGGATTGTTCGACCGGCTCGATGTCAGCCCGTTCCGCTTGGCCATCCATCTTGCGATGGCGTTCCTCATTCTAGCGATTGCGCTCTGGACCGCGCTCGGCGCGTTCGTGTGGCCGTCGCAGAGATCACAAGCAGGGGTGTGGCGATGGGCGCCGTTTGCGCTGATGGCGCTTATCTTTGTGCAAGTGATGCTCGGCGCGTTGCTCGCGGGAAGCGACGGCGGCAAGGCGTATGCGGATTGGCCCACGATCGGCGGTGAGTGGCTTCCGTCTAGTGCGTTTGGGCTCGATGGGTTCTGGGCCAACCTGACCGAAGAGCACGCAACGCAGCACCTGCTGCATCGCACCCTCGGTTACGCCGTTGCACTGGTGGCTTTGGGTTCGGCCGTGATTGGCTTAGTCCGCGGGCAGGGCGAGGCGCGCTGGGCGCTTGCACTCGTGGGCCTCGTCGCTCTGTTGCAGGCGGGCCTCGGGATCATAACGGTCGTTGCGGTCTCGCCCTTGTCTTTGAGCCTCCTGCACCAGGCAGGGGCGACCATGCTGTGGATGGTTACCCTAATCGCCGCGCGGGCAGCATGGCGGTAACAGGCCGTACGTATCAAAATACCGTCATATCAACATATTGATTATACGGCAAAATATGAACCCTATTGACGCCGATTCTGCGCTGCAATAAACGCGCGCCTTCGTTTTTGTCAGGACCCTTCCAAATGCGCACTCTCTCGACGCGCTCGGCCAAGGCTTCGGAAATCACCAACGGCTGGATCGTTGTTGATGCTGAAGGCGTTGTGGTCGGCCGCCTCGCTTCGTTCATCGCGCTTCGCCTTCGTGGCAAGCATCGCGCCGATTTCACGCCGCATGTTGATACCGGCGACCACGTTGTCGTCATCAACGCCGAGAAGGTCGCGCTGACCGGCAAGAAGATGACGGACAAGATCTACTACCGTCACACCGGTCACCCGGGCGGCATCAAGGAGCGCGTGGCGGGCAAGGTCCTGGCCGGCAAGCACCCAGAGCGCGTGCTCGAAAAGGCCGTTGAGCGCATGATGCCGAAGGAAAGCCCGCTGGCGCGCAAGCAGCTGGCGAAGCTTCG
>CAYUOC010000249.1:0-4513 GCA_964446305.1 uncultured Terricaulis sp. | reverse complement strand
ATGCTGGCGGTAGCGCTCGACCGCGTGGGCGGCGAACAAGGATAGTTGATCTAGGCCAATCTTGCGCAGGCGCCTTGGCCCGGTAAGCTTCGGGCAGGGGATCGTTGAATGAAGCGCTTTTGGGTTGGCGGGTTCGCCGCGTTGGGTGTGATCGCGATTGCAGCGCCGGCTTTTGCCGACGCGCAATGGCAGGTGTTCGAGCGCCGCCGTCAGCAATGCTACAATTCCGCTGAAGAGTTCACGCCGCAGGAGAGCATCCGCGGCTGTTCTGATCTCATCAGCATGCGCAGCATCACGGGCGATGGCCGTGCGCAGGCGTACAAGCTGCGTGGCGACCGGTATCGCGGCTTACGGGATTGGGACCGCGCTCTAGCCGACTACAACCAGGTCATTCGGATGCGTGGGGATCACCCCGGCGCCTATTACCGGCGCAGCGAAGTTTATTTGGCCCAGGGCCAATACGATCTGGCCATGGCGGACGCCGAGCGCGTGATCAGCATCGTGCCGGACACGCCCGGCGGCTATCGCGTCCGCTGCGAGATCCGGATCGCGCGCAACGCTGAACTCGATCTGGCGCGGCAGGATTGCAACCAGGCGCTGGTGATCAACTCGATCGATACGGCGGCGCTTTCAGCGCGCGGGGTCCTCAATCTGCGCGCCGGCCAAAACCAGGAAGCCTGGGCCGATTTCGACGCCGCGGTCTTCAATGGCCGCTCGGATGCGCGGACGCTTTACGGGCGCGGCATCGCCGGGTTGCGGTTGGGGCGCGTGCGCGAGGCGCGCGCCGATATGGCGGCGGCCGAGCAGCTTCAGCCTGAAATTACGGCGACTTTCGCGAGCTACGGCCTCGATCGCTGAAGCGTCACGCACTCGGCGCATGGGCCCGTGAACCCGCTTTTGCTTGACTCTGCGGTATCAGAAAGGACTATGCGCGCCGGACGATAGGTCGGGACGATCACGACCCGCGCGGGCATCGCATCGCGTTGGCTACTCACCCCCATAGTCCAGCCGCGTGTCTATCTCGAACGCGGCAGTTTTTGAGGAGTGCAGCCATGGCTACGGGCGTGGTGAAATGGTTCAACATGACCAAGGGTTTCGGCTTTATCGCGCCGGATGAAGGCGGGGCCGATGTGTTCGTCCATGTCAGCGCGGTTGAGCGTTCGGGCCTCACGGGCCTTAAGGAAGGCCAAGCGGTCAGCTTCGACGTCGAGAACGACCCGCGGAAGAACAAGCCGTCGGCAGTGAACATCAAGCCGGTCTGACGCGGTTCTTAGACTTGAGTTTTCAATCGCCGTGCGGTTCACCGTACGGCGATTTTGCTTTTCGGGAGATTCCCCATGACCGCCCCGTTCCGCCTCTATGGCGCGGAGCTTTCCCCGTACTCGGTGAAGGTGCGCTCTTACCTTCGCTATAAGGGCCTCGACTTTGAATGGCGCGCGCGCACGAACGCGACCCAGGAAGAGTTCCAACGTTACGCCAAGCTGCCGCTGATCCCGGTGCTGGTCGATGCGGACGAGAACGCGTTGCAGGATTCGACGCCGATCATCGAAAAGCTCGAGGCCGAAAACGCTGAGCCTTCGATCATCCCGGACCAGCCATCGCTCGCGTTTCTCTCGGCGCTGATCGAGGACTATGCGGACGAGTGGCTGAACAAAGCGATGTTCCACTATCGCTGGAGCTATCCGGAAGATCAGGAAAGCGCGGCCAAGCGGATCAGCGACATGATCTTCGAAGGCGCCGAGAAACCGGAAGGCATCGAGGAGCAAGTGCGCACGCGGATGATCAGCCGCCTCTATCATGTCGGCTCATCGCCGGAGACGGCGCCGCTGATCGAAGGTTCGTTTACGCGATTGCTTGGATTGCTCGATGGGCTGTTGGCCGAGCGGCCGTACCTGTTTGGCGGGCGGCCTTCGTTGGCGGATTTCGGCCTGGCCGGGCAGCTGGCGCAGCTGAACTCAGATCCGACCCCAGGCGCGTTGCTGCGGGCGCAGGCGCCGAACGTGGTCAAGTGGCTGGCTCGCATGGATGCGCCGAAGGCTGAGGGCGGCTTTGCTTCGTTTGACGAAGTGAAGGGTGACATCGAGGAGCTGCTGCGGGCGGAAATCGCCGGCGCCTACTTGCTCTGGATGGACGCGAACGCGCGGGCGGTCGCTGATGATACGAGCGGAGTTAGCGTCGATATTGGCGGCACGACATTCGTGCAGAAGCCGCAGCGTTACGCGGCGAAAGCGTTCGGCGAACTGAAGCGCAAGCGTGCGGCGGTTGAGGACGAAGCGCTGGCGGCGTTGCTGACCGCGGCGGGCGTCGACGCGCTGCTGGCTGGCGCGCGTGCGGACGATGACGCCGGCGAGGATGATGACGCTGGCGATGAGGATGGCGAAGAGGGCGAAGAAGAGTAGTTAGGCGCTACACGCCGCTTTGAAATCGTATGGGGCCTCGCTCACGCAATCGGGCCAGTTTTCGGTGTCGCGCCAGTAGCGGGATAGGCCGAGGCGCGTGCAGAGCTGCGGAAACTCTGGATTCATGCGCAGCTGCACGGTTTCGCCGATGAACAGGAGCGCGGTTTCGTAGCCGATGTGCGGGCGCGTGGTTTCGAGCGCGCCGGCGCGCCAAGCGTCGACGTTGTCGAGCGCGTCGCCAAAAATGGCGAGCGCCGGGCCGGTGAAGCCAAGCACGGAGAGTGCAACGGCGAGATCGAGCGCGGCGGCGGGCTCAGCTTCGGCCATCTCCGCGAAATCGTGGCCGAGCTGCATGAAGGCCTCTGGCGAGGGCTGCATCATGAGTTGCTGCATCCGTTCGCCGGCTTTGTAGGAGGCGCTGTTCTTCAAACCGGGGATGAGGAGGGCGCCGTCTTCGCGGAGCGCTTGCGCCTCAGCGAACTGGCCGTCGAGGGCGGAGGTATTGAGGCGCATGAACCAGACGAAGACGTTGTCTGGGTAACGCTTCGCTGCATCTTCGAGGATGGCGCGGCCGTCGTCCTTCGAGTGCTTTGACCAGACATTGTAGCCGTGGAAGGCGGCGAGCATCGGATCGAGCGGATCGCGTTCGAAAGCGCGGGCTTGTTGGGCGTAGCCTTCGGCGACGCGGCCGGTTGAGACGAGGAATTGGCCGTGGCGGAAAAGCAGGTGCGGGCTGTTTGGTTCGGCGGCGAGCGCCTTCTCGATCAGCGCCTCGCGTTCGCGCCAGCGCCCGAAGAACTCGCCCTCTAGCGCGGCGAGCACGGCGTAGGCTTCGCCCATGCTTGGATCGGCGCCGAGCGCACGTTCGGCGGCTTCGCGTGCGTCCTCGACCAGGCGTGCGCGATCGGTACTGGTCAGGCGTAGAGTTTCGAGTTTGGCGGCGGCGAGGGCGGCCCAGGCGCGGGCGAAGTCCGGCGCTTCGCGGACGATGCGATCGAGCGCTGCCGCGGCGGCGTGGATACACGGGATGGCGCCGCTGCGCAGGAGTTCGCGCGCTTCGAAATAGGAATCCGAAAGCGCGGGGGTGAGCGTCGGCGCGCGGACGCGCTTTGCTTCGCCGAGCGTGACTTCGAGCGCCTTGGCGACTTCGGCGGCAATCTCTTCTTGCAGGGCAAAGGTATCGCCCAGATCTCGGTCGTAGCGTTCGGACCATAGCACCACGCCGCTTTCGACGTCGCTCAAGCTCGCGGAAATGCGGACGCGATCGTCGGTGCGGCGGAGGGAACCGTCGAGGATATGGGTGGCGCTGAGCGTTTTGGCGGCGCGGGGTTTGTCGCGACCGCGGAAGGCAAAGCTGGAAGTGGAGCCAATGACCTTGAGGCCGGAGAGGCGCGACACAGCGTAGAGAATTTCTTCCGATACGCCGTCGGCGAGCGTGCGCGTGGCGCGATCGCGCGCCGGTGTATCAAAAGCAAGCACCGCCAACGTCGGGGTTGTGGCGTGGGCTTTGACGGGCGCGCCGGTGGGATCGAGCGCATAGACGCTAGTCAGCGTGCGCATCTTTGCGAGCTTGATCTTGCCACGCGGCTGCAGGCGTGCGGCAAGCCCGGGATCGGCATTGGCGAAGACAATTTGCGAAACCAGGATGGTGCCAGGCGCGGCTTCCGCTTGCAGGCGCGCGGCGACGTTCACGTCGTGACCGAGCAAATCGCCGTTGGCGGTTTCAGTGACTTCGCCGAGATGCACGCCGAAGCGGACCTTTGCTTGCGTCTCGGATTCACAGAGCTCGATGGCAGCGTTTAGCGCGTCGGTGGCGCTGGCGAATTCGAGCATGAGCCCGTCGCCGGCGGTGTTGAAGATGCGGCCATTGTGCTTGGCGACGACACCGGTCGCGTGGGCGCGCACGCGCGCGACGTGCGCAAGCGCTTCGCTCGCGTCGCGCTCTGCAAGCGCGGAGAAGCCGGCGATATCCACCGATACGATGGCCGCAAGTTTGCGAAGAGCTTCAGCCATGGTGGCATTGGCTTAGCACAAAGCGGCGGTTTGGGGGCCTTAAACGCCGGACAGCAAAACGGCGCGCGTCTGGGGGAACGCGCGCCGCAGGCACTTTCGGG
>CAYUOC010000248.1:0-4535 GCA_964446305.1 uncultured Terricaulis sp. | reverse complement strand
CCAGGATCGCGCCGTCCATCTGGGCGGCGCCGGTGATCATGTTCTTCACATAGTCAGCGTGGCCGGGGCAGTCGACGTGCGCGTAGTGGCGGTCGGCCGTCTCGTACTCGACGTGCGCGGTGTTGATGGTGATGCCGCGGGCCTTTTCTTCCGGCGCGGCGTCGATGTCGGCGTACGACATGGCCTTCGCCTGGCCCTTCTTCGCCAGCGTCATGGTGATGGCCGCCGTGAGCGTCGTCTTGCCGTGGTCGACGTGACCGATCGTGCCGATGTTGCAGTGCGGCTTGTTCCGCTCAAACTTTTCCTTGGCCATCTTGAGGTCCTGTCTCTCCGGGCATCTAAAATAGATCGTCGGCGCTCAGGCCAAGCCGAAGCGCGCGTAAGGTGCGGGTCTTTAGCCGCACCCGCGCGCACGTCAAGCCCTGCAAAGCCTTGGAATGCCGATCCGGCGCGGCTAATGGTCTTCCCGCGACGGTCGTCCGACGAGGACGCGAAATGGGAATGCGGTGCGAGGTTTCCAACCTCTAGTCCGCAGCTGTGCCCGCAACTGTAAGCGGCGAACGCTCCCGCCATCATGCCACTGGGTCCGAAACGGCCTGGGAAGGCGGCGGGAACGTGCTTGAGCCGTGAGCCAGGAGACCTGCCGCCGCACGTCGCTCGTTCGCCCGGCCGGGTCCAGCCGTCGAACCGGAACTCTCCGCTGCAGCGACGCGGGCGGCCCCGCGTGATTCCACGCCCCGCTTGTCGCTGTACTCGCGCGCCCGTGGGGACGGGGTGCGCCGCAAAAGCGGAGACCACCCATGCAAAGTAAGTTCACCATCGCCCTTCTCGCGGCGACCGCCCTGGCCGCGCCAGCCTACGCTCAAGATGCGGACGATCTCGTCGTCACCGCCACCCGCGTCGAAACACCGGTTCGGGACCTGCCGGCGGACGTAACTCTCATCGACGTTGAGGACGCGCTCTCACGCGGCCAAACGACTTTGGCGCAAGCCCTCGAACAGGCGCCAGGCCTCGGCGTCGTTTCGAGCGGCGGGATCGGTCAGCAGACCAGCCTCTTCGCCGGCGGCGCCAATTCCTATCACACGCTCGTTCTGTTCGACGGCATTCGCCTCAATGATCCGTCGACGCCGAACTCGTCGTTCGACGGCGGCCAGGATCAAATCAACGGCCTGATGCGGCTCGAAGTCGTCGAAGGCCCGATGAGCGCTGTGTTCGGCTCGGATGCGATTGGCGGCGTCGTCAACATGATCGCACGCCACGGCGGAGACGGACCGCTCAATGCGCGCCTCGACTTCGCGGCGGGCTCATTCAAAACGATGAGCGCCGCGGCAGGCATCGACGGCACACTCGGGAATTTCCGTTACGCGATCACCGGCGAAGGCTTTAGCACCGATGGTTTCGACCTAGTGCCGGAACGCATGGTCACGCATACGGGCGACGAAGACGGCGCGGAATCGTCCGCCATCACCGGCGTCTTCGATCTTCAAATTACGCCGAGCTTCGCCGTTGATCTGCTTGCGCGTCATCGCCAATCGAGCGCCGAAATCGATGTGTTCGATTATGAATTCGTCGCGCCATATCGCGAAACACGCGTCGATTCCACGGATGCCGAGATCGGGCAGAATGACGTGACCGTCGCGCGCCTCGGGGCGACGTGGGATCTGAGCGACACGCTCTCGCTTCGCGCCAGCGTGGGCGGCGTTGATCAAGACCGCGTGTCTAACCGGTTCGGCGCGCTCACCGACAGTTTCACCGGCGAGCGGCGCTTTGCCGATCTGACCGTGAATTGGCGCGCCGGCGAAGTCGGCGCCCTCCGCGATGTCGCCATCATCGCCGGCGTCGCGGGCGAACGTGAGAAAGCGCAAATTGCGCAAGGATTCGGTTTCCCGCCACCGTTCTCGTTCACAAACGCCGAACAGGATCAAACCGGCGCGTTTGTCACCGCGCAGGGCCGCGCTGGCGCGCTCAGCTTTACTGGCGCGGTGCGCATCGATGAGTTCGAAGGCTTCGGCGTGCAAACGACTTGGCGCGTCGGCGCCTCGTTCGATCTCAGCGATCAAGCGCGCATTTACGGCGCCTATGGCACTTCGTTCCGTGCGCCCTCGCTCTACGAGCGCTATTCGAGCGCCGGCGTGCCCGACCTCGATCCGGAACAGGGCGAAAGCTGGGAAATCGGCGGCGATTTGCGCTTTCGCGCGTTCGGCCAAGACCTCGGCCTCGAACTCAGCGCGCTCTACCGCCACACCGAACTCGAAGACATGATCGACTTCTTCGGCTTCAGCTACGCCAACATCGACGAAGCCGAGATCGACACCGCGGAGTTGCGCGCCGGCATCCGACCCACCTCGTGGCTCACGCTGCGCGGCGGCTACATCTACACCGATGCGCAGGATACGGTCACGAACACCGAATTGCTGCGCCGGCCTCGAGATGTCTGGACGGCGTCCGCGGACCTCACGCAAGACGCCTTCACCGGCCGCCTTTCCTGGCGCAGCGTTGGTGACCGGCAGGATTTCCTCTACGGCGACGACAGTTTCGGCGCCGCTGGACCGCCCTACACCGGTACTGTCGTTCAATACGATGTGGTGCGCGCGTCGCTCGGCTATGACTTCTCACCGAACGTCACGGCCTATGTCGCCGCCGACAACGCCCTCGATGAAACCTACGAAGCCGCCAACGGCGTCGCGAGTCCGCCGCGCGCCATCACGATTGGCCTGCGGCTGCGCGCTGGTTCGAACTAGGCGAACTCTGCCGCTAGGCCTAGCGTCCTCCTGTCCAAAACAGGAGGACGTCATGGCAGTCGCGAAAGTGATCGAAGTCACCGCCGGATCGAAAAAGGGACTGGAAGACGCAATCGAACAAGGCATGGCGAAGGCGTCAGACACGCTCGAGAACGTCGAAGGCGCGTGGATTCAAGACATCAAGGTCACGGCCAAGAACGGCAAAATCAGCGAGTGGCGCGTCAACATGAAGGTGACGTTCGTTCTGAACTGAGCGCGTCTGATTATTGGGCGTTCAGATTGAGATCGTCGCCGATCACTTGCCGCGCGCTATCGAGACAAAGCGATCGGAGGCTACCGCTCTGAACGCCCGGAGGCGCCCCACCCTGCCGGAACCATTGCCGGCCGAGCGTGACTTGTCCGGTCATCGGGATGGTGGGCGGCGCCCAAGTGGCGTCAGCGCGCTGACGCGCTGCTTCAGTGCGCGCCCAGCTCGGCCAAGTATCGGCGACATGCGTGAACGTCACGCGCAAGGTGCCGCACTCGAATTGGCCGAACTCCATATTCGTGACTTCGCTCACGCGGCGTTGTGATGTCGGACAGAATTGCGGACGCGCGCCGCCATAGGGCGAGCCACGCAGAAACGCTGCGCCGTCGGGCGTCAGGTTGTACTCAACAGCGCCTGGCCCAACGTCCGGCCGGTCGCGCGCGGTCAAGAAACCCAGGTCCACGAACTCGCGCATCCGTTGCTGGCTGGCCGACGTGACTTCATCCCCCCAGTCACGAGACATCAGATCGTAGCGGGCGAAATAAACGTTCCGGCGATCGCTGGCGTCGAGCCAAAGGCCAGGCCACGGGTAACAAAGCGGCGCGGCGGCGACGATGGCCTGCACGGCGGCGGCAACCTCGGCGGGATCGACACTATTCTCCACGCGCTCGATCACGCTTTCGGCGGCGCCCGTGCGGATCTCGCGCGGCACACGCATGAACTCGTCGCGCGTCGGTACGTCGCCCACGCCAGCGCAGGCGCCGAGCAGCAGCGCTAACGAACCCAGCACCGTCCGGCGGATCACTCTCGCCAGCGTCATAGAGGCCTCCCCGTCAAAGGCTTCACGAGGTGGCAGTATTGTCCACTATCGCGGTGCAGCAAACACTCGCCCGCCTCAGGCGTTCGCTTTCCGGGGGAAAAGAGCAGTTGGCGCCGCACGATCGGGCGCACTGGCCACGCAAATGGCAGGACGCGACAAGGCGGACGTTACGGAGCCGCCCAACGCGAATGTTGTACAAGACAGTGGGTTTGGAGCGGGTAGAGGGAATCGAACCCTCGTCTTCAGCTTGGAAGGCTGCGGCTCTACCATTGAGCTATACCCGCAAGAGCGACGGGCTGATTAACGTCAGATTTCGGCTTCGTCGAGGCGCGAAGCTTCTGCAAAGTCCTGAGCGCTGCCTTCTTGCCCCCGCCGAACTTGCCCGCTAGAAGCCGCGCTCCGGCTGGAAGGGTGGCCGAGTGGTTAATGGCAGCAGACTGTAAATCTGCCCGCGCGAGCGTACGGTGGTTCGAATCCACCCCCTTCCACCATCCGGATTTTTCCCTGTGAGCCGCCCTCCCCACTCAAAGCCGCCACACGGTAATCCCCCACTCCAGGCGGACCGCGCGCGCCCGATCAACCCGCTGCCGCGGCGGGAGTTCGAAGCTGAAGCGGGCGGGCCATCCTGGATCTGGGGCGTGCACGCCACTCTTGCGGTGCTGGCAAACCCCGCCCGACGGATCGACCGCATCGTCGCGTCGCGGAACGCGGCCTCGCGCCTCCCGGA
>CAYUOC010000247.1:0-4543 GCA_964446305.1 uncultured Terricaulis sp. | reverse complement strand
GGCGTTGTCGCAAACGGTGAACACAAAATCGAGTTCTAGGGCTTCAAGCCCTGAAAACTCTTCCCAGCTCTTCGAGCGGAAGAGTTCGGGCTTGTAGTTGAGGTTCTTCAGCATGTGCAGCACGCGCGGATGCACTTCGCCCTTGGGCTGAGAGCCGGCGCTGTAAGCTCTGAACTTGCCGGCGCCAAAGCGGCCGAGGATTGCTTCGGCGATGATCGAGCGCGCCGAATTGCCCGTGCAAAGGAAGAGGACGTTGTAAGGCCTCTCGCGTGTGTGCTTATCCATCATACCCTCCGGCGGCTTTTCTTTTGCGCGCCTTCACAGCACGCTGCGCTTTGAACGAGTTCGTGGAGCGGCGCACACAATTCGGCGCGGCCATCGCAGCAATCCTCGATCAGGAAGGCCATCAGGTCGGTCATGCCGTCGAGATCGGCGCGGTAATAGATCGTGCGGCCCTCGCGCCGCGATTGGATAAGGCCGGCGCGTTCCAGAATGGCCAAATGCGTCGACATGGTGCTGGCGGGCACGCCGAGGTCGCGCGCGATTTCGCCCGCGGGTAGCTCGCTCGCGCCGGCGCGGACCAGGAGCTTGAAGACGCCGAGCCGGCTTTCCTGCGCCAGCGCGCCCAGCGCATCGATGGCTTGTTTGGACCGCATAATTCGAGAAATATCGAATCGAAAGTCGCCTGACAAGTCCGGATGTGCGGGATTACGCCTCAGATGAAGAAGACCGGCGCGAAGCCGCCGCCGGGCGTGCGGAAGTTCGTGGTCTGGCCCTGATAGAGGCGCGCGGCGGCGATGAGGATCTCGCCATCGTAGGTGTAGAGACGGACATCCACTTTGCGCTGCACACGCTCTCCATCGAGTTTGATGGTACGCTCGCTAGGAGGTGCAACGCGTTGGGCGATGTAATCGCCCGCCAGTATTTCGCTCCATGTCCCGCGTGTGAGCTTGTCGCCCCGATAGACGGCTTTGCCGCCATGGCCGCACGCGGGCTTGAAGAAGAACCCCTTGCGCTCGTTCCATAGCGTTTGCGCATCGGCTTCCTTCACGCGCAGAGTTTGGGGAACGCCCGCTAGCGCTGCGGCATGCTCAGCATCGAGCCCCCAGTGCGCGAGCTTTGCGGAATCGGAGAGCAAAGTGAGATTTCGCTTATCGGCGAGGATGGCGTGATTGCGGGGGTTCGGCGTTACGACGACCGCGCCGCCCTCGTAAGCCGTTCTGAGTGCTGCGTGTTCGTCGTCCTCTAAGCTGAAATCGACGAGGCGGTTGTAGACCAAGTCGATGGGGCGCCCTCCGAACTGGAGCAGACCGCATTCAAAGCGGAGCTCGCGCGGATCGGCGATGGCGGCCTCAATTCCATGCCGTTCAAAAAGCCGCTGTGCGAGCATAAACTCGGGATAGAGGTATTGCTCGTCCGGCCGCTCATCGACGATGGCGATGCGGCGCAGTGCATCGGTGCGGCCCTGTAGTCGCCATTCGGCTTCGAACATGTCGATGATGGCGCCGTCGAAGGCGCCGAGCGAAGCTCGGGCGAGCGCCTGTTCGACCTCTGCGCAACACGCGACCTGGGCGCGCGCCAAGAAGGCGTTGAGATAGGCGCCGCCCGCATTGGTGTTGACTTCAATGAGCTTTGGTCCCTCGGGCGTCAGGTGAAAGTCGTAGCCCATGAAGGCGCCGATGGGGCCATGATCGGTCCGTGCGATTGGCGGCGCCCAGCCGAGGACCGCATCTTGATATGCCGGCAGGAGCGCGGCGGCCTCGATGGCGCGCACGATCGCCTGCATGGCGTCGCCGTCCGCCTTGGGCAGAAAAACCGGCGCATGCGAGAAAAGATGCGGATGCGACACGGTCAGCGCCGCGAAGAAATCCGCGTCGGCCACTTCGTGCTGGAGTGCGTTCGCAAGCGCCTGCTGATCCAGGGTGACGCAGAAGCATTCCCGGTTGAGCTGATCGGCGGCAGCACGTGCTTGATGAGGCGACATGGGCTCAAACCTCCGGATTCGCGCGGCGGATCGTGCCCTGAAGTTCGGTGGCTGCCGCGATGGTGTTCGAGACCGTGCCGTATTTGCGAATGTTCTTGTGCAGGAGTTCCAGACGCTGATCGCTCTCGTCAGTGTCGACGATGATCTCATAATCGATCCGGATCATCTTGGGCGGGCTGTCTTGGCGTTCGCCGTGCAGGCGCACCTCCATGCCGCGCAGATCGAACCTGATCATCGGCGCGACGCGCTCGGCGCCCTTGATCATGCAAGCGGCGATAGAAGCGAGTAGCAATTCGGCTGGGTTGAAGGCGTCGTCGCGTCCCGCGACGTCCGTGTCCAGCGTCAGCGAAGCGCGTTTCGTCCACGCCGTCGATCCGTGTGCATCCACGCGCTTTGCGGCGACATCATAGCTCAGCATGGCGCGAGCCTCCTTGGCGGCGTGTCGAAACCCAGGCCGCCGCCCAGAACCCGAACGACAGAATGAGCGAACCGGCCATGATCGCGATCAAAACCGGCGCATAGGACTGATTTGTCGACCAGAGTGCGGCGCCCGCAAGCGGCGCCAGCGCCTTGGCGATGGTGGCGGGCGTGTTCATGGCGCCATTAATAGCGCCGTAGCCCTGCGTTGTGATCATTTCTGGGACGGCGAGGCCGCGAACAATAGTCAGCACGCCATTGGAGGCGCCGTAGAGCGCAGCCACTGCGGCAACGACCGCAAGCGCCGTCGGCGCGAGGGCGAGCAGGGCGAACGCGATCGGGAAGCCCAGCACCACAATCGAGCCAATCCGGCGAATGGAGGCCCCGCGCGCGAAGACGCTCATGGCGATCCGTCCCGCCACTTGCGCAGGTCCAATCACCGCCATGGAAAACACGATATCCTGCGTCGAGAACCCGCGCTCAAGCAACAGCGCGTAGAGATGGAAGGTGAAGGCGGTGAACGCGCCGGCGTGTGCGGTGAAGGCAAGCGCGAGCATCCAGAAGACAGGCGCGCTTAGCGCTTCGCGCAAAGCGTCTTTGTGGTGAGGCGGAGAAGCAGTGGCCGAGCTTGTGACGCCTTTTTTCTCAATGCCGATCACCAGCCAGTAAAGTGCAGCACACGCGAGATTGATCAGGCCGAGGCCGATCAGAGCGCCGCGCCAGTCGTACTGATCAAGCAATAGCTGAACGAGCGGAACGAAAACCGTGGAGGCAAAACCGCCCCAAAGTGTCAGCGCCGTGATGGCGCCGCGGGCGCCGCCGACATTGCGCCGCGCGATCACTGCAAACGCAGGCTCATAGAGCAGGGCCGCTTGAAGCGCGC
This sequence comes from uncultured Terricaulis sp., assembly GCA_964446305.1. Taxonomy (GTDB): domain Bacteria; phylum Pseudomonadota; class Alphaproteobacteria; order Caulobacterales; family Aquidulcibacteraceae; genus Vitreimonas. The sequence continues at coordinate 1,259 of CAYUOC010000247.1, read as the reverse complement.
CAAGGCCGGCCGCGATGGCGAAGAAGATTGAGAGCGCGCTGACTTGCGACCAGGCGAGAAACAACGCGCCCGCCACGAGCGACCCCGCGCTCATGATGATCCGGCCATAGCCCTGATCGATAGCCTTGCCGATCGGATAGGAAGCCGCGGCCGCGAGCAAGAGTCCAAGCGTGGCCGCGCCATAGAGTTCACTCTTGCTCCAACCCAAATCGCGTCCCATCGCTTCGGCGATCAGGGGGAAGCTGTAATAGAGCGCGCCCCACGAGCAGATCTGGCCAATCCCCAGCCCGCTGACAAACCAGCTCCAGCCGGTGACCGGCTGGAGCTTTGAGGCTTCAATCGCTTCGCTCACGCGGCGGCGGCGCAACAGGCTTGCGCCTTGGCGCCCACGACCGGCGCTGTGCTGCACACGCCGGTCTCAGGCAGCACGAGTTCAACCCGGCGCGCCGCTTCGTGATCGCCGGCAAGTTCGGCGATCACTGAGCGCACTTGTTCGTAGCCCGTGGCCATCAGGAAGGTTGGCGCGCGGCCATAGACCTTGGAGCCGACGATGTAGAAGTTTGGCTCCGGATGCGTGAGTTCGACGACGCCATGTGGCGGCACCGAGCCGCACGAGTGCAGATTAGGATCGATGAGAGGGGCGAGCGCGGGCGGCGCCTCTACAGAAGGATCGATCGCAACGCGAAGCTCGCGCAGCATATCCAGATTGGGCCGCAATCCGGTAGCGACGACGATGCGATCGACGTCGAGGGTTGTTTTTTGGTCCCCAAGTTTGGCGCCGACGCCGAGGGCGTCGCCGTGCCTGATGATGCGTTGCACGGCGAAGGGCGCGAGCACTTCGAGACGTTTGTCTTTGATCGCATCCATGGCGGCCAGGCCCAGCGCGCCCCGTTGCGGCAATTGGTCATTTAATCCTCCGCCTACCAACTTCTCGATGCGGTTGCGCCGGAGCGCCCAGAAAACCTTGGTTTCGGGCGCGTCCTTTTGGAGCGTGATGAGATCGAGCGCGACATTGATGGCCGAATGGCCCGCGCCCACGACCAGCACGCGCTTGTCCGCAAAACGCTCGCGCGCCACGCCCAGCACATCGGGGATGCCGTAATCAATGCAGTCGCGCGCCTCGGCTTCGCCCAGAACGGGGAGCCCGTTAACGCCAATCGGATTGGCGCCTGACCACGCGCCCGACGCGTCGATCACCGCCCACGCCAGAGTCTCACGCTCTTCGCCACTAGCGTCGCGCCAGCGCAACACGAACGGAG
>CAYUOC010000246.1:0-4594 GCA_964446305.1 uncultured Terricaulis sp. | reverse complement strand
GAGATGCAGGCGTTTCCGACCGCTCGCCCGCGCTCGAAAATCAGCGGCCAGCGCATGGAGAAGATCGAGTGGGGACCGAACTGGGAAGAAATCCTGGGCGGCGAATTCTCCAAGCGATCAAAGGACGTGAATTTCGAGAACGTGCAGAAGGAGATCTACGGGCAGTTTGAAAACACCTTCATGATGTACCTGCCGCGCCTGTGCGAGCATTGCCTCAATCCGGCATGCGTCGCCGCGTGCCCGTCGGGCGCCATCTATAAGCGCGAAGAAGACGGCATCGTGCTCATCGATCAGGATAAGTGCCGCGGCTGGCGCATGTGCGTGTCGGCCTGTCCGTACAAGAAGATCTACTACAATTGGTCGAGCGGAAAATCCGAGAAGTGCACGTTCTGCTATCCGCGTATCGAGTCAGGTCAGCCTACGGTTTGCTCGGAAACCTGCGTCGGCCGCATCCGCTATCTGGGGGTCATCCTTTATGACGCTGACCGCATCGAAGAAGCGGCGAGCGCCGATGAGAAGGATCTTTACGAGAAGCAGCTCGAAATCTTCTTGGATCCGAACGATCCGAAGATTGTCGCTCAAGCACGCACCGACGGCGTGCCTGAGGCATGGCTTGAAGCCGCGCGCCGCAGCCCGATCTACAAGATGGCGATCGACTGGCGCGTCGCGTTTCCGCTCCATCCTGAATATCGCACGCTGCCAATGGTCTGGTACGTGCCGCCGCTTTCACCAATCCAGTCGGCGGCCTCGCTGGGCGCAATCGAGCATGACGGCGTTATGCCGGACGTGAAGAGCCTGCGTATCCCGGTTCAGTATCTCGCCAACATGCTGACGGCGGGCGAAGAAGCGCCAGTGGTCGCCGCGCTTGAGCGGATGCTGGCAATGCGCGCCTATATGCGCGCCAAGTCGATCGATGGCGTCATCGATCACGCGATCGCCTCGCGCGTTGGCCTGACCGCGGAGGCAATTGACGAAATGTACCATGTCATGGCGATCGCCAATTACGAAGATCGCTTTGTCATCCCGACCTCGCATCGCGAAGGCGCGGAGGACGCCTACGGTCTGCGCGGCGCCTGCGGCTTCAGCTTCGGCAATCAAGCCTCAGGCGGGCGCACCGAGCTTGGCCTGTTCGGCCCCGTCAAGAAGGGCGGCGCCAAAAACCCGATGGAGGTCTGACGATGGCGAGAACCTATCGCGCGCTGGCGATCTTCTTGAGCTATCCGACGTCTGAGACCGCCGCGCTCATTGCCCCGGCAATGCAAACGCTCGCCGCCGATGGCATCGTTCCCCTCGCGCTCGTACGCAAGCTGGGACCGCTCGCCAAGGAGCTATCGCAAGACGACCTCTACGAGGTGCAGTCGCGCTATGTGGATCTCTTCGACCGGACGCGCTCTCTGTCACTGCAACTCTACGAGCACGTCCATGGCGAGAGCCGCGATCGCGGCCAGGCGATGGTGGAATTGCTAAAGCTCTACTCGTCGCACGGGCTCGAACTGACCGCCAAGGAATTGCCGGATCATCTTCCGGTCTTCCTTGAGTTTCTCTCCCAACGTCCCGCTGCTGAGGCGGCCGCGCTATTGGGGCAGGCCGCGCATGTGCTTGAAGCGTTGCGCGAACGGCTGAAGAAGCGTCAGTCTTCCTACGCCGCCGTGTTCGACGCCCTGGTGGCGCTCGTCGACAAGGATCGCAACGCCGAAGCGCTGAAAGCGCTGCTGCAAGAGCCGGAAGACAATCCGAACGATCTTGAGGCGCTCGATCGCGCCTGGGCCGAAGAACAGGTGACGTTTGGGCCCGACAAGGTGGACTGCCCAAAGGCTGCGCTGCTGAAGGAGGGCGCAGCGTGAGCGGCGTATCATTGAGAATTGCGGCGATCGCCGTCAGCGCGCTCAGCGGCCTGTTGATGGCGTCCGCGGCGTCAGCGCAGGGGACGGGCAACACGGGAGATCTGATCGTCGATGCGCGTCTCCGTTACGAGAGCGTCACCCAGGACGGCCTGGAGGACGCCGACGCCGTGACGTTTCGCACCCGACTGGGTTACGAGACCCCCGCTTGGCGTGGATTTAGATTTATGGGCGAGGTCGAAGGCGTCGCCCAACTCAATGATGAATTCAACGACACCGTAAACGGCAACACAACGTACGCGGTCGTGGCCGATCCCGAGGCTTTCGAAGTCAATCGTTTGCAGGTGTCCTGGTCTGGCAGCGAAGGCCGGCGCGCCGTGCTGGGGCGTCAACGTATCGTCCTCAACAATGCGCGCTTTGTGGGCAATGTTGGTTTCCGTCAGAATGAGCAGACCTTCGACGCCCTCAGGCTCGAAGCCCGCCCGTTCGAGCACGCTGGCTTCACTTACATCTACATCGACAATGTCCGCCGGGTCTTCGGCGATGACAGCCCGCAGGGAGAATGGGAAAGCGACTCGCACATCGGGCAAGCCGACATTGATCTGCCGTGGGGTAAGGCGAGCGCGTATGGCTTGTTGTTTGACTTCGGCGATGATGCGCCGTCGCTGTCGAGCCAGACCTATGGCGTCCGCTGGGCCAATGAGTGGACGGCGGGTAGGTTTCGCCCACGCCTGACGCTCGAGGCGGCGGCGCAGAGCGACTACGGTTCGAACGCGGCGTCGTTCGATCTCGGCTACCAGCACGCCGAACTGTCGGTGCGACGGGATCGCTGGACTGTCGCGGTTGCAGGCGAGCGTCTTGAGGGTGATGGCGCGCGCGGCTTCGCGACGCCCCTGGCGACGCTGCACGCTTTCCAGGGTTGGGCGGATGTGTTCCTGACAACGCCGCCGGACGGCGTGCGCGACCTCAACGCGAGCCTGTCCTACGCGACGCAACCATGGCTCGCCAACCAGCCGGTCGTGTTCACCGTGCGCGCGCATGATTTCACGGACAGTGATGGCGGCGCCGATTTCGGGTCGGAGCTGGACGCCTCAGTTCGTTTCTCGATTTCCGAACACGTCACCTTCGAGGCGAAAGCCGCCTCGTTCGACGGCGAAGATCCCCGTTTTGCCGACCGCACCAAGTTCTGGTGGGCGATCGAATATCGTTATTGAGGATACCGCGATGGATTGGCTTAACCAGGCTCTGTTCGGCTTCTATCCCTACGTGGCGCTTGCCGTCCTTGCTATCGGGTCGATCCTTCGGTTCGATCGCGAGCAATACACTTGGCGTACCGGATCGTCGCAACTCTTGCGCCGGCGCCAGCTCGTGCTCGGGTCGGTTCTATTCCATGTCGGCATCCTGGCGATCTTCGCGGGACATTTCGTGGGCTTGCTCACGCCGATCTGGGTCTGGGATACGCTGGGCGTTTCCCATGCCGCCAAGCAAATGCTGGCGATCGTCGCCGGCGGTGCGGCGGGAGCACTGTGTCTCGTTGGCGGCTGTCTGTTGCTGCACCGCCGTTTGTTCGACCCGCGCATTCGCGCCACTTCAAGCTTCGGCGATTCGGCCATTCTCATCCTGCTGATGGCGCAGCTCGCTCTTGGGCTGGCCACCATTCCCGTTTCGCTCGAACACCGCGACGGCGCGGAAATGGTGAAATTCATGAGCTGGGCGCAGAGCATCTTTACCTTCCGCGCCGGCGCCGCCGATTTTGTCGCCGAAGCGCACTGGATCTTCAAGGCGCACATCGCGCTGGGACTGACCATCCTGCTGGTGTTTCCATTCACTCGGTTGGTTCACATGCTCTCGGCGCCGATCTGGTACCTTAATCGCCGCGGCTGGCAGATCGTGCGCTCGAAGCGTCTGGCGGCAGGGGGCGGCAAATGAAGCACACGCTCATCCGTACAGTTTCCGAACCACCGGCGCAGGAGGCGTTCTCTGGCTGTGGGCACGGTCCGGCGCCTGCAGCCCGGCGTGAGAAAGGAGCGCCTCCCATCTTTGTGGACGGCGTTTTGATCCCGGAGGCCGCCATTGCGGCGGAGGCGCAAAACCATAGCGCCGGCTCGGCCTCGGAAGCACGCGCGGCCGCCGCTAGAGCTCTGGTGATCCGCCACCTCTTGCTGCGCCGCGCCGAGGCGCTGAAGCTTGAGCCCGCGACCGAGCGTGACGAGCGCGGCCGGGAAGAAACGTCCGAGGAAGCGCTCGTGCGGCAGGTGCTGCAGCGTGAAGCGCCCGGCGATGAACCCACCGAAGCCGAATGCCGCCGCCTCTATGAGATGTCGAAGGCAAAATTCGAGGCGCCCGAAATCTTCGAAGTCTCCCACATTCTCTTCGAGCCGTCCGGTGCTGAGGGATGGGACGAGGCGCATAGACGCGCGTGCGCGGCCATCGCCGAACTGGAAGCTGGAAGCGATTTCGCCACATGCGCACGCACGCATTCAAGCTGTTCGAGCGCCGCCGACGGCGGCGCGCTGGGACAATTCACGCGCGGGGACCTTGCGCCTTCGATTGAAGACGCGTTGGCGGAGCTGACGCCCGGCCGCTTCACTTCAGCGCCAGTCAGAACCCGCCATGGCTGGCATGTCGTGCGTCTCGATCGCCACGCGCCGGCGCGCGTCTTGCCGTTCGAGGCCGTGGAAGAACACATCCGTGCGACCATGCATGCGCGCTCGGCGATCGCCGCCTCGGCGCGCTATGTCGAACGGCTTGCG
>CAYUOC010000245.1:1124-4641 GCA_964446305.1 uncultured Terricaulis sp. | reverse complement strand
TGAGGTATCTGTACGGACTGGTGCCGAACATGGCGCGAAAATCCCGCGACAATTTCCAGCGGCAGTGGCACGTCGCGCGCTCCAGTTCTTCAAGCGAGAGCCCACGGCAGAGATTGGCCTCTATGTAATCTCGCGCACCGGCGGCCGCTTCACGATTGGCCCGCTTGATGGCGACGGCGGCGCCCGCCGCCGCCTGCAACGCAAACGCTAAATCGTAGAGCGCGTCCTGGTACTCAAGTTTCGACAGCGGCCGCTCGTAGTCTCCCAGAAGAGCTGCGGCCGCTCGATGCAGGCGTGAGTCTATCGAAACGCCGCCTTCGACGAACGGCAACGCCCGACCGTTCAGCGCTTCTTGAATATCGGCTGGAGAGATGTAAGCCGCGCGATAGCGAAAGGCTTCATCGTCGCCGGCACGGCCGTCGTGTTGTTCGTCGGGGTGCAGGATGACGATCTGACCGGGATAAGAAGCTCTTCCAGCACCACGATAAGTGAAGCTTTGAATGCCGCTCAACGTGATGCCGATTGTATAGGTGTCGTGGCGGTGGGGAGCGTACGCCACACCGCTAAGGCAAGCTTCTATGCGCTGAAGATCGCCGGGGGCCTCGACAAACCAGTTTTCGCCAGGGTTAGCCATTGGTCCTCGCCGCCATGTCCGCTGTTGAATCGGGCCACCACGCTTCACCGGCAGAGGTGATGAGTCGATGCCATAGAGATGCGCCCGTTCCGGGAGTTGGATGCGAACGGCTCGTGCGATTCATCCCAGTCAGTGGCTTAGCGCGCGGCGCACTGACTCGCTGTCGCCGATGCCTGTCATTGACGCCGACCAGCTTTGGTTCGCCGCTGGCGTCGCCAGGTATAGCTACCGTTGGGTGTCCAGTTGTCTTGCTCGTCGATATTGAACTGATGCGTGACGTAGATGTCACCCTCTTCGGCGGTGCGGTGTCCATCGCGCCACGAGCGGCCATCAGCCAACCAGAATGTTTGTTCGAGGCGATCGTATCTCGTTTCGCCGCCTGTGGCGCCGACGCCGTAGACGCCAGGGCCGCCCCATTGCTGTAGGATCGCGCGACGTTCTCCCGGATGCCAAAATTCGCGATACGTCCAGAACTCGGTGGTCTCCACGCCCGCTTCGATGCCGTACAAGCGCCCAATCAGACCATAGCCTTCGTTCACAGCGCGCCATTCCATTCCGAACGCATCAGGCTGTGCGGGATCGCTGTCATTGGCGGGGTTCGGCGCCACCCACGTGCCGCCATCGCGACTCATGAAGTCGACATGCGCCGTCCACCATGCGGGCAAACCGCTCGCTTGAGATGTCTGCGCGGCGCTTGGAGAAACGCAGGCCGCAAGCACGAAAACCAATAACGTGACGATGCACCGCTTCATACATGCATCACACACGTCCTGGAACATCATTCAAGTGCGTTGCGACGGATATCTCTCAGGGGGGCGCGACCTTATTTTCGATCCGCCGCCGTCAGCAGAGTGACCGGTAAGGGCCGGTCCGGCCGGGGCTGCCGCAATCTGACCGATGGCTGTGTCAGTCCAATCGAGCCACTCGCCTACCACGCTGCCGCTCGACATGAATCGCCGATAAGGGTCAGTTCAAGCGGGCACAATGCTGCGCGTGAAGTCGAGCTGCGCCCAAGCCAAGGACCCACGTTTAAGACGCGAGATCGCCAATTGCTCCTTGTGCGCCTCCCCCACTCCAGTGGCGTCCAATCGTCATCAACACCGCATCAACACCGCTCCAGATCTCGGTGTCACACCAAAATTTTCCGGAGCAACTGAGCCGAAGGACGAACAGGGTTGTGAGTCCGCCACATTCATGGCCTCTCGTTTCGGCAAAACTAACAGGAGTCGCGGGTGAAGGCGTTTGGTCTAGTTGGGGTTCTGCTCGCGGCGATACTCGCGTCAGGTTGCACGGAAAGAGCCGATGGCCAATCGGCCCCGACGCTCGCAGCCGAAGGCGCGCCTTACGTGTTAGAGGGCACCCAGGTTTGGACAGTGCCCGACCCGGGTTCAGGCCGTGAGTATGAAGTCTTCGTCAGCCTGCCCGCCAGCTACGAATCCGATCCTCAGCACCGCTATCCGGTGCTCTACGTGACCGACGCCGACTACGCGTTTCCCATCATTCGCCAAATCGCTCGAAGGGTGAACTTGGAGGGTCCGGTGATTGAGGAATTTATCTTGATCGGTCTGTCTTATTCGCGCGGAGAGGGGGGCCGGGTTAGTCGCAACCGCGACTACACGCCGACGCCGAACGGCCCGCAGAGCGCTAGCGCTATGGTCCACGGTCAGGGCTCCGCCTATCAAGCCTATCTGAAGACGCAAGTTCTCCCCTTCGTCGAAAATCGGTTCCGGGTCGATCCCGCACGCCGCGTGATTTTGGGCCATTCGTATGGAGGTTTGCTGGGGGCTCAAATCCTGTTCACTGACCCGACGCTGTTCCGCTCCTACATTCTAGGAAGCCCGTCCTTTTGGTTCGACCAGCGCCACATCATGACATTGGAGGCCGCATACGCACGCGATCACCGCGACCTTCCCGCCGATGTCTTCATGTACGTCGGTAGCTTTGAGACGCCCGGCGCCAGCAGTCGCAACACACGCGTCGATATGGTGGGTGACGTTCGGACCATGGAACGGGTGCTGAAGTCGCGCAACTATGCCGGCCTTCAGGTTCGTTCGACGGTATTGGAGGATGAGGATCACTTGACCGTCGCTCCGGTAGGCTTCACGCGGGCGCTGATGGCCGTCCTGCCTGCGCAGCCTTAGAGCGATCTATAACTCGCCGGAAATAGTCGCCTAAGCAGCCCGCTTTCGCGCCACCAGAAACGGCCGCGGATCCTTACCGCGCGACCCATGCCGCGCGCGTTCTACGATTTCGAAATTCGCCGCCGTGATCTCGCGCTCCAGCTCCGCGTCCGAGAAGAACGTCACATGGGGCGCCTTGCCGAGGGCTTGCATCACCGGCACGACGAGGCGCACCGGCAGACCCATTTGCGCGAGGCACGGCGTCTTTGAGATGAAGAGACCGCCCGGCTTCAAGAGCCGATAGACGTTTCGCAGCACCGCATCGCGCGCCGCGACCAAGTGGAGGACGTTAAAGCCCAGCGCGACGTCGAACGTCCCGTCAGGCCTGTTTGCAGTCTCGGCCAATTGCGCGTCATGGCGGCGATCGAGACCTGCCGCACCGCCGCGCTCGGCGGCCATGTCCGCCGATGCGAGGACTGCGCCCACATCGATGTCGCCTACAATTCATGCCGCAACCGCCACTGCCCCAAATGTCAGGCGGCCGCCGCCTATGATTGGCTGGAAGCGCGGCGCGCCGAGCTTCTGCCCGTCGCTTATTATCATGTCGTCTTCACGCTGCCCGCGCCGATCGCCGACATCGCCTATACCAACAAAGCGGTCATCGATAACGCGCTGTTCAAGGCCGCATCTGAGGCGCTACACACAATCGCCGCCGACCCCAAACATCTCGCCGACGCCCGTGAACTCCTGGCCGCTGCCAAAC
>CAYUOC010000245.1:0-1114 GCA_964446305.1 uncultured Terricaulis sp. | reverse complement strand
CTGAACGCGCAGCTCTATCTGCCTGCCCTGGTCGGCGCTAGAATCGGCGTCACCATGGTGCTGCACACCTGGGGTTCAGCGCTTACCCATCACCCGCATGTGCATTGCATCGTTCCCGGCGGCGGCGTCTCGGACGACGGCGGGCGATGGATCCCCTGCCGATCCAATTTCTTTCTCCCGATGCGCGTCCTGTCGCGTCTGTTTCGGCGCTTGATGCTGCAACGCTTGTTCGCCGCGCACGGCGACGGCGCGCTCCACTTCTTCGGCGATCACGCGGCCCTGAGCGATATCGATGCGTTTCGCGCCTTCTTAAGGCCGCTCCATCGCAGCGATTGGGTGGTCTACGCCAAACGTCCGTTCGCCGGACCCGATCAGGTGCTGTCGTATCTCGCGCGCTACACCCATCGTGTCGCCATCGCCAACAGCCGGCTTGTCGCCTTCGAGGCAAGACGCGTCACCTTCAAGTGGAAGGATTATCGGCGTGAGGGCCAAGATCGCTACGGCCTCATGACGCTCACCGGCGATGAGTTCATCCGCCGCTTCCTGCTGCACGTCCTGCCAGACGGCTTTCATCGCATCCGCCATTACGCCCTCTTCGCCAATACCGCGCGCGCCGACAATATCGCCCGCGCGCGCCGTTTGCTTGACGCTGTGCCATCAGCGTTGCCTACGGAGGCTGAAGCAACGCCAGCGCCAAAGCCGTGCCCATGCTGCGGCGGTCGCCTCGTCTTGATCGAAGCATTCGAGCGCGGATGCGCACCCCAACGCCATGTGCATCCAAAGCCGATGCGGTGCGACACGTCATGAAACACGCTCCGCGTCTCCAGCATCATCAGCGCTCGAAACACGCGCGGCCTTCGCGCGATGCGGTTGCGGGTGCTCCGTACGCCGCTGCCAGGCGCAATCAGCGCTCGCTTACCCAAGCATCGATGCTATTGGCGCCGTTCGGCGACGCCACCCACCGGGCTGAGTGCGCTCGGCTGTCCAGCAAGCCGCACCCGCCGCCCAGGCCCGCGCTTAAATCCCCATAGACATCCGCGCTGCATCCCGCGGGTCAGCCATTGAGCTTTCTTCGACACCCGCCATCAGCGGGGCGGACAAGTTTGCGCGTGGG
>CAYUOC010000244.1:0-4644 GCA_964446305.1 uncultured Terricaulis sp. | reverse complement strand
ACGTCAAACTTGGGCCCCGCAGCTACGACGTCCACACCGGCGCGAACTTGCTTGCGCGCGCGGGCGAACTCATTGCGCCGTTCGCGCCGGGCAATCGCGTCTTCATCGTCACCGACGAAACCGTCGCGCGCCTGCATCGCCCCGCGCTCGCCGCATCGCTCGACGCCGCCGGCCTCAAGAACTGGACCATCACGCTGCCGCCCGGCGAAAGCGCCAAGAGCTTCACCGGCCTCGAACTGGTGACGCGCCATTTGCTGCAAGCCGGCGTGACCCGCAAAGACCTCGTCGTCGCCTTCGGCGGCGGCGTCATCGGCGATCTTTCCGGCCTCGCTGCAGGCCTCGTCAAACGCGGCGTCGATTTCGTGCAGATCCCGACGACATTGCTCGCACAAGTGGATTCCAGCGTCGGCGGCAAAACCGCGATCGACACGCCCGAAGGCAAAAACCTCATCGGCCTCATTCATCAGCCGAGGCTCGTGCTCGCCGACACCGATGTTCTTGCAACGCTGCCTAAGCGCGAGTTGCGCGCGGGCTATGCGGAGATCATAAAGGCTGCGCTGATTGGTGACGCTGAGTTCTTCGAATGGTGCGAACAAGCCGCGCCCTTCATTCTCGGTGATGCGCCTGAGCCAACGACACCAGGAGAGCGCGCGCATCGGCAAGGCACGCTCCAAGCCGCCATCGCCACCGCCATCAGCTTCAAAGCCCGCATCGTCGAGCAGGACGAGACCGAGCAGGGCGTGCGCGCGCTGCTCAATCTCGGCCACACCTTCGCCCACGCGCTCGAAGCGCACTCCGCGTACGACGGCACGCTGCTGCACGGCGAAGCTGTCGCCGCCGGCATTGCGCTCGCGTTTCAGATTTCGGCTCAGCTGGGCCACTGCCCGGAGGCCGACGCCGCCCGCGTGCGCCGCCACCTTGAACACGCCGGCTTCACCACCGATCTGCGCAAGCTCCCCGGCGCGCCGTACGACGCCCAAAAGCTCACCGCGCTCATGGCCGCCGATAAGAAGAACGAAGCCGGCCTCCTCACGCTCATCCTCTCGCGCGGCATCGGCCGCGCCTTCATGGACCGCAACGCGCCTACCGACGTTGTGCTCGACCTCCTGCAACAAGAAACGAAACAATGACCACGTCTCTGCTGATCGCGGCTCTCGTTATCGCCGCGCTCATTGCGCTAAATGCGTTTTTCTCCGCCGCCGAGACCGCGCTTACCGGCGCCTCCCGCGCGCGGATGGCGACACTCGAGCGCGAAGGCGATAAGCGCGCCGCCCGCGTCAACAAGCTCAACGAAAACCGCGAGCGCATGATCGGCGCCGTGCTGCTCGGCGCCAACCTGGTTCAGGTTCTCGCCTCCGCCATCAGCGCCAGCATTTTCGCCAGCGCCTTCGGCGATCTCGCGCCTGTCGTCACCGCCGTGGTGCTGACGCCGCTCTTGCTCATCTTCGGCGAAGTCGGCCCCAAGACGCTCGCCATCACCGCCGCCGACAATATCGCCCGCGCCGTGGCGCTTCCGGTTCAATGGATGGTGCGCATCCTCGCGCCGATCGTCGCCGCCGTGCAATGGATCGTGAACAACGGCCTCCGCCTGCTTGGCGTGCGCGTCGATGAAAACATCGACGTCCTCTCCGCCGCCCGCGCCGAAATCGGCGGCGCCATCGAGTTGCATGCGGAAGAGGGCGGCGTCGAAGCCGAGCAGAAGCACCGCCTGCTCGGCGCGCTCGATCTGTCCGAGCTCACCATCGCCGACGTGATGATCCACCGCAAAAACATCCGCTCGCTCGATATCGATCTGCCGCCGCGCGAGATCATCGCCCAAGCCATGTCCTCCCCGCACACGCGCCTGCCGCTCTGGAAGGACGAGCCCGACAACATCGTCGGCATCCTGCACGCGCGCGATCTCTTGCGCGGCATTTCCGAACACGGCCGCGACGGCTTCGACGTCAACGAGGTCAAGCGCGTGCCCTGGTTCACGGCGATGCAAACCAGCGCCGAAGATCAGCTCGCCGAATTCCTGCGCCGCCGCGAACACTTCGCCCTGGTGGTGGACGAGTACGGCGCGCTCATGGGCCTCGTCACGCTTGAAGACATCCTCGAAGAAATCGTCGGCGACATCAAAGACGAGCACGACATCGCCGTCCAAGGCGTGCGCCCGCAGCCCGATGGCAGCGTCAATGTCGATGGCTCAGTGCCGATCCGCGATCTCAATCGCGCCATGAATTGGGATCTGCCCGACGAAGAAGCCGTCACCATCGCCGGCCTCGTCATCCACGAAGCCCAAGCCATCCCCGAACCCGGCCAACGCTTCGCCTTCCACGGCTATCGCTTCCAAGTCCTCCGCCGCCAACGCAACCAGCTGACGGCGCTCAGGGTAGAGCGCGAAGTGGAAGAGGGGATGGAGGGGGGGTAGTATCCCGGTAAGACTCAGGGAGGCGAAGGTGACTGATCCAGAGAAGGGGCTGCTTTTCGACACGATTGGAAAGGTTGTTGCTGACGTCTATTCGCAGGCGAAAGGACTGGCGGGAGAGCAAAAGGCGGCAATCTTGAACGACGCGGCGGTCGGGTTTCGGCGTCTGGTATTGGAAGCTCACGGTCGATGGTCAAAAATCAAGACGGTGTTTGATGCGGAGACGTCGATACCTCTTGAGACAATCTATGTCCCCGCCAGATTATCCAAATCGAACAAGACGATAACCTTTGACGAGTTCATAGACGACCTTCCCCAGCACAATCGCGCGGTGGTGGTCGGGACGGCCGGAGCGGGCAAATCCCTATTTCTGCGTGCAGTGCTCTTGCATGTAATTGGCTTCTGGCCTGGGCCAATTCCGATCTATGTAGAGTTGCGTCGATTAAACGACCTGCCGGCGGCACCAGACGCACTTCTCCAACTCGTGCTGAAAAGCATAAATAACCATGTGCGCGGTTTCGATCGCGCGCGTCTGGATCACGCTCTCTATGAGGGCAAACTTATGTTGCTTCTTGATGCGCTAGATGAGGTCGATCAGGACCGTCGCTCGTCAGTAGTGCAAGAGATCGCGCAGATATCCGAGAGGAATCGCAAAGCGATCATCGTCGTTTCAACAAGACCTGAGCCCGGTATCCGATGGGAGGAGTTTGAAGTTTACAAGATGAGAGGGTTGTCGAAGGCCGAGTCCGCTCAGCTCATTCGGAACCTCCCATATGAGAGCATCGCCGATCTGAAGTTGCGCTTTCTCGACGAGATCATTGAAAAACAATTTGATACTCACGAGGAGTTTCTATCGGTCCCACTTTTGCTTGTGATGATGCTGTTAGTCTATCGAAGCTTCGCCGAGGTCCCCGATAAGATAATCAACTTCTACAAGAGGGCGTTCGATACGCTTTTTCAGGGGCATGATGCGACAAAGGGTGATTTGCCGTTCAAACGGCGCAAGCTCAGCGGTCTAGCGCTTGAAGACTTCACCAAGGTTTTTTCTGCGTTTTGTGTTGTAAGTTACGCTGAGGGAAGAACGACGTTCTCTCAAGAAATCGCGATCGACATCGCAAAGAAAGCGATAGAACTATCCGAGGTAGGTTCGAAGCCGGTAGACTTCCTAGCGGACTTGCGACAGGCGGTCTGCGTACTTCAGGTCGACGGCACCGATCTCAGCTTTGTGCATCGTTCGTTCCAGGAGTATTTCGCTGCTTGCTATCTCGTTCGTTGCGATTGGGGAGAGCAACAAAGAGTAGCGTTTCTGCGTCGAGTGGGTGCCCGACTGTCTTCGGATAACGTGGCGACGATGATGTCGGAGCTGGATGTAGGGACGTTCGAAAAGCGATGGTTATTGCCCGCGATCGATTCACTGATTTCAGAGATCGCAAAATTGCGCAGCTCAGTTTCCTCAGAGCAGGCCGGTCGCTGCGCGTTGATCCGATCGTTGGTGAACGATCTTAATGCAAGGTTTTCAGATACCGGAGGCGTATCATCTCCTTCCAGAGCGACGTCGCGAGGGGAGATCTGGGAGTTTGTTGCACGATTCAGCGGGCGGTACACTACTCGCATTCGGTCGCTTTGGCCGACTATCCTCTTCGATCTCCGGTACGAGCGTGATCTCGCGATTGAGCTTGGTGTCGCCGAAGTATACAGAGAGGCCGAAAACGAGAACCGTGGCATGGGTGATTGGAGCCTAGAACTCACGAGCGTTCCGATTGAACGGCAGGACGAGTTCTTTGCTAGGTCAAAGACGGTTGCGCGATTTGATAAGGATGCCACCAAACTGGCGAAGCTTCGTGACGAGGTTGACCGCAGCGTCTCCGAACGCGCGAAGCGCGAGCAAGACGTCTTTCAGTGGTGAGAAGAGAGCTTCTACGGGACGATATCCGGCTATAGTTGAACCCGCATGGGGTCGCGCTCATTCCGGAGCTGCGACATGAGCACGTTACAGAAAGCCATCTCACTCGGCGCGCGCGGCGTGCTCGTGCGCTGCGGGACATGTCTCAACCGCACGCGTTTTCCGCCCGCCCAAGCGCTGAAGCTCTTCGGCGGCGAGACCCGCATCGCCGACATCCCCGCGCGCTGTCGCTGCAAATGCGGCGCGCGCGCCAAACACGCCGTCGCCGATTGGCCCATGCGCTCCCGCGGCGGCAGCGAGCCGCTGCCGATCGTGCCGAAAGAGTGGGGGCGCC
>CAYUOC010000243.1:0-4648 GCA_964446305.1 uncultured Terricaulis sp. | reverse complement strand
GCCCCGGCCCGCCGAACGCGCCGAAGACCGCCATGGTGATGGCGATCGGCACCAGGAATTGCATGGCGCTGACGCCGAGATTGCCGAGCCCTGCGTTGAGCGCGAGTGCGTTCCCTTTCTCTGCACGCGGGAAGAAAAAGCCGATGTTGGACATCGACGACGCGAAGTTGCCGCCGCCCAGCCCGCACAACAGCGCCAGGCCCAGCATGATCCAGTACGGCGTTTCCGGATTTTGCACGGCGAAGCCAATGCCCAACGCCGGCGCCAACAGCGACCAGCTCGTCAGCGTCGTCCAAAGGCGTCCGCCGAAGACTGGCACCATGAACGAGTAGAAGATGCGCAGCGTGGCGCCAGAGAGCCCTGGGAGGGCAGCGAGCCAAAACAATTGATCCGTCGTGTATGCGAATCCGATGTTGGGCAGCTTGGCGACAACGACCGACCACACCATCCACACCGCAAATGAAAGAAACAGCGCCGGAATGGAAAGCCAGAGATTGCGCGACGCGATCCTTCTGCCAGTCTCGTTCCAAAAGACCGGATCTTCCGGGCGCCAATCCGCAATGAGCCCCGCGAGCGCCGGCTTGTGCTTGGCCGGCTCGTGGATCGGCTGCATTTCTGGGAATTGCGGCAGCGCCTCGAGCTCTTTGCCGACCGCCTCGCGTTCCATTTGGCGGATCGCGAAGTGCATCCACAGCAGCGAACCGGACGCGATCAAGAACAGCAGCATGAAGCAGCTGGTCCAAATACCGGTGAGATCGTTGAGCAGGCCGAACGCGATCGGCAGAACAAAGCCGCCCAGGCCGCCGATCATGCCGACCAAACCGCCGACAGACCCGACGTCTTTCGGATAGTAGACCGGGATGTGCTTGAACACCGCCGCTTTGCCGAGACTCATGAAGAACCCAAGCACGAAAACCAACACGGTGAAGCCGATCAGGCCTGTCTCAAGCCGGAAGGCGATCGGCCCCTCGATGCCATCGATCACGTAGCTCGTGGGCGGATACGAGAGCAGGAATGTCGTCGCGACGCCGACGAGGAAGGTCCAATACATGACCTGCCGTGCGCCGACTCGGTCTGACAGATGCCCGCCATAGATGCGGAAGAGCGATGCGGGCACCGAGAACGCGGCGGCCACCATGCCAGCAGTTTTGAGGTCCAGGTCATAAACCCCGACCAGATAACGCGGCAGCCACAACGCCAGCGCCACAAACGCGCCGAACACAAAGAAATAATAAAGCGAGAAACGCCAGACTTGGATGTTCTTAAGCGGCGCGAACTGCTCGGCCATGCTGCGCGGCTTCACGCCGCTGGCGCGACGCGCGGCGAGCTCTGGATCGTCTTTTGTGAGTAGGAAAAAAAGAACCGCGATGATGGCCAAGCCCGCGGCCCAAATTTGCGCCACCGCCTCCCAACCCATCGCCAGCAACACGAACGGCGCCAGAAACTTGGTCACCGCCGCGCCGACATTGCCAGCGCCGAAAATCCCTAACGCCGTTCCTTGCTGGCCTTGGCCGTAGAATTTCGAAACGTAGGTGACGCCGACCGCAAACGTGCCCCCGGCAATACCGACCCCCAGCGCCGCCAACAGAAATTGCGGATAGGTCTCGGCGTAGGAGAGCAGAAACGTCGCCGCCGCGGCCGCCAACATCACCAGCGGAAAAATGACCCGCCCGCCATATTGATCGGTCCAGACGCCGAGAAAAAGCCGGATCAGTGAGCCCGTGAGGATCGGCGTCCCAATCAGCAATCCGAACTGCGTCTCGCTAAGGCCGAGGTCTGCTTCGATTTGGACGCCGATGATGGAGAAAATCGTCCACACCGCGAAGCTCGCGGTGAACGCTAGCGTGCTGAACCAAAGCGCGCCCTGCGCGCCGCGATGCTCAACGATTGCGTCTTGTGTTGGCATGAGCGCCCCTTTGCGATGTGCAAGGAGCGTCAAAACGCGGCGGCGGCGTTTGATGGAGATCAAGCAGGGGCGTCGCCGCTGCGGATTTTTTGTGGAATTGGCGCCGGCGAAGACCGCAGCTTGATCCTTTTGCGGGCGGCCATTTAAAAAATATCAAGGCAACTCAATCGTCTTCGCGTCGAAAGTGCGCCACTTGATTTCCATCAATTCCCGCGATGAAGATCGGCGCCACAACATCACGCATCCGATGGAGGCGGGCGTTGCGAACGAGCGATCTGGAACGCGTTAAATCGTTGCCGTTGTTCGCCGATGTAGCGGCCGACACGTTTCGCGTCGCGACCGCCGGCGCCCATCTCCAGCGTTTCCCAGCCGGCACCGTGCTGCTGCTCGAAGGCGATCCTGTTGATTTCCTTTACGTGCTGCTCGAAGGGCAAGTTGAGCTGCACGGTACCTGGAACGACCACGAGACGGTGCTCGCCATTTTGCGGCCCGTCTCGACGTTCATCCTCGCGGCGGTGGTCCTCGACGCTGAGGCGTTAATGTCTGCGCGCACCCTGGAGCGGTGCGAAATCCTCATGATACCCGGCGACGCGATCCGCACCGCGATGCGCCTTGACCCGCGCTTTGGCATGGCCGTCTCGCGCGATCTGGCCGGCTGCTATCGCGGCCTGGTGCGGACGATTAAAAACCACAAGCTGCGCAACAGCACAGAGCGACTCGCGAACTATCTGCTTGCGCTGCGCGCCGCTGACAATTCGGGCGGCGTTGTGCGCTTGCATCACGAAAAACGTGTGCTCGCATCCCTCCTCGGCATGACGCCAGAAAACCTGTCACGCGCCTTTGCCGCCCTGCAGCAGCATGGCGTCATCGTTGAGGGCGCGGTGGTGACGCTTCGCAACATCGCCGCCCTTGAAGCGCTAGCGAAGCCTGATCCCCTGATCGACAACCATGCCCCACGCGGCGGCGAAATCGTAGCCGATGCTGATGCTGAAGTCTGGTCCTCCGAATGGTATCGCTCGAACGCGCCCGACGCCGCCACGGGGAAACGCCATGGCTAAGCATCAAGCGTGCGCCGCAACCGGCGGCGTTCTCCTCGCCGGCGGTTTGTCCACGCGCTTCGGTGCGGAGAAGGCCGTCGCGAAACTGCGTGATGGCCGCTTGATGGATGTCGTGTGCGCGCGCTTTGCTCCGCTTGCACGCATCGCGGTGAGCGCCCGGCCCAGCTCCGGCGCCGAACGGCATGCACGCGCGTGCGGAGTTGACGTGCTGCACGATGATCCGATGCACCCGAAGGGACCTCTGGCCGGGCTTGCGGTAGGTCTTGCCTGGGCCAATCAACACCAGCTGCGCTTCGTCGCAACAGCGCCGTGCGACACGCCTCGACTCCCGCTGAATCTGTTTCCCGCCCTTCTCGATCGCCTGGACAAGGCGCCGGCGGCGTTTGCACTAACGCCGGATGGCCCCAACCCGCTCTGCGCCGTTTGGCGCGTGGATGTATTGCCGCGCCTGCTGGCGCGATTAGAGGAAGATCATCCTTCTGTGCGGAGCCTTCACGCGGACTGGGGCTCAATCCCTGTCCATTTCGACGATGCCGCCGCCTTCGCCAACGCCAACACACGCGAGGCGCTCGCGGCGATCGAGGCGGCGCCATGAAACCACTCATCGATCCTTTCGGCCGCGCCATCACCTATCTGCGCGTTTCTGTCACCGACCGCTGCGACCTACGCTGTATCTATTGCATGAGCGAGCGCATGCGTTTTCTGCCGCGCACCGAAGTGCTGAGCATTGAGGAGCTTGATCGCCTCTGCGCGGCCTTTATCGCCCGCGGCGTTCGCCGGCTGCGTTTCACCGGGGGCGAGCCGCTCGTGCGCAAGGGCTTTCTCGATCTCTTGCATGGGGTTCGCCGCCACCTTGGCGGGGGCCTCGATGAAATCACGCTGACGACAAACGGCGTCCAGCTCGCGGCGTTCGCCGCCGCGCTCTACGAAGCAGGCGTTCGGCGCGTGAATGTGTCTGTCGATTCACTCGACCGCGAAACTTTTGCCAGGATCGCGCGCCGCGATCGCCTGTCGCAGGTGCTGGCTGGCATCGATGCAGCCGTCGCCGCCGGCCTCAAGGTCAAGATCAACACCGTCGCCCTCAAGCATGACAACGCCCATGAGCTCCCGGAACTCGTCAAATGGGCGCATGCGCGCGGCCATGACATCACGCTGATCGAAACCATGCCGCTCGGCGAAATCGATGAAGATCGCACCGACCAGTTTCTCTCGCTGACGCACGTGCGCGAAGACATGCAGAGCTATTGGCGCTTGACGGACCTGCCGGATCGAACAGGCGGGCCGGCCCGTTATGTCCGAGTTGAAGATACCGGCGGCCGGCTCGGCTTCATCACGCCGCTGACGCACAATTTTTGTGAAGGTTGCTCCCGGCTGCGCCTGACCTGCACAGGGCGGCTTTATCTCTGCCTCGGGCACGAAACATCGGTCGACCTGCGCGCGCCCCTGCGCGCCGGCGGCGATGATGCAACGATCCAAGAAGCGATCGGCGCCGCCATCGCCCTGCGTCCCAAGGGCCATGACTTCCAGATCGAACGTCTCTCAATGCCCGCGACGGCGCGGCATATGTCGGTGACCGGCGGATGACGAGGCTCCTCTTCTTCGGACGCGCGCGCGATGCAGCCGGTTGCAGCGAGATGCACTGCGACCTGCCTGCAGGTGTTGAAACGGTCGCCGAGCTGAGGTC
>CAYUOC010000242.1:2670-4835 GCA_964446305.1 uncultured Terricaulis sp. | reverse complement strand
ATCATGGGCCGCGTCGGCTTCGCCTCGGAAGTGTTCAATTGCTCCGCGCCCGACACCGGCAACATGGAGGTGTTCGAGCGCTACGGCACGCGCGAACAAAAGGAGCAATGGCTCCGCCCGCTTATGAACGGCGAAATCCGTTCAGCGTTCTTGATGACGGAGCCGGCTGTCGCCTCATCCGACGCCACCAACATCCAGTGCGAGATCAAGCGCGACGGCGATAGCTACGTCATCAATGGCCGCAAGTGGTGGTCGTCCGGCGCCGGCGATCCGCGTTGCAAGGTCGCCATCCTGATGGGCAAGACCAATCCGGATAATCCCAAGCACAGCCAGCAAAGCCAGATCCTCGTCCCGCTCGACGCCAAGGGCGTGAACATTCTCCGCCCGCTCACGGTCTTCGGTTATGACGATGCTCCGCACGGCCACATGGAGATCGAGCTGAAGGACGTTCGCGTCCCGGCCTCGAACCTCATCCTCGGCGAAGGCCGCGGCTTCGAGATCGCGCAGGGCCGCTTAGGCCCAGGCCGCATCCACCATTGCATGCGCACCATCGGCGCTGCTGAAGCCGCGCTCGAAGCGCTCTGCAAGCGCATCACCAGCCGCGTCGCCTTCGGCAAGACCATTGCCGAACACTCGGTCTGGGAGCAGCGCATCGCCGAAGCCCGCACCGATATCGAGATGAACCGGCTGCTGTGCATGAAGGCCGCCTACATGATGGATGTCGCCGGCAACAAAGTCGCCAAGAACGAAATCGCGATGATCAAGCTCGCCGCGCCGCGCATGGCGCTGAAGATCATCGACGACGCCATCCAAGCGCACGGCGGCGCCGGCGTCTGTCAGGATTTCGGCCTCGCCAAATCCTACGCTGGTATCCGCACGCTGCGCCTTGCTGACGGCCCGGATGAAGTTCACGCCCGCACCATCGCGCTCAACGAACTCGCGAAGTACGGCTGGACCGGCAAGCGCGCCAAGCAAGAAGGCGAGAGCCTGCCCGGCATGCGCTGATGGTCTTTGCTTGGGGTGTAAGTGCGTTGGCGCTCATCCTCGGCGCTGCGCTCGGCGCGCGCGCGCTCATCGACCCCGATTGGGCGGCGAAGTTCGTGCGCCTGAAAGCTGATGAGCAGGGCGGCGGCCAAGCCGAGTTTCGCGCCACCTATGGGGGTGTGTTCTTCGGGCTACACGCCGCCGCGCTGCTGCTGACGGTCTTCTATTTGATTGGCGGTGAATTCGTTATCGGCGTCTGCGCCACTGGCGCTGGCCTTGTTGTCGCCTTTGGCTGGGCCGGCGCTGCGTTCGGGCGTGGCATCGCCATCTGGCGCGACGGCGCCGATACAAAGTTCAACCGCCTGAGCATGGCTGTGGAAGCCGGCATGGCGCTCGCGATCGCGATGCCTTGGATCGTTTGGTTTTTGTTTTAGCGGTCACCATATCTCCGCCACGGGTCGGTGCGGAGGTTGAAATCATGAAAAAGATGGTCGTTGAAATCCCCGACGAAGCGTTTCGCCGTCTCTCACGCCACGCGCTCGCGAAAGACACCACCGCCGAAAAGCTCGCCGCGCATTTTCTCTGCGGCGCCTATTGCACGGACACTTACGACGACGTCTCGCCCGCCGAGCACGCGCAGATTCATCACGCCTGGCTGCATGCCGATCCGGATCTGCTCAACACCGATGACGGCGTCCGCGCCTACTACGATCTACATTTGGACGACGACTAGGGCTTGCCCAGAAACACGACGCCCGCACCCGCCGCGATCAGCGCAAATCCAAGATAGTGGTTCCAGCTCAACGGCTCTTTCAGGAACAGCCACGAAAAGCCGACGAACACGCAAAGCGTGATCACTTCCTGCATCGTCTTCAACTCAGCCGTCGAATAGACCGCCGAGCCAATCCGGTTCGCGGGCACTGCCAAGCAATACTCGACAAACGCAATACCCCACGCGGCCACGATCGCGATCAGCAGCGGCGTCGATCTGAATTTGAGGTGCCCGTACCACGCGAACGTCATGAACACGTTCGACGCAACAAGCATCAGGATCGGCGCCACTTGGGGCGAAGTCAAAAACGAAGGCATGCGGGCTCCTTGAGTCGAGAGCGGAATGTAATTCACCACGCTTCCCGGACGCAGCCCCGGCGAAAGCCGGGGTGCGATCCGGGACCTAGGGG
>CAYUOC010000242.1:0-2570 GCA_964446305.1 uncultured Terricaulis sp. | reverse complement strand
CTCGCCGGATCGAACGTTTCGCGCGTCACGATCACGGTGTTCGTCGGCGTTTCCTCGATCCGCACTTCGCGCACCGCGAAGGGCAGGCCGTCATCGGTCACGAACGCCGAGAGCTTGAGGAAGAAGCACGCCGCCAGCGCCTCGGTCGTCGGATCGCCCTGGAACGTCATGATCTGTTTCAGCAGCGCCGGTTCGTTCTCGCGGAAATAGCCGATCAGCGGATCGTTCTCGCCGAGGTGCAGCGCATGATCGACGGCATCGTCGATCCACGCATGCCAGCGTTTTTTCACCGCTTCGAACGGCGCGGCCGAGTTCGTGTCTGAAAATTTGAATGTGCCCACCGGGTCGAGCCGCACGGTGACAAACTCATTGTGCCCATGCGGGATCGCGCATTTCGGGCTCTTCGTCGCCAACAGGCGATGCGCCATCGCGTAGCGACGGGTGAATTCCAACGCAGCCATAATCTGTCCTCAGGCACTCCCGCAGAACAGACGGGCGCCCGCGCGCTCTCTAGGCGCGGACGCCGCCCGGCGCAATCATTCGTCCCAGACGGGTTCGCCCAAATTCACTTGCGACGGCGAGGTGAGGCCGCCAACGGCCGCGCCAATGATCGCGCCCGGCACGGCGCCCACGCCGCCGGCCACGAGGCCGACACCGCCGCCGATGGCCGCGCCCGAGGCCAGGCGGTCGCCCATCTGCGTGCCGCAACCGGCCAGCATGACTGCAGCACTCGCTGCGAGAATAACGGTCTTCATCGTTCTGCTCCTCAGCACAAACCGATCCGCGCGCTTCGCACGAACCGGCAATTCCGGCGCTCGCGGTAGGGGCAAGTTAGGGCGCGAGTGAGGCAATTCCCTTAACGGGCGTTAGCGTGCGTGACCTAGGTGTGGCGCTAAAACCACTTCCGCCACTTGGCGATCCCGAACAATGCGGCCGGCGCCGCCAAGATCATCACGAACGCGACCCAAGGCCCCCAGCCGGTTTTGAACCAGGTCATCGCCTCGAAATTCATGCCGAAGATCGAAGCGACCAAGGTCGGCGGCACAAACGCGATCGTCGCCAGCGAAAGCGCCTTCAGCACGTTGGTCTGTGACGAATTGATCAGCCCGAGCAGCGCGTCCTGCAGGAAGGAGAGGCGCGGCTGCATGTTCTCCGAAATGCGTTCCAACTCGCCGACATCGCGCGCGAGCGCTGATATGCGTGCGCTGTCGAGCCCGTACTTGCCCTTCGAGGAACGTGCGTAAACCAGCAGACGCTGCAGGCTCGAAAGCGAGTCATGGCTGAGCGCGGCGAGCGCGCCGATGCGTCCGAGTTCGCGCAATGAATCTTCCAGGTCCGGCGCGCCTTCTTCGGCGAACACTTTAAGCGAGAGCGCATTCGCGTCGCGCTTGGCTTCGGCCAACACATCCGCCAGCCGCTCCGCGGCGCCCTCGATCAGCGCCATCAGTACATCTGCGCCGGTTTGCGCCGAACCGATCCGCGCCGAAGCGCGGCCTTGGCCAATATCGAAGGCCCGCGGCCGCACCTGGCGCACGGTGACGAGCTTGCCCTTGGCCAAAATGAACGTCACCGCACCGGAGACGAGCGGCCCTTCATCGCGGCGCCCCAACAGGTTCGCCGTCAGGTGCAGCGCTTCGCCTTCTTCGTAATAGCGCGCCGATTCCTCGAATGCGGAGCGCTCAGCCGGCGTCGGCACATCGATGCCGAGCGATTGCTCAACATCGCGCTCTTCACCCTCATCGGGAGACTCAAGGTCATACCAAAGCGCCGCCGCATCCGCGCACGCCACTTCCGACCCGCCCTTTGCAATCACCCGAAGCATGGGAGCTGATTAGCCTGCTTCGTAAAGAAACACACCGTTTCCCGGACGCAGCCCCGGCGAAAGCCGGGGTGCGATCCGGGACCCAGCGGCCAACGCGCCGCTCTTGGTCACTTCCTGGGTCCCGGCTCTCCGCTTTGCTTCGGCCGGGAAACGTTGGGAGCTACTCGTTCTTCGCCACCGTCCCGCGCGCCATCACGAACGGCACGCGCATCAGCGTCTCGACATCCTGCGTCGGATCTCCGTCGACGGCGATGATGTCCGCCGCGTAGCCCGGCGCGATGCGGCCAGCGACGCCGTCCAGCTGCAAGTGATCCGCCGCGTTCACGGTCGCAATCGCGATGGCTTGGGTCGGCGTGTAGCCGCCCTCGACCAGGAACTGGAATTCGCGCGCATTGAGGCCGTGACGCGAGACGCCGCTATCGGTGCCGAACGCGACCCGCACGCCGGTGCGCCGCGCGTTCTGGATTGCCGCCCGCATCCGCGTGCCGACTTCGCGCGCCTTCGCCGCTTGGTTCGGCGTCAGCACGCCGCCTTGCGCTGCCATTTCCTCAACGGTGACGCCGGCCAGGATCGTCGGCACCAGGTACGCGTTGTGCTGGCGGAAGAGGCGCAGCGAGGTTTGGTCCGTGTAGGAGCCGTGCTCGATCGAATCGACGCCCGCGCGCAGCGCCGCATTGATGCCGCCCGCGCCGTGCGCGTGCGCCGTCACCCGGCGGCCCATGGCGTGCGCCGCTTCCACGATCGCCTG
>CAYUOC010000241.1:0-4856 GCA_964446305.1 uncultured Terricaulis sp. | reverse complement strand
AACGCACTTTCCCGCGCCGGAATGCGCCTTAGCCCCACAAAGCCGAACAAATGATCCAGACGCTCACGCAAATCATCGAGCGAGTCCGGCGCCTCTGCAAAAGCCAAAGTGCGCGCAAGCAGGCGTAACGCCTCGTCGTCGCCACCAAGATGCTCGCGCCAGGCTTGGCGAAGCGCGCCGATCTTGCTGTTGTCGGTCGTGGACGTGAACATGCGGTCGAGACGAATTGCGCTCGACCGCGATCCAATGATCGCCCGCAGCGGATCTGCGCGGTCAATTCTCCAATTGGTTAGCAGCTTGAAGCGCACGCCGTCACCAGCCGGCGCGTGCGTCACCTGGGCCGCGTGCGCGCGCTGCAGGAGTGAGCGCGCGTTCGCGTTGATGAACTCGGGATCGGCAACATCGAGATAGCCGTAGGTGCTCGGCGAGACATGCCATTTGCATTGGACATGTTCACGCCGAAGTGGTCGGCCCTCTTGGTCAAGCGGGCTTCGGCTTGGGTCGTAATCGACCCAGATGTCGTCGAAGGCCTTTGGTCCGGTTTCGAACCCTACCTTGATAATGGGGCTGTCTGAATCCAGCAGGCACGCGGCACGCAGCCAGAACAAGCGCGCTTGAAACGTGTCTCCGTCACGGCGGCTGGTGATGGCCTGGGTCACCGCTGGATGCGCTCGCCTGGCCTACCGTCTTGGAAGGGCGGCGTCGGCACCATGGTCTTGGCGATATGCAGCGCCGTAGTCGGGTCGGCGGCTGCGCCGGGATAAGCAGCCAGCACAATCGCGGGCACAAGGCGCTGGGTTAAGTCAGAGAACGTGAAGCCGAACTCGTGAGCGCCGGTCTTGGCGCCGGTGGCCGCGACCAGAGCGTCGATATTCGCGCGCGAGAACCCCAGCGGCTGAAGGCAATCGGTCAGCACCTGACGGCGTTGTTCGTCATTGGGACGACTGAAGCTCAAAACCTCCGCCGCGCGGCGGCGAACAGCGGGATCAAGCGCGCTCAGACGATTGGTGCACATGATCACCGCCGCAGGCAGCCGCGCACTGGCGAGCCGATCGACGCCCCGGATGAAGGCATTGACCCCGGCGCGATCCTCGTGGTGCATTTGCGCAGCTTCGCGTGATTGAGCGAGCGCGTCGGCTTCATCGACCAGCAGGATGACGGCGCCGCGTGCACGTCCCGATGCCGATTTCAGCTTTGTTGCCTCGGCTGCCGTGTAATCGAACGCAGCGCTCAGCAATTGCGTCATCTCTCCGACACGACCCTGGCCGCGCGTCGCAAGACTGAGAGGCAGAAGCGTGATTTCAATCCCTTCTTGACGCGCGACGGCGTCGCCCACGGTTTCGGCGAGTTCCGTTTTGCCCGAACCGACATCGCCAGCCAACACGACAAGGGGAGGACGCCGCAGCACAATGTCGAGCAGCTTCTGCGCGCCGGGATGATGTCTTTTTGCCCATGCTTCCAAGCCCGCGGGATTGACCAACAAGCCCAGCATTTTGGTGAGGCGCTGCTTGTGATCGTCAAGTCCAACCAAGCGGGCAAACCGTGCCTGCGGCTCGAAGTCGGGATAGCTGATGCGACGCTCGAAGAGTTCGTCGGCTGAAGGCTTGGTATTCATCAATAGCTCCTGACGCTGGCGCGGTTGAGGGCGCGCCCGCCTGCCGAATAGGTGCGATCCTGTTCCAGATACCCGTTCACGGTTGGCTCCGGCGCGCCGCCGCGTGCGAACGGCAACGTCTGCTTAAAGCCCACTTGTTGCGCGCTGCTGAGTTTGTCCCAAGCGGATGAATAGGTGAGGTAGCTGTAGAACGACGCGTTGGTGATGTCCGCACCAGGGCGCACCCGGCCGGGGTCATCATCATCGGCGCTGCCGCCGGCCAAGTCTTTTGCGCTATACTGCAGCGCCGGCTCGATCCATTTGCTGTCACGCCAGAAGCCGTAGGTGACGGTGCGCAAATAGCCCTCCTTCAAGAGTGCGATCAGCTCGCCCTCGTAGCTCGCGATACTGGCGTCGCTGGGCGCACCATAGAAACGCTGCATGCGCTTCAGGTCTGTCGCGACCTTCGCCGCAATATGCTTGGCGTGCGTCAACGTGAAAGTGACGGTCTCGTCGAATGTGTAGGTGTAGGACATGGGCGAACTCAAACTTGGAAGGAGGGGCCGAATACGCGGCGCCAGTAATGGAGGGTTTCTTGCTTGGTCGGGGCCGCGAGCGCGGCGTCGATGGCGTCGCCGGCGTCGAGCGCGGCATCCACAATCAGCTTCGCGTTGGCCGTGGTGTAG
This sequence comes from uncultured Terricaulis sp., assembly GCA_964446305.1. Classification (GTDB taxonomy): domain Bacteria; phylum Pseudomonadota; class Alphaproteobacteria; order Caulobacterales; family Aquidulcibacteraceae; genus Vitreimonas. Next base: position 2,576 of record CAYUOC010000241.1, on the reverse strand, counting down.
AGGCGCGCGACATTGTTCTTCTCGTTGACCGGGTCGATGATTTGCACCGGCTCGGAAAAGGCGCCGATCTTCGAAGCGGGATAATAATCGGCGAAAGCGATCCGTTCGCGCAGCCCGCTGCGGGCGATGTAAGTGAAGAAGTGCTGCAGCGCCTCGGGATAATAGGAGAAATCCAGGCCCTGATCGCTCAGCTTCGACAAGATCATCTCGATCATGAAGGATTTGAAGCGAAAACCGTCGTGTTCGGCCTTCATGATGCGCGCCCAGAACTTCACCAGCCGCACCACTTGGGCGAAGTGCGCCTCCTGGGACTTCTTGCGCTTCGCGGTGAACTCAAGGTGACGTGGGATGCACGTCCTCAAAAACGAGCCGTCGTCTTGACTAACCAGATTGCCATACCAATCGGGATCGCCGTCATAGAGGATCGGCACGACATCGACGTCGAGGCCAGTGCCGCGGAATGAGACGGTGACGCTGTAGGTTTGCGGCTGAACTTGGTCGGGGGAGAAATTCGGATAGGCCTTACGCAGCCGCTCGGCCAGATAGTTAAGCAAAGCCGAAACCTGATGCGGCGCGTCGGCGCCGCTAATGTAGCAGGCGATATCGATGTCGTTGAGCGAGCGCAGCGCCGTGCCCTTGGCCAAGCTGCCGGACAACAGCATCTTCCGCAGCGAAAAATCGTCGTGGTCGGCGAGATAGCCGTCGAGCTTCTCCCGTAACCGGCGCGCCTGCGCCCGGTACTCGTCCGCCTTGTCTTTGGGGAGGTTTACTTTTTCGGTTGCGAAACGAAGGATATCGTTGTGATCGACGTGCTGGCGCGACATGCGGCCCTCTTCAGAATTTTGGGGTCGCCTGAACGGTGAAACCCCGGCCCATGTAGGTAAGCTCGCGACGGCCGTCAGCGCGGACAGGCGGATAAAAAGAATCTCTGTTGTCCGCCTGTGGGCGATTGGCGAGCTATAGAAACTAGAGATCATTGTGCAGATGCAGGCCGCCCCCACGTCCGAAGATCGCGCCGAAGCACTGACCGCGCTTGGGCGCGACCGCGAAAAGCGATTGGCGGCGTACGCCAGGATGTGCAGCCGTGGGCTTTCCGATGACGGCGAGGACTTGCTTCAAACCGCCTACCGGCGCTGGCTGACGGCCAAGAATCCGGTCGTCGGCCCGGAGGAAACCTACAATTACCTGATGGGGGCGATAAAGGGGCAGCGCTTCAATGCGTTGCGCCATGCCGGCGTGGTCAAGGACGCGATCGGTGAGCGCCTCGAACCCGATCCCGAAAAAGAAGATGATCCGGTCGACGATCTGAGGGCTCGAGATTCCTCGGCGGAGGACGCCGTCCTCGTGCAGCAGCTTTACGACAGCGCCGCCGACGATCCCGAACTGCAGCTCTTAATCATCCATTTCGCACAAGAGACGCCGCGCGCTGAAATCCAGCAAGAGCAGGGCTGGGATGATCAGAAATATGAGGCGGTCAGAAAACGTAGAATACGCGCCGCCGCGAAACTGCTGCGCGAAGGAAGGGTGTGATGCCGCAACAACCGCAATCGCCATCTCTCGCGGACGCGCTGTTGGCAGAGATTGCTGACGAACTCAGCGTGCTTGAGGGAGATGCCCTTGATGCATTCCTCGTGGAGATCGGGGAGGATCCCGATCGCTTGCTTGCGCACAGCGCTGCAGCAAAGACTGCGGCGCTCGCTGCACAAGGTCAGGATCGGCTCAGAGACGCTCGGGCGCGGGTCAAAGCGCGCCGCGCGCAAAACACGACAACCATTGTGTCGTTCGACATCGCCAAGAAGCGAGCCCTATTGGAGGCGATCAGAATTCGAGGCGAGCAAACGGGTGACATGACCCTAGCCGCGCGTAATCGGACAATCGACTCCGAGGAAGATCTGGATAGTGTCCTCGAGGCGTTCTTGCGGCTCGGGATCATCGACGAGCAAGGAGAAATCAAAAACTGAGATGCGTCCTGCTGAAGCCTTGCTTGTCGAACTCGGCATCTGTGATCCCAAGGACATAGATGTCGACGCGATCGCAGATTATGTAGATGCCGAAGTCGACTATCGCGATCTAGCGGGCTGCGAAGCGCAGATTATCGGCTATCGCGATCGTGCCGTTATCTATGTGCGCAAGAGCGCTCCTTACCAGCGCCGGCGTTTCAGCACAGCCCACGAGTTGGGCCACTGGCATCACCATCGCGGTCAGTCCTTTGTTTGCCGGCCCGAGGACATTGGTCGGCCAATTGACGAGGCGTCTCGGAATGTCGAACGCGTCGCTGACGCGTACGCGGCGGATCTGGTGTTGCCGCCCTTCATGATCGAGCCGCGGCTCGCCTCGCTCGGGAAGGTTTCGCTAGATGGAATTGTCGAGATCGCCCGACAATTTTCGACCAGCGTGACAGCGACCGCCATCCGCGTCATGCGGATGACCAAGGAGCCCGTGATCTTGGTCGCCCACAATATGTTCGGGAAGCGCTGGCAATGGCCGGGCGTTACGGCAGGAGGGCTCTCTGTTCGCAGCGACATCGATTCACGGTCTAGCGCCTTCTTTGCGATGAGCGGCATCGGCAAGTTGGG
>CAYUOC010000240.1:0-4861 GCA_964446305.1 uncultured Terricaulis sp. | reverse complement strand
CTCGGCCCAGGAGCGATGCTGCGTCTACTGGCGTCGATAAGAGAGTTTATAAACGTGAATATTTTGCGGGGTTCTGGCAGCGCGTCAGGCGCCGTTCGACGGCAGCCCTAGCAACGCCGCGCAGTCGCGGATCGCCTTTGCGGCCGCTACGCGTTTATCATGGTAAAGCCGGAGTGCGATCTTCAAGCGGCTGACGTCGCCCTTTTCTATAGCTTCATCTAAGGGAGTAAGTTCTTCCTCAACATCAGCCCAAAGTTCGCGCTCCGCCACGCGCGCAATGTGTAACCTGTCATCGGCGTTGCGAGCTGACGCCACGAGTTCGCCGTGGGTACCACTTTGCAATGCCGTCAACAGCGCAGCCGTACGGTCCGGATAGTCGCGGGCAACAACATTTATGGGCGGGCTCAATGCGCTTGCGCTCTTGAGCGCAAGCTCTGCGAGCTCACCACGCCATCGATAGAGATCGCGCAATCCGCTTTCGCTCCACATCGCCACGCTGAACCCGTGCGAAGGCCGGAAGGCCACAAGCCGTTCGGCCGTGAGGCGCAGCAATGCTTCCCGCACGGGCGTTGTCGAGACGGCCAGGTCCGTAGCAATCGCGGTTGCGTCAAGACGCTGACGCAGCCGAAAGCGCCCGGCCATCAGCCTTGCCTTGATCTCCTGGTAAGCCCGCTCGGATGTTGGCGTCTCAGGCGTCCTCGCCATAATGAGCCTTTAGTTGACGGGCGATATCCGGCGTCAGCGCGTCGATGTGCGGTCCGGGCAAGAACTGCCCGTCCTCTAGCGCGCAGATCGGATCGCGCCCCTCCCAGCCGCCCAGGTTGGGGCGATGCATCTGATAGCCGATGAGCCGCTGCAGGGGTTCTGGGAAAGACCGCGCGACCGCGGGCGGGTAAGCCAAGAACTGGTTTTCGTACTGCTTCAGCCAACCCAAACAATAGGAGACAATGATGCCGTCGCGCGGCGTGCTCGACCGGTTCTCGCCGGCGCCGTGCGTCAGCGCGCCGAGGAAGACCAGCGCATCACCGGGCTGCATCTCCGCGGGGATCGACCGCGCTGGATCAATGCTGCGGTCGAGCACGTCCGTGTGACTGCCTGGCCAAAGGCGCGTGGCGCCATTCTCTTCGGTGAAAGCAGTCAACGGCCACATCACATTGATGAGCCAGGGGCGAAGCTTCGGTTCGTGGGGCCACATCTCTTCATCGCGATGCGGCGCCTGGGCTCGCTCTTGTGGGTGCACGCGAATGGCTTGCGTCAGATTGAGCTGGATGCAATCACACGACGGCTGCAACGCCGCGCGCGTGATCGCGAGCACGTCTGGATGGAGAACAATATCTTGTGTTGAAGGCGCCTTGTTGAGGAGACCTCCGACCCGCGTGGTCTTCCATCCGTAAAAATCGCCTACGCACTTCGGCGTGGCGGCCAAATGCGGCGCGACCTCGGCGCAAATCAAACGCGATTTCAGATGACTGATCGCTTCTGGCAAGATGACATAACCGTCCCGCATTAAGTCCTCAAACGCCCGCGTGAAACGAGCCTCTGAATGAAGCGCCGGTTGAATAGACATGCGCGGGGTGGCGACTTGCATGACGGCCTCCTTAACCTGTTTAGTTGTTTCGTGCGCGCTCAGGCGGCACGCGCCAGTCCGGCATCAGCGAAGCGCGTAACAGGGCCGGTTAGCCGCGCCTGTTGGCGTACGGCGGCAAGGCCATCGCTGGTGACGTCGGCCAGCATGGCAATGAGGCGCTCCCGCCCCATCCTCTGCTTTGGACCCAAAGCACAGACGTTCCAGCCCGCTTGGGCTGCAAGCGGCGCCAGCGCGGCGCCGGCCACGAAACTCACTTTCTCAATTCCGAACAGAATCGAAGTCTCCAGGATGCCTGCGATCATCCGCGCCAACAGTTCGCGACGCGGCGCACCCTTCGCAATGGTTGGCGCGGGGCAGAATCGGGATGCTTCCCAAACGCGCGCCGACCTCGGCGGTCCATCGTCGCAGAGCTTGGCGAACACTTCGCTCATAAGATGTGGCGAGAGCGTTGGCAGTAGCCGCGCCGATTGCTGCACGTCGCCGTTTGCATCCACATCAATCAGATACATTGCTTCCTCGCTATCGAACTCGTCGATCTCAAGGCCCATGCTTTCGCTCAGCCGCCAATGCATGCGGTCGATAAAGACCTGCTTGCGCTGCCGATGCATCTCCATCAGCGCGTGATGAAAGAGACGGCGATTGTCGCGCGTGATGATCTGGATCATGAGCCTAAAGTCCTCCGCACCGAACCCCGTGAGATTGAGTGCAGACGCGTGCGCTCTGCTATGGGCCGATCGGCCCATTGACGCGCTTTGCACCAGAAGGAGGTGTGGAGAAGTCAGTCCGCCAGATCGGACAGGGTCAGTGTACCATCGAGATAAGCGAACATGATCGCTTGGATGCGGGAGCTCACCCCATAGCGCGCCCGCGCATGCTCAATTGTATGTTTGGCAGTTGCGGTCTTGATGCCAAGAATGTCCGCGATCAACGGATCGCTCTTGCCGCGGGCTGCGAGCGCCAAGCACTCCTTCTGACGCTTCGTCAACACGACCGGCTTTCGCGTCTCACCCGTCGCGCGCAGCCGCGCTTCCTCGTGGGCGTGAAACGCCATCAATTGTAAGTCAGGGACGATGAGAGGATCGATGCCGTCAGGACCAGGCACAAGCGAACACGACGCCGGCAGCGCCCCGGGCGAATGAATGGGAATAGTCAGTCCCTTCCTCAAGCCGCATTCAGCGGCTTCGTTCAAAATCCGGCGCTGGTCGCGCGCCAGATCGTATTGAACTACGAACTCTTCCCACCAGAACGGCAGCAGTGCGTTGTGCGCGCCGAAGAAGATTGGATCGCGGTTGGCGTACTTCTTATCGGAAAACCAGACCAGCCAAGGGTGGGGATAGTTAACGATGGCGACGGCGCCCATCGGGGGCTTCAGTGGATCGACATGTGAGGCGCAGGCAACATATCTGATCCCGCACGCCTCCATCTCCGCAAAAAGAAAACGCGCGATATCCTCTGCCGACGCCGCCGCCCGGCACTTTTGCACAAAGTCCAACGTGGCCTCACGCCGGCCCATCGATACATCTACTCCGCCCTGCGCGCTCAGGTTGAACCTTAAGCGCGCCCTTTTTCAAGTGAATTGCAAGTTTATAAGCATTGCACGTCGCCCATTCTCGTAGCGCGCGACGTGGGCACCGGCCCCATCCCGGGAGACGAGTCCCCCTGTTTGCCTGAACCTCATCGCACCTTGTCTGCCCGTTTCAGGTGATCGCGCTCGTGACTAAGTGGAATGGTTTGGCGTCCCGCGCCGCCGCGCGTCAAAAACATCTAAATGCGACGCATCAGGTTAGTGGCGCCAACGCGGGCTGTCGCATTGGGCGGCTTCCTCATTTTTGCTCTGTGTCTCGGCATCGGCTTTGTTGCCGTATCGGCGCTTTCGGACGTCGTCATCTACAATGCGAGCCCGTCGATGCCCCAGGGCATCTACGTGCGTATGCACTCGCCAATCGTGCGGCAATCGATCGTTACCGTGCGGGCGCGGGATGTCGCGTTGAACTATGCCACAGCGCGGCACTTTACAGACGCGAACGATCGGTTTCTCAAACGCGTCGCCGCATTGGATGGCGATGTCGTCTGTGCGTTTGGTCCCCTGGTAACAATCAATCACGAGCTTACACTTCAGCGGCGAACAGTGGACAGCGTCGGACGCACATTGCCAACTTGGTCGGGATGCCGGCGCCTCCATGGTCAAGTATTCCTGATCGGCGATACAGCGGACAGTTTTGACGGGCGTTATTGGGGACCTGTTGGCTCGGACCTAATCGAAGGCGTTTGGCGTCGGCGATGACGCCGCGCACCGCGCCGGGCCACTTCTTATCGCACGCCGCCCTGCTCCGTGCGGTCAAGGGACGCTGCGCTCTTCGCCCTTGACCGCGCATGCCGGCGTGCAGGGCGCACATCGCCCGGCGCGGCTTTTCGCGTGCGGGCGATGGAGTGAATGCAATGACTGATATCACTATGATCGCCTTGTCGAAGCTGGTTCCAGGACGGCGCAATGTCCGCAAGACCAAGCCTGCGATGAGCATCGATGAACTGGCCGCGTCGATCGCGGCTCACGGCCTCCTACAGAATCTTGTCGTCTGTGAAGCCGACAAGGGCCGTTATTCGGTGGAAGCCGGCGGCCGGCGCCTCAAGGCGCTTCGAAAACTCGCCAAGGCGAAGACGATTCCCGGTAACGAGCCGATCCCCTGCCGGGTCGTGCCGTTTGACGATGCAACGGAGGCCTCGCTGGCCGAGAACGTCCAACGCGAAGCGATGCATCCGGCCGATGAGATCGAGGCCTTCGCCCAACTTGCTGAGGCCGGCCACGGTCCCGAAGCCATCGCTGGCCGGTTCGGCGTCAACGGTACACACGTCGCGAGACGCCTTCGGCTCGCGCGTGTATCGCCGCGGTTGATCGAGGCGCTGAAGGCGGACGAGGTCGACCTCGATCAAGTGGCCGCGCTTGCCTTCACCGACGATCACGCTCTGCAGGAGAAGGCATTCTTCGACACGCCGGAATGGCAACGCACACCCGAACAGCTCAAAGCGCGCGTCACGCAGGCGCATGTCGCCGAGACGGACAAGCTCGCGCGCTTCGTCGGCATCGATGCTTATGTCGAAGCCGGCGGCGCGGTCGCCTCCGACCTTTTCGCTGACGAAGACGAAACCCGATTCCTTGCCGATCGCGATCTCTTGGTTCGGCTGGCCGAGGCCAAGCTCGAACCGATCGTCACTGAAGTTCAGGCGGAAGGCTGGGCATTCGTCGGGATTTCGATCGACGGTGTAGCCTGGAGC
>CAYUOC010000239.1:0-4881 GCA_964446305.1 uncultured Terricaulis sp. | reverse complement strand
GCCGCAGAACAACTAGCCGCGAATATCAACTTTGCGGCGTTCGCAAAGGCCACCGAGCTTCAGAAGCGCATTTGGTACACGATCATTGCCTTGATCGTTTATCGCGTCGGCACGTTCATCCCGATCCCGGGCATTGATCCAGCCGCGTTCGCGCAAGCGTTCCAGAGTCAAGCCGGCGGCATTCTCGGCATGATGAACACGCTCGGCGGCGGCGCCATCGAGCGTATGGCCATCTTCGCTCTGAACGTGATGCCGTACATTTCGGCCTCCATCATCATGCAGCTCCTGTCGACGTCGATCCCGTCGCTTGAGCGCCTGAAGAAGGAAGGCGAAGTCGGCCGCAAGCAAATCAACCAATACACGCGCTACCTTACGCTCGTGCTGGCGATCGTGCAGTCCTACGGCATCGCCATGGGCTTGCAGTCGAGCACCGGCGTCGTCAGCGAGCCGGGCTGGTTCTTCGTGGCCTCCACGGTCATCACGCTGACCGGCGGCACGATGTTCCTGATGTGGTTGGGTGAACAAGTGACCGCCCGCGGCGTCGGCAACGGCATCTCGCTCATCATCTTCGCCGGCATCGTCGCGGAAATGCCGCGCGTGATCATGCAGACATTGGCGCTGGCGCGCGCCGGCGACGTCAACATTTTCGGCGTCGCACTGCTGACGGCGGTCTTGCTGGCGGTGATCGTGTTTGTCGTCTTCATCGAGCGCTCGCAGCGGCGCCTGGTCGTGCAGTACCCGAAGCGCCAGCAGGGCAATCGGATGTTTATGGGTGAGAGCTCATTCCTGCCGCTTAAGCTCAACACTGCCGGTGTCATCCCGCCGATTTTCGCGTCATCGCTGCTGCTGCTGCCGACGACGATCGTCAGCTTCGCCGGCATGGGCGCGAACACCCCGGAATGGGTAAACCAGCTGCAGGGCTACATCGGCTACGGCCAGCCGGGCCACATGGCGCTCTATGCGCTGGGCATCGTGTTCTTCTGCTTCTTCTACACCTCGATCGTGTTCAACCCGGAAGAGACGGCGGACAATCTGCGCAAGTACGGCGGCTTCCTGCCTGGCATCCGTCCCGGCAAGAAAACGGCGGAGTATCTCGATTATGTGCTGACGCGCCTCACCGTGATCGGCGCCGCCTACATCACGGCGGTCTGTCTGCTGCCGGAAATTCTGATCTCGTACTACAGCGTGCCGTTCTATCTTGGCGGCACCTCGATCCTGATCGTGATCTCGGTGACGCTCGACACAGTTGCGCAGATCCAATCGCACCTGGTGGCGCACCAGTATGAAGGTCTGATCAAGCGCTCGAAGCTTCGCGGCTCGGGCGGCGGGATCACCAAGAAATGAACCTGATCCTGTTCGGCCCGCCGGCTGCCGGCAAAGGCACGCAAGCCAAGCGCCTCACCGCCGAACGCGGCTACGTCCAACTCTCGACCGGCGACATGCTGCGCGCTGCGCGCAAGTCAGGCTCGGAGCTTGGCCAGAAAGTCGCTGCGATCATGGATTCGGGTTCGCTGGTGTCGGATGAAATCGTCATCGCGCTGATCGAGGACGCACTCGCGCAAAACAAGAGTGCGCCGGGATTCATCTTCGATGGCTTCCCGCGGACCGTCGCGCAAGCCGAGGCGCTCGACGCGATGCTCGCGCGCCACGGCGCGCAGATCGATCGCGTCGTGAAGTTGGAAGTCGATTCACAGAAATTGATGGATCGTATCGCCAAGCGCTTCGCGGAAGAGGGCAGGGCCGACGACAATCCCGAAGCCTACAAAGTGCGCCTCGACGCCTACATCGCGCAGACCGCCCCGCTCGTGCCGTACTATGAGGGCCAAGGCAAAATGCACAGGGTCGACGGTATGGCTGATGTTGAGGCCGTCGCCAAAGGCATCGCCAAATCGCTCGACGCCTAATGCGAAGCCGCCAAGCGCGTTGTGCGCTCGGCGGTTTCGCTTCTTCAGTTTGAGTCCGTTAGAACCTCAGCGCCGGCTGGCGCAGACGCGCGATCCAATCCGCGAACTTCGCGACGAAGTCTTCCAGCAGGCCGACGAAGCTCGCGTCCGTGATCTCGCCGTTGACGATGAGACCATCGCGATAGTTCAGATAGATTTCCGGCTGCACGGTCAGCGCGGCGCCCGTGGCGCTGACAACCGAGCGGAGCTGCGATTGCGCCGCCGCCGTGCCGACGGCGCCAAGCGTTGCGCCAGCGATGGCCGTGGGTTTGCCCGCCCACGAATTCTTGCCCCACGGGCGTGAACCCCACTCGATCGCATTCTTGATCGCGGCCGAGAACGAGCGGTTGAATTCAGGGGTCACGAACAAAACGGCGTCCGCAGCTTCGACCTGGCTCTTGAAACGCTGAACGGTTGCCGGCAGCTCGGCTTCGAGATCCTGGTCATAGAGGGGCAGGTCGCCAATCTCGACGATTTGCAGGTCGAGCTTCGGGCGCGCAATCTTCGCCAGCGCATCCGCGAATTGGCGATTCACCGAGCCTTTGCGCAGCGAGCCGACGATGACGGCGACTTTGGTGGTCATTATTGATCCCCTAGTAACGGTTAGTAACCAGGGCTATATGAGTGCCTATGAAAACCGCTCAAGAACGCACAGACACGTCACCAGGGCACAGCCGTGTGTCCGACATCGAGTCCCACGACTGCCGGGCTGTCAGCGCCATTCTCGGCCGGATTGGCGACAAATGGAGCGTCCTGATCATCCAACGCCTCGGCGAGGGGCCAAGAAGGTTCAATGAAATCAAGCGGATCATCGGTGGGATTTCCCAACGCATGCTGACGCTTACCCTCCGCAATCTGGAGCGCGATGGGCTGGTGAGCCGGAAGGTCACCCCCACGGTCCCACCGCGGGTCGATTACGCCCTGACGGAGCTCGGCCGCGACCTCCTGATCCCGGTTTCTGCGCTCGGCCAATGGGCGATCCAGCACACCCCTTGTATTGAGGCGGCCCGCGCACGATTTGACGCTTCCGAGGCGGCCGAAACGCCGCAACAGGATCGCGTTTCCGCCGGTTGACGCGGCATTTCGCCCCGCTATAACCGCCAACTTCGCGAACACCCAACGCGCGATGTCCCCACCGGCCAAACGGCCGGGCGGCGTCGCGCCTATTGCGTTTTGGAGCACCGCCAACATGGCTCGTATCGCCGGCGTAAACATTCCGACCCAGAAGCGCGTCGTCATCGCGCTGCAGTACATCCACGGGATCGGCGAACACTACGCCAAGGAAATCATCGGGAAGGTCGGCATCACGCCGGAGCGCCGCGTGAGCGAACTCACCGACGCTGAAGTTCTCCAAATCCGCGAAACCATCGACCGCGATTACACGGTTGAAGGCGATCTTCGTCGCGAGACCGCAACGAACATCAAGCGCCTGATGGACCTCGGCTGCTACCGCGGCCTGCGTCACCGCAAGGGCCTGCCGGTTCGCGGCCAACGCACGCACACGAACGCGCGCACGCGCAAGGGCCCGGCGAAGGCAATCGCCGGCAAGAAACAAGCGACCAAGAAGTAAGGGCACGCCGCAATGGCTAAGGAAGCAGCACGCGTTAAGAAGCGCGAACGCAAAAACATCGTCACGGGCGTCGCGCATGTAAATGCGTCGTTCAACAACACGATGATCACGATCGCCGACGCGCAAGGCAACACGATCTCGTGGTCGAGCGCCGGCACGATGGGCTTTAAGGGCTCGCGTAAGTCGACGCCGTACGCCGCGCAGGTCGCCGCCGAAGATGCGGGCCGCAAGGCGATGGAACACGGCATGCGCACGCTCGAAGTGAACGTGTCTGGTCCGGGTTCGGGCCGCGAAAGCGCGCTGCGTGCTTTGCAAGCGGTTGGGTTCACCGTGACGTCGATCCGCGACGTGACGCCGATCCCGCATAACGGTTGCCGTCCGCCGAAGCGCCGCCGCGTTTAATCGGAATACTGCACTGGCGCGCGACCTCCTCTCGCTTGCGCCGTTTGATTGAGAGCGATGAATGTCGATCGAAAAAAACTGGCTTGAACTGATCCGCCCGAAGAAGCCCGTCATTGAGCACGCGTATGACGCGTCCAAGCGTGGCACTTTGATCGCGGAACCGCTGGAGCGGGGCTTTGGCCTCACGCTCGGCAACGCGCTGCGCCGCGTGCTGCTCTCGTCGCTGCAAGGTGCGGCCATTACGTCGGTGCAAATCGACGGCGTCGTCCACGAATTCAGCTCGATCCAGGGTGTGCGCGAAGACGTCACCGACATCGTGCTGAACCTGAAGCAAGTCGCGATCCGCATGCGCGGCGAAGGTCCGAAGCGCGTCATGCTGACGAAGACCGGCCCGGGCGAAGTGAAGGCCAGCGACATTCAGACGGTTTCCGACATGGAAATCCTGAACCCCGACCACGTCATCTGCACGCTCGACGATGGCGCGAACCTGCGCATGGAACTGACGATCAACAACGGCAAGGGCTACGTCCCGGCCGAACAAAATCGTCCCGACGACGCGCCGATCGGCCTCATTGCTATCGACTCCATCTACTCGCCGGTCCGCCGCGTCGCCTATCGCGTCGAGAACACCCGCGAAGGTCAGGTGCTCGATTACGACAAGCTGATCATCGAAGTTGAAACCAACGGCGCCGTGCGTCCGGAAGATGCGATCGCGTATGCCGCGCGCATTCTGCAGGACCAGCTGCAAGTGTTCATCACCTTCGAAGAGCCGAAGCAGAAGAAGGAAGGCGGCGACAAGCCGGACCTCCCGTTCAACCCGGCTCTGCTCAAGAAGGTCGACGAACTCGAACTCAGCGTTCGTTCGGCAAACTGCTTGAAGAACGACAACATCGTTTACATCGGCGACCTGATCCAGAAGTCGGAAGGCGAAATGCTTCGCACCCCGAACTTCGGCCGCAAGTCGCT
>CAYUOC010000238.1:0-4882 GCA_964446305.1 uncultured Terricaulis sp. | reverse complement strand
CGGTCAGGGAAGATCAGGTCGTAAAGCGTCCGGTCGGAAGCTTTGAGGAAGAACAGGTCGGGCTCTTCAAACACGCCATCGAACTTCAGCGGATAGCGATCGAAGTCGAGCACATCGACCCCGCCGTCGTCGTTCTCTTGCTGGACTTGGCCGTCGCGCATCACGATCGCGGGCGCGCCGTCGATAGTGACGATGGCGCCCGCGCGCGCGGTGAAGGTGATCGGTCGCTCGCCGCGGGCATCGTTGATCAGCAGATCGCGCAACTCGCCGCCGCCGCCGCGCGAGCGCGCATAAAGCGTGAGATCCTCGGACGGGAACGTGAACGAGCCTTCCTCGATCAGGCTCGACGCGATGTCCGTGCGTAAATCGTAGAAGACCTTTCGTCGTTCCTCGAACGACCACGGCTGCACGACCACGTTGATGATGAGATGGACGATCGCCGCCAGCGTCGCCAGTTGCAGGATCGGGCGCGCCAGGCGCTGACGCGAGACACCGGCGCCATAGAGCACCGCGATCTCGCTTTCGCTGTGCATCCGGTTCAGCGCGTAGACGACGGCGATGAACACCGCCATCGGCAGAATGAGCGAGATGAGCTGCGGCAGCGCCAGCACCGTCACCCACGCGAAGGCAAAGCCCGCGCGGCGGTTGGTGATGATGATGTCGAGCTGGTTCAGGCCCTGGGTCAGGATCGCGATTGCGGCCAGCGCCCCCAGGATCGCCAGGAGCGGCCCCAGCGCCTGCCGGAACACATAGGCTGAAATCGTGTTCATCGCGTCCCTGAGTTTAGTGCGCCGGCGCCCGTACCCTGCCTAACCGCCGCACTCAGCTTTTCAATTGCTTCGGGCATGGCTACCACAGCGCCTTACCAAGGTTGAAGCGGGCGAATGCCCGTCTTCCCTTTCCCAACCTGCGACATGGGGAATTTATGGACATTCGTTTTGTGACGGCCGGCAGCGGCGACGTTGTGGCGGTGATGGCGAGCGAGGGCGGCGAATTGCTGGCCGCCGGCAAGGCGCTCGATACCGCGGCGGGCGGTCGTATCGCCAAGGCAATGAAGGCCGCGAACTTCAAGGGCGGGGCCGGGCAGGTCACCGATATCCTGGCGCCGGACGGTCTGGATTTCGGCCGGGTGCTGGTGATCGGGGTCGGCAAAGCCGATGGCGCCGACGGCATGGCTGTCGAGCGCTGGGCCGGCCACGCCGTGAAGCGGGTCCTCACTTCGGGCGCCGAGAAGCTCATTCTGCAGCCGGACGCGCTGCCGAGCGTCTCGAAGGCCGAAGCCGGTTCGCACGCCGCCATGGGCGCGCGCCTCGCGGCGTACCGCTTCGACACCTACCGCACCAAGCTGAAGCCAGAACAAAAGCCGACGCTCACCACCGTCGAGATCGCCATGGATGGCCCCGCTGCCGCCAAGGCGCGCGCGGAAAAGGACGCGGCCATCGTCGAAGGCGTGTTCTTCGCGCGCGATCTCGTTCACGAGCCGCCGAATGTTCTCTATCCCGAGAGCTTCGCCGAACGCCTGCGCGATCTCGAAACCATCGGCGTCGAGGTCGAAATTCTTGAGCCTGAGACGATGGAGCGTCTCGGCATGGGCGCGCTGCTTGGAGTGGCGCAAGGTTCGTCGCGCCCCGCGCGCCTCGTTGCGATGAAGTGGAACGGCGGCTCGAAGGGCGCAAAGCCTGTCGCGCTCGTCGGCAAAGGCGTCACGTTCGACACCGGCGGCATTTCGCTGAAGCCCGGCGCCGGCATGGATGAAATGAAGGGCGACATGGGCGGCGCCGCCGCCGTGTCCGGTGCGATGAAGGCGATCGCGTTGCGCAAAGCGAAGGCCAATGTCGTCGGCATCGTCGCGCTGGTTGAAAACATGCCGGGCGCTAACGCCCAGCGCCCGGGCGACATCGTCAACACGATGTCGGGCCAAACCATCGAAGTGCTGAACACCGACGCCGAAGGCCGCCTCATCCTGGCGGATGCCGTCTTTTACGCGCAGGACAAGTACGAGCCCTCGGCCATTGTCGATCTGGCCACGCTAACCGGCGCCGTGATCGTGGCGCTCGGCCACGAGAACGCAGGCATGTTCTCCAACGACGAAGATCTGGCGCATGCCATCACGGTTGCGGGCCAGACCGAAGGCGAGCAGGTGTGGCGCCTGCCGCTCAGCGCCGGCTACGATAAGCTGATCGACACGCCGAATGCCGACATGAAGAACATCGCCGGCAAGCCTGTCGCGGGTTCGATCGTCGGCGCGCAATTCATCAAGCGTTTCGTCAAGGACGGCACGCCGTGGGCGCACCTCGATATCGCCGGCACGGCATGGAAGCCGGGCCCGTACGAGGACCCGCTCTCGCCGGCTTGGGCCACGGGCTACGGCGTGCGTCTGCTCAACCGCCTGATCCAAAATCGTTACGAGGAATAGGTGCCGCGAAAGATCATCCTTCGCTGGGACGATCCGACATTCGAACTGTCTCATCGCATCAAAAACATGGGCGAAGACCTGTGGGGCGAGTTGAGCGGTGGTGGCATCGGGTCAGCCGACATCTCAGAGATTGATGCAGCTAAGGATCATTTCAGCGTGCTGGTGACCGCGCGGATGCTCGGCCCGGCGACAGACCTGATCCGCAGCAAGCTGAAGCACCATAAACTTACCGACGTCGTGCGGATCGAGAGAGGCTGATGGCTGAACTCTGGTTCTACCATCTCGAAAAGAGTGATCTGGAGCGCGCGTTGCCGCCGCTTCTAGAGAAGTGTCTGCAGCGCGGGTGGCGTGCGCTTGTTCGCGCCGGTTCGCCCGAGCGCGTGGATCAGCTCGACACCGCGATCTGGACGTTTCGCGAAGATAGTTTCGTGCCGCACGCCCGCGAGGGCGATCCCAAGAAGCAGCCGGTGTGGCTGACAGTCGAAGGCGGCAATCCGAACGGCGCGCAGGCGCTCTTCCTGGTGGACGACGCCGACCCTGGCGACATCTCCAGCTTTGAGCGCGCATGCCTGATCTTCGATGGCCGCGATCCGGCCGCCTTGGAATCGGCCCGATCCCGCTGGAAACAGGCGAAAGAGAGCGGCATTACCGCGTCGTATTGGAAAGAGAGCGCCGCGGGGCGCTGGGAGAAGCAACAATGATGCGTTGGGTGCTCGGAGGGGCAGTGGTGATTGGGCTGGCGGCGTGCAGCAGCTATGAACGCAACCTCACCTATCGCGAGATGGATCAGATCGCGCAGCGCTCCACCGAGCAGCAGATCAACCGCCCGGCGCCCGATACCTGTCAGATGGCGCAATACACCCACCTCGTCGGAACGGTTGGCGCCGAAATCGACCGCACGGAGTTACCCGCAGGTGCGCGGGTGATCTGTCACGATTGTTCCGTGACCATGGACTACCGCGCCGACCGTCTGAACATCGATCTCGGTGCGGACGGCAAGGTGACGAGACTGCACTGCGGCTAACCTGCGGGTAGGAGTGAAGCAAATGCGTAAGGTTTTCTTGATCGCGGCCTGCGCGGCGGCGCTTGCCGCCTGTGGCCAGACGACGACGCCGGCGACCACCGAAGCGCCCGCCACTGTTGAGACGCCCGCCGCGCCGACCAATGCCGCGGAAGCCACCGCGCAAGACACTTGCGGCGCCGCCGCGCATCAAGCGCTGATCGGCACGCCGGCCAGCGGCATTGACCTCGCCACGTTCCCGGCGGGCACGCGCATCGTGACGCCAGAGACGATGGTCACGCAGGATTTCGTGCCGACGCGTCTCAACATTACGACCAGCACGGACGGCAACGTCGCGTCGCTCAATTGTTATTGAGGAGTATCTCGAACATGCGTGCATTGATGATGGCGGGCGCGGCCCTGGCGTTGGCGGCCTGCGGCCAAACCACGACGCCGGCGACGACCGAAACACCGGTCACGACCGAGGCGCCTGCGCCAACGACCGCCGCAGAGGCCACCGCGCAAGATACCTGCGGCGCGTCGCAGTACGCGTCGCTCGTGGGATCGAACTTCGCAGCGGTGACGCTGCCGGCCGGCGCCAACATCCGCATCATCCAGCCGGACTCGATGGTGACGCAGGATTTCTCCGCCGAGCGCCTGAACATCATCACCGACGCCAACGGCATCATCACGGCGTTGGAGTGTTACTGAGATGCGCAGCGCGGTTCTTGCCGCGCTGATGCTCGCCGGCTGCGCGGCGCAGGAAACCCCTGCGCCGCAAGCTGGCCTCGATCCGTTGCTCAATCCGGATGACTTCACCGTCGCCGGAAATGCCTGCGGCGCGAGCGACTATGCGCACCTCGTGGGCGAAGCTTGGGGCGAGACACACCAGGCGAGGCTGCCCGCTGATGCGCGGGTCATCAGCCACAATATGGCGAATACGCTCGAATACGCGCCCCAACGCATAAATGTCATACTGGCCGCCGATGGCAGGATCGGCGCGATCGGGTGCTTCTGACGCACTTGGCGGTTTGCTGCGGTGCAGCTATAGACCCGGCTCCCAATTCAACCCGGAGCCTCCTGAGCCATGGCCGTCGAACGCACCCTGTCCATCATCAAGCCGGACGCCACCAAGCGTAACCTGACGGGCGCGATCAACGCGGTCATCGAAAAGGCCGGCCTGCGCATCATCGCGCAAAAGCGCATCTGGCTCTCGGAAGGCCAAGCCGAAGGCTTCTACGCGGTTCACAAGGAGCGCCCGTTCTTCCGCGACCTCGTGAACTTCATGATCTCGGGCCCGGTCGTCGTTCAAGCGCTCGAAGGTGAGAACGCCGTCGCCAAGTATCGGGACGTGATGGGCGCCACGAACCCGGCCAACGCCGCCGAGGGCACCATCCGCAAGCAATTCGCTGAATCGATCGAAGCCAACTCGGTCCACGGTTCGGACAGCCTCGAAAACGCCGCGC
>CAYUOC010000237.1:0-4901 GCA_964446305.1 uncultured Terricaulis sp. | reverse complement strand
CCGCCGCTTGCTCTTCGGTGATGTAGCCGCGGTCGAGCATCCGGCCGATCGCGTAATTGCGGCGGTCCATTGCGCGCTCGCGGTTGCGCGGCAGCTGATAGTTCGCCGGACCCTTCGGCAGAATGGCGAGATACGCGGCTTCCGAGACCGTCAGTTCCGAAAGCGGCTTGTCGAAATAGTTGAGCGCCGCAGCCGCCACGCCATAGGCGCGGTTGCCGAGATAAATCTGGTTCAAATAGAGCTCAAGGACGCGGTCTTTATCGAGCACGCGCTCGATACGTTGTGCGACCAGGCCTTCGCGCAGCTTCGTCCAGATTGCGCAGAACATGCCGCCGATGCCGCCGGAGCAGCTGGCCGCGCGGCCCGTCAGCATGTTGCCCGCGACCTGTTGCGTAATCGTCGAGGCGCCCTGAATACGGTTGCCCTGAATGACATCGAGCGGAATGCGCAGCACCGCGCGCGCCAAGCCCTGATAGTCGATGCCGGAATGTTCGAAGAAGCGCGCGTCTTCCACCGCGACGAAGGCGTTCTTCACATGGTCCGGAATTTGTTCGATCGGCACGAACACGCGTTGCTCACGCGCAAACTCCGCGACCAGCGCGCCGTCGCCGGCGTGCACGCGGCTCGTCACCGGCGGCTGATAATCTTGCAGGTCTTCGAGGCTCGGCAGCCCCTGCAGCGCCGCGATCAAAAAGATGATCACCGCCAGCACGCCGGCGGCCACGGCGATGCCTAGGCCGATGAGAATCTTGCGCCACGGAATGCCGCCGCCGTCGCCGCCGCCACGGGGCTCACGATAATCGCGACGATCGTAATCGTCGTCGTAATCGTCGTCTTCCCAACCGCGGTCGTATGAACTTGTTCGCGACATTGCGCCCCGCTTCTGCGCGCTAATAACTCAAGCCGCCCGGCCTCGCCTCGTAATGAGGCGCGATTAAGGCCGGTACGGCATCTCGAATGTAGCGGAATTAGCTTAAGATTCGCGCCAAATTTAGCCGGCGGCGGCGTACTGCGCAGCCGGCGCGAAATAGGCGTCCACCGCGTCGGCCATGGCCACGGCCATACGGGTGCGGGCGCGGGGATCATTGAGGCGGCGCTCGTCGACGGCGCTGCTCAAAAAACCGGTTTCAATCAACACCGCAGGCACGTCCGGCGCGAGCAGAACGAACAGCCCAGCATTCCGGTGGGTATTGCGCACCAGCGGCGCGACCTCGCCGAGCTTCGGGATAACCACCTGCGCAAACTCGGCGGACCGGTTGGTCGTTTCGCGCTGGGTCAGATCCAAGAGGATGTCGCGCGCGACAGCTTCGCGAGCGTTGCCAAGATCGATATCCCAGTTCTGTGACGCCACCATGCCTTGCGCCCGCGCCTGCCCCCGGTCCGAGAGCGTGTAAACTGAGGCGCCAGTGGTGGCCGGGTTCGGGCTCGAATCCGCGTGGATCGAGATAAAAAGATCGGCGTGCTGGCCGCGGGCGAAGTGCACGCGATTTTCCAGTTCGACGAACGTATCCGCGTCGCGCGTCAGCGCCACGCGATAGCCGCGCTGCTCCAGCGCATCGCGCGCCATTAGCGCGCAGTGCAGAACGACATCCTTCTCACGCGTGCCGTTGACGCCAATTGCGCCCGGATCGCGGCCGCCGTGGCCGGCGTCGATCACGATCGTGCGGCGGCGCTGATCGCGGCCGGCGCGCTCGACCGGCGCAGGCGCCGGCGTAAGCGGAGCAGTGGCGGCCAGATCAAAGCTCAGAGCTGCATTGCGGCGCCCGCCCAATTCCTGGCGGACAAGGCTCGCCGGCGCTTCAAGATCGAGCACCACCCGCGAGATACCGTTGGCTTGCTGCGCGTAGCGATAGCGGCGCACGACGCCCGCGCCCGGCCCTTGGCCGCTGGCGCCGCCCGGCAGCGCCAACTGCGCATTGGCAATATCGATCACGAACCGCGACGGCTCGGAGAGGAAGAACGTCCTCGCTTGCGCCGGGCGATCGAGCGCCAGCGTCACGCGGCAGGCCGCGCCAGCTTCTTGCACCAGCACGCCGCGCACCGACGACGGCACGTCCGCGAAGGCGCGGCCGCCCATCGCTAGACTGCCCACGGCAGTCGCGCCAAAGAAGGCGAAGGCTCGACGAGTAACGTCCATGAAGATTGGGAAAGTACCCGAGCCCGCTTGCTATCGAGTTGAAAACTTAGGTGAATAGAGCGGTAACTACAGTTCCTCTGCAGTTGCGAAAAAAGGCCGCCTGTCGCGCCAGACTTGAGCAAACATCAACGCCGTGTTCACTCTGCGTCATGCGCGCGCTTATTTTCACGGCCTGCCTCGCCCTCTGCGCTTCACCAGCGTTAGCGCAAGATTACCGGCTGCAAGCGGCGGCGGCGTCTGAGCTGCAACAGATGTGCAGCGCCGATGCAGGCCAGCTCTGGAACACGAGCCTGTGCGGGCCCCTCATCATTGTCGATGGCCGTACGCGCCAAGCCTGGGCGACACAGCGCGACAATCAAAACGTCCTGAGCCTCACTGCGGGCGGCGGCTGGGCCGGCGTGCTGCCGCAAGGCGTTCCCGTCGCGAACACCACCGTCGATTGGGGCGGGGTGCGCTGGATCATGGTTGTCGGTCCGTTACCCGAGGACGCCGCCACGCGCCGCGTGCTCGTAGCGCACGAAGCTTGGCACCGCGTGCAGGGCCCGATCGGCTTGCCGATGCAGAACACGAACGCAGCGCACCTCGAAACCGAACGCGGCCGCTATCTTATGCGCCTCGAACTGCGCGCGCTCGCCACCGCAATGCTCTCGAATGGCCGGGCGCGCCGCAATGCCGCGAAAGACGCGCTTGGCTTCCGCATGGCGCGGCTCGCGGCGTTCCCCGAAGCGCCCGCCGCTGAATCCGCGCTCGATCGCAACGAGGGTCTGGCGTCCTACACGGGCGTGCGCCTCGGCGCTGGCGACGAGCAGCATCTCTTCGCCGCCCGCACGCTCAACGCCTACGATCAGCACGACGCTCTCGCCCGCTCCTACGCGTATGCCAGCGGGCCCGCCTACGGCCTGCTGCTCGATGAATATGCCCGCAACTGGCGCTCCTCACTCGCGGCATGGGCCCCGGCCGACCTGCTCGTCAGCCCGCTCCGCGCCAGGCAGCTCAACGCTCGGGACCTTGCCCGACGGGCCGAGCGCTATGGCGGCCCCGAGATTGCGGCCCAGGAACGCATACGGGCCGAAAATCAGCGCCGCCTGGTCGCCGAGCTCGCCGCCCGTTACTCAGGCGCCCGCCTCGAACTACCGCTCGGCCAGATGCAGTTCGAGTTCAACCCGGAGCAGGTGACGCCCGTCGAAGGCCTTGGCACGGTCTACCAACAACTGGTCCTCCGCGACGCTTGGGGCGAACTGCGCGCCAGCGAGGGCGCGCTCATCTCACCCGCGTTCAACTTGCTCACCGCAGCCCGGCCCAATCCCGGCGGCCTTACAGGTCCAGGCTGGACGCTGTCGTTGTCCCCCGGCTACCGCCTAACCGGTCCGGACGCCCAAGGCGTCCTTCGGCCGGAACTTATCCCGGCGCCGTCACCCGAAACTGGGCGCCCGGATAATTGAAGCCCGCGCGCGGCGCTTCCACTCCCGATCAAATCATGCATATGTAACGGCCATCGCCGCGTGCGCCGCCGGGACTTATCCCCAGGCCGCCCGGCGCGCTCCCGCCTTGCGGAACGGCGAAATCGGGCCCTGTGGCGCTGTCTTGGCTGCCACGTTCGGACCTAGAGCCCCCGTACCCAGGTCGGTCGCGTAAGCCGCCATCCATTCAGGCGGCGTCAACTGGAGCCCACTTATGATCCGCCAAGCGATCGATCTTAGCGCCGGAGGCCCCTTGGGCCCGGGCGGCGATCGCGCAGGATCACCACTCATGACTTTGCGTCGCCCCGCCGCCTCTGCCCCGGCCTGGTCCGGAAGCCCGGAAGCCCGTGCGCGCGACGCCTACGGAGCCCTTAATGGCCAAGAAAATGTTGATCGACGCCGCCCACCCGGAAGAGACCCGGGTCGCGGTGCTCGACGGAAGCCGCGTTGAAGATTTCGATTTCGAGGTAGCCAGCAGAAAACAACTCAGAGGCAATATCTATCTCGCCAAGGTGACGCGCGTTGAGCCGTCGCTGCAGGCTGCCTTTGTGGAGTATGGCGGCAACCGCCACGGCTTCCTCGCCTTCTCGGAAATCCACCCCGATTATTACGCCATCCCGCACGACGACCAGGAAGCCATCAAGGCTGAGCTGGCGAAAGCGGAAGAGGAAAGCGAAAACGAGGAAGAGGATGACGAAGCGCGCGATGAGCGCCGCCGCCGCATCCTGACCCGCCGCTACAAGATCCAAGAGGTCATCCGCCGCCGCCAGATCATGCTGGTGCAGGTGGTGAAAGAAGAGCGCGGCAACAAAGGCGCGGCCCTCACAACCTACCTCTCGCTCGCCGGCCGCTATTGCGTGCTGATGCCGAACACCGGCCGTGGCGGCGGCATCTCGCGCAAGATCACGCAAGCGACGGACCGCAAGCGTCTGAAGAAAATCGCCACCGACCTCGAAGTGCCGCAAGGCCAGGGCCTGATCATCCGCACGGCGGGCGCCAAGCGCACGAAGACGGAAATCAAGCGCGACTACGAATATCTCTCGCGCGCGTGGGAAACCATTCGCGACGAGACGATGAAGTCGGTCGCGCCTGCGCTCATCTACGAGGAAAGCTCGCTGGTGAAGCGCGCGATCCGCGATCTCTACGACAAAGATGTCGATGAAATTCACGTCGACGGCGAGGCCGCCTACAAGGAAGCCAAAGACTTCGTGCGCATGCTAATGCCGAGCCATGCAAAGCGCGTGCATCTCTGGAAAGACTCAACGCCGATCTTCGCCAAGCAAGGCGTCGAGAAGCAGCTTGAG
>CAYUOC010000236.1:0-4951 GCA_964446305.1 uncultured Terricaulis sp. | reverse complement strand
AAGGCGCCTTCACCTTCAACCACGATCTCGATGTCGCCGCGGCCAAAGTTGCCGAGGATGTTTTCGAGGTCTTGCGAGGTGAAGAGCGCTTCGCCACCGGCCGCCAACGTAGCGGCGAGTTGGCCTTCAGCGCCAACCGTCGCGCCGTTGGTGGACGAGAGCACGCGAGCGCTGATGGCGCCGAACGGATCGTCGGTCGGGTTGGACACCCGAACGAATGTCGTCGAGCCGGTGCCGGCGGCCTGGGTCGCCGAAGCGGTCCACGGCAGCGTCTCGCTCGAACCGTTGCGGTTGATTTGGCCAACGATACCGGCAGTGGCCGCCGGGTCCGTCAATGAGGCGGCCAGATCGAGCGTAACCGTCGCATTGAACGAACCCGCCGCGATCGGATTGCCGTCCGGTGTCACTTCGAAAGCGATCGGCGCAGTCAAGTCGTCGATATCGCCGGCCGCTGTCAATTCAGAGCTGGCCGTGGTGCCCACCACCGTGAACGGTACGCCCGTCAGTTGCGCGCCATCGCCGTAGGCGACCGGGTCGAGACCGCCGTAATTGCCGACCACATCGATGGTTACGCCAACAACGTCAGCGATGCTGGCATTGGTGCCGGTGAGGTTCACGTTCGCTGTCGGGTCGAAGTCGATAGCGAAGGTGCCAAGGTCTTTTGCGCCGGTCGGAGTGAAGTCGGAATATGCGCCACCAACGGCGTTCACGTCCGCCGTCGCGATGGTTCCCGCCGTAATATCAACCGCAAAAGCGGCTGCGCGCGAGATTGCCGTGTAAGAAACCGGACCACCATCGACCGGCGAACCGCCTTCAGTGCGGACACCGATGGTTACCTGGACATTGCCCGAGGCGCCAACGTCTACCGGAATCGTGAGCTCCGGGTTCTCGCCGTCCTCGCACGTGTTGAGGTTCGAGACTACATAGGTGACGGTCGTGGCATTGTCGCCGCCGCCAGTCGAAACGTTGGCGTTCGGCGCAGGCGCGCCAATGGAGCCCGCGGCGCAGCTTGAGAAATCAAAAGCGGTGCCATCGATCGGCCCGTCGAAGCCCGCATTGGTGATGGTTACATCGAACAGGACGTTGCCAGACGGGAAGTTGCCGGTGGTCGGGTCGAAAGTAAGAATGATCGCGCCATCGTCGGCATCATCCCCGACTGTTGTATCGGCGGTGTTGGTGACCTCCGAAGCCAGTCGGTAAGGAGCGACCAAGACGTTGGGGTTTTGGACGTCGCCGCCCACTTCCGAACTTGGTACCTCAAGTGCGCTCGCTGTGCCGAAGGACATTGCGCCCAAAAGCGCCGCGCCAACGAGCAGATGCTTCTTAGTATTCATCCGTTAATCCCCTTCAAAACGGCGAGCCCAGCCGAGCACGCCGAAAACTCGGGTCGCGCATAAGGGGATTTTTGTTAGCCCCCCCAACGTCCCAACAACGCGAACCCTATGGAGGGGAATTTTAACTGTCAATTGTTCATGAATTTGTCGCTCTAACTTTCAGCCAATACCGCCAATGCCCCCTATACCCTTGATTAGAATAGGAATTCTCTCACTGCGCGGGACTGAGGACGTGCGCCAAAGGCGCCACGCTCTGGTCAAATTGTTGGATAAAGCGACGAAAGGCATACTCCAATCGCCAGAGCCTCACGCCCCACTTAGGGTCTATAACTGGGGGCGCCGATTAGGCCGACTTTGCGCGCCAGCCCCGCTCCACAAAAGACGCGTCACTCTGCACGCGGCGCTGGGACGCGATCAAACGACCTCTGCGCACGATATCGCCCTTTTGCTTCATGTTGGTCAGCAGGGGCCGCATGCTTTGCGTTGGGATTGCCGCCCCCCAACGGTCCCTCACGAGCGCCTGGACTTCGGCCGAGCTGAGCCAACACTCTGGGGCATCGTTCAGAGCCATCAAAATATAGTCGCGCTGGCTCAAGGGGCGCGTCCAACCCGTTCGTGAAGGTACGTTAAGAGCAGATCCTTGTGTCAGGATGCCTGGCGCCGCCTTGGCCGCCGCCAGCTCGGAGGCGCGCTCTTGTGCATCCGGCGCCTCGCCGCCTGTCAACTCACCAGTCTCTGATTGTCGTGGAACCGGTTGCGAATGCGCGCCAGTCAGCAGTTCCGCCAGTCGCACAAGCGCAGCCTCAGCGATCATGAGCTCGCGATCCTCCGCGCGCAGCATCTCTATCTCGCGCTCGATGCGGGCGCGGCGCGCGCGAACCGCCTCTAGATCGACTTTCTCAGATTTGGGGCCGCTCAATGTTCAACTCTTCAAACGGTACGAATCCGATATCACAACCAAAGGCAAGAAATCGTCTACGATCACGTAGCGTTACACTGGGGAAGATTAATGCCCGCGGAGATGTGTGATTTTGCTCACATATCGAAGCACATGTAAACTTAATGGTGCTTTCCCGATGCATTTGTTATTGGCGAAATTACCGCATTCTCGCAGCGACAACATCTGAGATCACATAAATTATTACGACTGAGATAAGTTCAGTTCTTGGTTTTACTTCACTATAACTTTACTTATTGTGCCCGTGACCCACAAGTCCGCATCGCTTACCGTCCAAGGGGTTGACCCATTTTGGGCCTTGGTCAAACCGTCACACCGCCATGGCAGCCTCAAAACTTAGTTAGTGCAATTTACGGCGGCCGCCTGTAATCAGATGGGGATGTTGGGGCTGTTCGTGGGTTTCTTAGACCATGATCGCGGCGAACTGGCGCCCGCCTCCAAGGGCTGTGCGCCATACCCATGAAACAGGACGCGCCTGGACAGCTGCGAAGAAAGCCGCTGGAGCTGCAAAGATTCCGAATCTTTGAGCGATTACCCGCAGACGTCTTGTCTGAAATCGCGAAATCGCTTCGCGATCAGCCAACTCCCTACACAAGGACCTCTCTAAACGGCGATGTGCTCTTGGTCTGGTCGGGACGCTTCCATCTCTTGTTTGATATCGACGCCAGCAAACCGATCGTGTTGAGGACGCTGGGCCCGGGCGATCACATCGGCGACCTCGCCGCTCTGTTCGATGGCGGCGGGCCAGCATACGTCGTCGAAATGGTCGACCCAGGCGCACTCCTGGCCCTCCCCGGCCAAGATTTCAGGCGACTTCTCAATGAGAGCCCCGCTTTCCAGCAAGCTGCCCTTGAGGAGCTGGCACGCAGCGCAATTCGTAACGCTGATCGGCTTTTTGAGCTCACCATGCTGAGTGAGCGCGAGCGATTGGCGGTGCAATTATCGCATCTGGCGAAGCAAGGCTCAAACAAGCAAATGCCCGATGGCTGGCGCGCAGTGCTTGCGGCCCAAATTGGCTCGACGGAGAGCGGCGTTATCGACTTATTGTCCGAGCTCCAAGCAGAGGGCCTCATCGATTACTCTGGTGAACGAATTTCAATCCTCCAGCCGGAGCGCCTCGAACGCGACCGGGCCAGTGCGGCAAGAAGGCTTTCAGAGCGCTGGCGCAGCAATCACAGTTAGTCTGATACCCATCAGCGCCTTTGAGGCAACCACATCTCGCATGCGATCTATGCGCCGCCACTTAGTCCGCTTGAGCAGCGGATGCGGCCGCAAATTTCGTCGTGGCTGTGGCTGACGCAATTGCAGTCCCGCGCGCTGACACGATTTCTTTGGGCCCTGTTTCCCTGCTTGCGCCAGGACTAGGCCCAAAGGAGCGTTTGAAGGCCTAACGCAGCGCGCTGCTCTGCAAAGCCCAATGAGAGTGCGGCCTCCCCCTTAAGCCTCGGGCGCGCCTACTGCCCTCAACCATCAGCCCTACTTTAGAATTGCGGCGACGCGAGCGCGGCGATCGCTGCGCGGGCGCTTGCAATCTCCTGGGCATCAGCCCCCGGTGAATCGATAACCGCCTGTAGCGCTCGCACCGCCGCGGCATGAATGTTTGTCACCTGGCCGGGTGGGGGTGTGTGCGCAGCCGAAGGCGCAGGTGCGCCGTTCTCAGGAAGCAAACTTGCCGGGCCAGAGGGCGACGGCGCCGGCGCTTCGGCGCCCTCGTTGGGCAAAGTGTTTCCCTCGCCATCGATCGCGCCGTTCGGCGCAGCCTGAGGCGAGGCGGCGCTAACCGATCCGTTTGTATCCGGCGTAGGCGAGAGTGGCGCCTCTTCCTGAGCGACAGAGGGGCCATTTTGAACTTGACCAAATGGCCAGCGCGGTTGCGGCTGAGAGAGGATGTTTTGGCCGCCATGCACGCGCCGAAAGCGCAACGGCGGCGCCCAAGGCAACAAAGTGTAAGCATGAGGGCCGCGCCGGGCGAGACCACGATTGAGTTGACGAGAAAGATTGCTGGCGCTTTGGGCCAATTCGTCGTCGTCCACAATATGAGGCGTGATCAACACCAGCAATTCGGTCCGGTCAGCGCCCACAGTGTCGGTTCTAAAAAGCTGTCCAACCAGAGGAAGGTCTTTCAAGACCGGAACGCCCTGATTGCCGCGTGAATATGAGTCCTGAATAAGCCCGCCAATCACGGCTGTTGAACCTTCGGTCAACGATATCTGCGTGCGCACGTTGCGATTGAGAATAAGCGGGCTTGAGATATCGGCGGTCGTATTCGACTGCGCCGCCGATACTTCCTGCACGATTTCAATGTCGACCCGATTGTCGCCAAGCACGATGGGGCGCACATTCAAGATGACCCCGGTTCTGCGATACTGCACCGTCTGCAGAATATCGGTCCGGCCCGACGTCTGGGTTGATGCGCCCTGTTGAGATGTGATCACCGGCACATCGGTGCCAACTTGAATCTCCGCTTCCCCGCCCGACCTCGCAACCAGGCGCGGCGTTGAGAGAATGTTGACGTTGTTGTTTGAGGCATAGGCGTTCAGAGCAGCGCGCACGTCCGGATGGGCAAACTCAAGCACAAGACCGCTCGTGCCAAGACCCAGCCCCCCACTCGTCCCGCCGGTCCATTCATCGTTGCCATTTACGATCCGCGATAATTCCC
>CAYUOC010000235.1:0-5107 GCA_964446305.1 uncultured Terricaulis sp. | reverse complement strand
ATGACGCCGCGCACCGATGCCGACGGGACTTATCGTGCGCTCGCGTGCTCCGCGACTTGCCGCCGTCAACTCACCCGCACCGAAACCCGCGAGACTTGCAGCTAGGAGAGAGCGATGAGTGGCTGGGCGCGGTTC
The DNA here is from genome assembly GCA_964446305.1 of uncultured Terricaulis sp. GTDB lineage: Bacteria > Pseudomonadota > Alphaproteobacteria > Caulobacterales > Aquidulcibacteraceae > Vitreimonas. Next base: position 4,972 of record CAYUOC010000235.1, on the reverse strand, counting down.
GTTGCGACGCTGATTGTCGTTGTGCTCGTCGGCTGCGGGCAAGCGACGGCGCCAACCGATCCGGTCGAAACGCCCCTCCAACCATCCGGCGCAGACAACCGGCCGCGATTGGCGTTGGTGATTGGCATCGAGGACTACAGCGACGAGATAGGCAAACTCGAAAATCCCGTTGCGGACGCCGAGCTAGTGGCGCGCTCGCTGCAGTCGGTAGGATTCGAGTTGGCGGTGCCTGTGGTGCGCAACGCAACGCGCGAGCAATTGGGGGATGCACTTCACGCGTTCGAAAGCGCTTTGGAGGCGGCGGGTGATGACGCGATCGGGCTAATCTACTTTGCCGGTCACGGAGTTCAGGTAAATGGCGCCAACTATCTTTTACCGCGCGATGCGCGGCAACCGACCGATTTGCCGGCGGATGCGTCGCGCTTACGACGGGCGCTTTCCCGCGCGTTCTTGCCTGCGGACGATCTATTGGCCGTTTTGGGTTCTCGCGCCGGTGGTGCGAGCATCCTCATCCTTGACGCGTGCCGCAATAATCCGCTGACGCGATCAATTCAGCTCACCCGCAGCGCTGGAAGCGAGGCTGAGCTTGGTCTGTCTGATATGGGCCTCACCACGGGCGTGCTGATCGCCTATGCCACAATGCCGAACGAAGTTGCCCAGGACGGCGGCGATAGTGGCAACAGCCCCTATGCCAGAGCTTTGGCGGCGGAGATGTTGCGCGGCGGCACGGTCTACGAAGTGTTCAATCGCGTGCGTAGTCGAGTTTGGGATGCGACGGGAGGCCGGCAAAACCCGCTAGAAACGAACGGTCTTCTGGGCTCAAGCGCATTTTGCTTTGGGCCGTGCGCAGTTGGCGGCGACGGTGGCGCGGTAATTTCGGTAGTGTCCTGCGAGCAAGCTCAGACGGATTGGGAGGCGATATCGACGGAGACCTCGATCACATTGCTTTCGGCATTTCTCAATTCGGTTCCGGAGAATTGCGGCCTAATGCGCGGCCGCGCACAGAGTCGTTTGGATGAGGTAAACAGGGCGGCTGAAGTCGCATTTCAACAGGCAATCGCGCAAAGGCGGCGCTCAACATACCAAACATTCCTGACGACGTACGCTGGGCATGCGCGTGAGGCGGAAGTTAGGACGCGTTTGGGAGCGTGCCGTATGCAAACCTTCCAGGAAGATTCCGAGGATACGGACTACATCAATAGCATAACTCGGGATGATGTTTACGGCGACACGCAAGCGTCCCGCGACGCTTGTTTGGCTGAGATGCTCCGAGAATGCCGCATTGAAGGGCGCCGAAATATTAGGTTCGAGGACCGTCACGACTACGAGTTTAGCCGCTATGGCGATTCCACTGGGCGGGAAAACCGCGGCTTTATGATGTGCCGCGGCGAATGCACCTTCGAGTTCACCAGCACCAGTTCGCGCGAGGTTTGTGACTAGCGCTCGGTCGCGCGCTGTGTCCACCGGGTAACCCTAGCCCCGCTGCGCCCACCTGACGCACGAAAAGAGGCGGGAAAACCATGTTCCGGCCATGGTCTAGGCGTCGCTTTCCGCCGGGAACAGGGCTACGCTTTTGATCCAAATCAAAGGCTGAGGACTTGATGGCGCCCCAAACTCCGTTGCTCGACCAGATCAACGTCCCGGCCGATCTGCGGAAGCTGGAGGGGCATCAGCTCCGCCAAGTCTGCGACGAACTCCGCGCCGAAACGATCAGCGCTGTCAGCCAAACCGGCGGCCACCTGGGCGCCGGCCTCGGTGTTGTCGAACTCACGGTGGCGCTGCACTTCGTATTCAATACGCCGCGCGACAAAATCATCTGGGACGTCGGCCACCAGGCCTATCCGCACAAAATCCTGACCGGCCGCCGCGATCGCATCCGCACGCTGCGTCAGGGCGGGGGTCTCTCCGGTTTCACCAAGCGCGCCGAGAGCGAGTACGATCCCTTCGGCGCCGCCCACGCCTCGACCTCGATCAGCGCCGGCCTTGGTTTCGCCGTCGCGCGCGACAAGCGCGGCGAGGATAGCCACGTCATCGCTGTCATCGGCGACGGTTCGATGTCCGCCGGCATGGCGTACGAAGCCATGAACAACGCCGCCGAGACCACCAAGCGCCTGATCGTCATCCTGAACGATAACGACATGTCGATCGCGCCACCGGTCGGCGGCATGTCGAGCTATCTCGCGCGCCTCGCCGCGACCAAGACCTACCGCCGCATCCGCAAGACGGCCAAGAACGTCGCCTCGGCGCTCGGCGAGACCATCCACGACATCGCCAAGAAAACCGAAGAATACGCGCGCACCATGGTCACGGGCGGCACCTTCTTCGAAGAACTCGGCTTCCATTATCTCGGCCCCTTCGACGGCCACGATATCGACGTGCTCTCTCGTGTCTTGAAGAATGCCAAGGAATATGACGATCGCCCGGTGCTGATCCACGTCGTCACCAAGAAGGGCAAGGGCTACGCGCCGGCCGAAAACGCCGCCGACAAATATCACGGCGTCACCAAGTTCAACGTCGTCACCGGCGAGCAGAGCAAAGGCGGCTCGATCCCGAGCTACACCAAAGTGTTCGCGCAAGCGCTCGTGCGCCAGGCCGAGAAAGACGAGAAGATCATCGCCATCACCGCGGCCATGCCGAGCGGCACCGGCCTCGATCTCTTCGGCTCGAAATTCCCGGACCGCACCTACGATGTCGGCATCGCCGAACAGCACGCGGTCACCTTTGCCGCCGGCCTCGCCGCCGATGGCATGAAGCCGTTCTGCACGATCTACTCAACCTTCCTGCAGCGCGGCTACGACCAGGTCGTCCACGACGTCGCCATCCAACGTTTGCCGGTGCGCTTCGCTATGGACCGCGCCGGCCTCGTCGGCGCCGACGGCCCGACGCACGCGGGCAGCTTCGATGTCGGCTATATGGGCGCGTTGCCGGGCATGATCCTGATGGCGGCTGCTGACGGCAACGAGCTCAGCCGCATGGTCGCAACCGCCGCCGTGATCGATGATCGCCCCAGCGCCTTCCGCTATCCGCGCGGCGACGCTGAAGGCGAGCTCGGCGCCGACAAAGACACTCCGCTCGAAATCGGCAAAGGCCGCATCCTGCGCGAAGGCACGTCCGTTGCGCTGCTCAATTTCGGCGCCCGCATGTCGGAAGCCAACAAAGCCGCCGACAAGCTCGCCGCCATGGGCCTCAGCACAACACTCGCCGACGCGCGCTTCGCCAAGCCCCTGGACGAAGATCTCATCCGCCGTCTCGCGCGCGAGCACGAAGTGCTGCTGACCATCGAAGAGGGCGCGGAGGGCGGCTTCGGCGCCTTCGTGCTGCACTTCATGGCGAAGGACGGCATTCTCGATCGCGGCGTCAAAGTCCGCACGCTGACGCTGCCGGACATCTTCCAGGATCAAGACAAGCCGGAAGCCATGTACGCCGCCGCCGGCCTCGACGCCGACGCCATCGCCAACGCCGCGCTCTTAGCGCTCGGCCGCGGCGTAAACGAAGCGCGCGCTTGAGGATCGATACGACAGGCGCCCGCGCGCCGGACTGGACCTTCGATCAGGCGCTGCGCCCCGTCTCGCACATTCTGCGTCACGGCATCGAGCCGCCCTGGCGCGCGCCCAGCGAAGAAGAGCGCGGCACGCTGCTGCGCCTCATCACGCCCGTCGACGGCCGCTTCGCCGCGAGCGCCGACAGCCACGTCGCCTTCTGCATGCTGCCTTGGTACGAGGAGGCGCCGCTGGTACGCGTCGTCGATCCTGCCTGGGGCGATGCGTCGATCTACTATCTCGTCGTCAACGAGCGGCTCCATCGCCTGAACGGCACATCGCCGCCGATCCATGAAGCCAATCTCCGCGCCCCGCTCCGGCTCACGGTCGAGACCGTGCTCGATTATCTGAGCTTCTTCTGCTTCTTCGTGCGTGGTGAGGACGGGCCGTTCTTCCTGCTCGAACGCGCCGATCATCCGATCCTCACCTTCGAGCCGGACGAGGAAACCGCGCAGATACTCGATAGGCTCGCGCGCGCGCCCACCTACCAGGGCCAAAACCAAAACGATCAGTTCCTCTGCTCGGGCGTCGTCTTCTACGGCAACGCGCTGTTCGAAGCTTCGTTCGCCGTGCAACCGAGCGGCATGGTCGAAATGCTCGATGACGATCCAGTCGAGATCAATCTGCCCGTACGCTTCACCGCAACGCTCGGCGCTTACTAGCTCGCGCTCTGCGCCAGCCATTCGAAGCCGTACCACGCGCCGCCCACCGCCATCGTCACCAGCGCCAGCGCCTGCGTCGCCGAATAGGACCAGCCGTCGCGCCGTCTGCCCAACGCGCCGGTGATCAGCGCCAGCACCGCAAGCGTCACGAACACCGCCGTCATGAACAGCGCCACAACGCCCAGCGGCGAAGGATAAATCCCAAGCGCCACAACGGAGGCGAGAACCGCGACGACCGCAAAAGCTTTGGCCCAATGCAGCATGGCTAGAGCAAACGTAGGCATTCCGGGCGCCGTTCCAAGATAATCCGCTGCCGCAACGAGCGCGCCGGGAACAGCGCGCCCCCGCGCGTGTTGGCCTCCATTGGAGGACTTCACATGAAAAACAGCACACGCGCCGCGCTCTTCGTTCTGCTCGGCCTCACGGCCCCGTTGGCCAGCGGTTGCGCCCTCGCCGCCGGCGCCGCCGTCGGCGCGGCCGCCGTCGATTACTTCTTCGACGACAACGACGTCTGCAACGGCCCCAACGACGAAGGCCTGCTCGACAGCGATTGCCAGTAAGCCGCCATTTTCCCCTCCCCCTCGTGGGGAGGGGCAGGGGTGGGGAGAGGCGCCAAAACAGAGCGCCATCGCCGGCGCGCGCGCCGCACGCGCACCCGCATTTTCCTATTGCCTACCGCCCACCGCCTATTGCCTAATCTCCCTCGCGTTCAGCGACGGAGATTGACGTCATGGCCAAAGGACAACAGCGCTCCAACAAAGAGAAGCGCAA
>CAYUOC010000234.1:0-5166 GCA_964446305.1 uncultured Terricaulis sp. | reverse complement strand
CGCTGCGGCTGGGTGCGGCGCCGCTGTTGCGCCAAACCTTGCTCGCATTGGCCGATGTCGAAGCTGCCCTTGGCAATCACGCCGAAGCGGCGCGGCTCACCCAGGCGGTGGCGCAGGCGTCCGGTGTTCCGGCGAGCGACCTCAAGCGGACGACAGAGGAGGTGATGTTTGCCGCCGAACGCGCCGAGCTTGGCCTCAGTCCCCGTGCAGAAGCTGGATAAGGTAAGGCGACCACACGCCCAGATGTTTCCGGCCAGATATTCAGGTCAATAGAACCATAGATGGCGGACGCGCCGTCAGTGAGCACTTCAACACGCTAGCCGCCACAGGAATGATGCTGGCTCTGTGGCGCAAGCGACGTTGAACTCAATGGATGTTATCAGACACCGCCGCCAAACCTTAGCCGAGGCCGGCAAGCGTCTCATGGGTGAACGTCACCTTCCGGCGAGCACACGCCATTGCTGCGTGCGCTAAGCGATTGGCCGCGTTGGAGAGAGTAGGCCGGTCAAAGAATTTGTCGCGACGGCCTACGGTGGCCCATTTCGTAGGCGCCACGCTCAACGGTGAGCAAGTGGCGTCCTTTCACCGCGTCGTTGGCGCGCCGCAGGACGCAGCCGCCGCGGTGGCGGAAATGGCCGACGCCGGTGCGGTTGCCATCAAGGTTCACAATGCACTCTCACCCGAAACGCTTTCGGCTATCATCGCGGTGGCGCGTGCGCGGGGCCTAGATGTGGTGGGCCACATAGCGCCGGGTCCTGGACCTCTAGGCGCCTGCCGCGCAGGCATGAAGGAAATTTCTCACGCCTCCGCTTTGCTTCAGTCGGTGTTATGGCGCGCAGATGAGCCTGCAGCGAATTTGGTGGCGGCGTTGGATGAGCTGAACGGCCCACAAAGTGATCCGCTCTGGGCATGCATGGCGCAGAGCGGTATGGCGCTTGCGCCGAACCTTTCCATGTACAACCCCATCATCGACGGGTTGAGCGAGCCCCAAGCGGGTATGACCCGTCGGCTCGTCGGCGTGCTTGGTCAAATCTCATCGCGCGCTCAAAATGCCGGTGTCCCTATAATTGCAGGTACTGACTCAAACGGTGACGACGAGCATCCCCCCTTCGGCATCGGCCTTCATCAGGAATTGCGCGCGCTCGTCGATGCCGGCTTCACACCAATGCAGGCGCTCTCCGCGGCGACATCCAACGCGGCGAGACATCTCCACCGCGAGAGCGACATCGGTGTGATCGCTAGAGGAGCCCAAGCGGATTTGGTCATTCTGTGCGCCGACCCGCTTGAGGACATCTGCGGCAACGCTGCGCGCTGAAGTAGCGGACTCTCTATCGGGACGTTCGAGCGTGTAGACCTCAGCTTCGTGCATAAAGTCCGTATTTGTGCAGGTGAGGTCACCTATGCGTGATCAGACTGCGTCTCGTCGCAATCCGTTTCGGACCTGCGCGTAACGCTGACTAGCGTTGCGCACACGGGAGAGATCACATGCCGAGATTTGGAGCTTGGGCGACTGAACGCGACGGCGAACAGGGGTTCCAAACACCAACGAGCGGCGACGCGCCGAACGGCCTTCCCTATTTCACTTGGGATCAAGGCGCGTTGCAGCTCAACCGCGACGGCGCGAGCTGGGCTGTGACGCCGGGGACGCCGGTTACGGTCACTTATGCCTTTCGGGTGAGCGGAGCAGCGCCTGCTAATACCGGTGTCACGGGCTTTCAGCCCTTCAATTCCATCCAGATCGCGGTGGCCGAACAGATGCTCACGCGTTGGGCCGAGGTAGCCAACATCACATTCGTTCGCGCCGAAGATGGCCACACCAACAACGCGACGATTCTGTTCGGCAATTTCGTCAACGGGCCGCCGCAATTCTCGGCGTTCGCCTATCTGCCTGACCCTAGCGGGATGGATTCCTCGCTGGCTAACGGCGATGTGTGGGTCAACATTTCACGCGACTACGACGCCAATCCGGCGGCGCTGCCACTTGGCGCGCAGATATTGCTGCACGAGATCGGCCACACGCTCGGGCTGCTGCACCCGAGCGTCTATGACGGCGGCGCTCAAAGCGGCGTCACCTACAACGCCGACGCGGATTTTTGGCAGGACACGCGCCAATTCACTGTCCAAAGTTATTTCAACGAGACCTTCACCGGCGCGTCCTATGGCGAATACTACGTCACCGCGCCTCAAATGTTCGACATCGCAGCCGCGCAATATCTCTACGGCCCGAACATGACGACACGGACCGGCGATACTATCTACGGCTTCCACTCAAACACCGGCATCGCCGCCTTCTCCATCGGCTCCACCACGCAGGGTGCAATATTCTGCATCTGGGACGCGGGTGGCGTCGATACGATTGACGTCTCCGGGTATTCCACACCGTCGGAGATTGATCTGAGACCCGAGTCCTTCTCAAGCGCCGGTGTGCACTCTTCCGGTCTCATGATCGGCAACATATCGATCGCGCGGGGCGTCACGATCGAGAACGCCATTGGCGGCTCGGGTGTTGATACGTTCATCGGGAACGATGTTGCCAACGTGCTGACCGGCAATGGCGACAATGACATCATCAATGGCGCAGGGGGCATCGATACGTCACGGTACGCACTCGCTTCGTCATCGGCGACGTGGTATCGCAACGCGAACGGCACATGGACTGTCACGGGCGAAGGCATAGACACGCTGACGAGCGTTGAGTTTCTCGACTTCACGGATCGCGACGTATTTTTGGATCGGGCCTGTTCCACCTTCAGCGGCGATGGCACGTCAGATGTGTTGTTCCATGGCGCCAATGGAGCGGTGGTGAGCTGGAGCGTGCAAGGTACGTCGCTACAAAGTGGCAGCTATATCGCCAGTGTTGTGCCTGCGGATTGGACGGCGCTCGGCATCGGCGACTTCAATGGTGATGGGCGAGACGATGTCGTATGGCGTCATTCCACCGGCAAGGTTGTGTCGTGGCAGATGAACGGCGCTGCCGTCGGGTCCGTGCAAAGCCTCGCCAGTCTCGGCGCCGAATGGTCATTTCTAGCTGTCGCCGACCTCAATGGTGATCTGCGCGACGACATACTATGGCGCAACGCCTCGAATGGCCTCGTCTATTCGTGGGAGACCAACGCATCCGGCGCCCTTGCAACAGGCGGCGGGATCGCAAATCTCGGTGCGGAATGGAATTTGGAGGGCATCGGCGACTTCGACAGTGATGGGCGCGATGATTTCTTGTGGCGCAACACGACGTCGAAACAGACTGTGATTTGGGATATGGACGGACGCACCATCGCGGCAGGCGCTTCCACCAGCGCGCAAGTCGGCGCCGAATGGAACGTTCAAGGCATCGGTGACTTCAACGGCGATGGGCGCGACGATATCCTATGGATGAACACCGGAGGCGCCGTTGTCGTCTGGCACATGAACGGGGCAACGCTCCTCGGCGGTGGTTATGTAGCCAGCGTCGATCCCAATGTATGGAGCATCGTCAATATCGGCGACTACAATGGCGACGGTCGCGACGATATCCTCTGGCAAAACAGCAGCGGCACCGTCTTCGACTGGATCATGAGCGGAACAACCATCACCAGCGCAGGAGCCCTCGCCACCATCGCTCCAGGACAATGGGATATCATCGGCCGTGGTTGAAGCCACAACGCAGGCCGGCGCCGCCGATGACACTTTTCGGCGACTTCCTGCCGGTCGCGCAGAAGGACGCAAAGACTGGCTTCCGCTCAAAAGCTGCCGCTCTTGCTGCTCACAGCCTTAGCTCCAACCTCGTTTCGGCATGGGGTCGTCTGAGGAGACGACCGTGGGGAGCAAGATCACGATCGGGGAAGCGCGCGCGTGCGGCGCCGTCGGCTTTCTCGTGAGTTGCATGGGCGCGCCGATCGACTCCGGCGGCTGCCGTCATGCGAGTGAGATCACGATGATGTTGGCGATCGCGCTGTGGGGCGAGCGCCGTCGGTTGGACGATGTGCGCCTGTGCTGCTCCTTGTGCGGTTCGGCGCGGGCGGACCTGCGGCCGCATTATGAGTTTGCTCCCACATCCAACAGATCATGAGGAGCGAGCCGCGTTGCGTTCGCGCACGCCCAACAAGAAGCTTCACCGCGCAAGTTCGATAAGGCGGCTTGTGCGGGCGCGCTAGGTGCGCCTGGCGGCGTGGTTTGCGCGCCGCCGCCAGGCCAAGGCGGCCTCAACGCCGTTTGCGGTCTGCTGCTTTTGCATGGCGATCGGCCCCATCGATGACATTGATGACGTCTTGGGCGCTCTCAGCCTCGTAACAAAGGTCGCCCAGCACCTCGATGTCGAAGTCATCGAAGCCGCCGTCGAAGTAGTCGATCTCTGCGAAATAGCCGTCGTCCGCAGACAGGCGCGTCAGCCGCTCGGCCGCCGCTAGACGAATGGCCTCATGTCCGCCGGCCACGACGCCGGTTGGATTGAGACGCGCGCCGCCGCAGCGCCTGGCGTCGTCAATCGTTTCGCTGCATTGGCCGGTGAAGCCAAGCGCACCGGCGAGGCAGACACCTTCACCGTCGGCACCGAGTGGTCCTCGGCAGAGGCCGTGGGCACGAATGCGGTCTCGCGCCAGGCACAGGGCGCGGCGGGTTTCATTGGTGTTTGGGTGCATGGGCTGATCTCCGTAGCTACAATAGTTCGCAGTCTACGGTGCCCGCGGGCGGCGCTGGTTTGAGTCGCGGCGCTGGGCCGCCGCACGCCATCGCGGATGGGATTGCTGCTGCAAAAGTCGCGCTGTTGCGCTTGGCGGGGCTTGGCGTCGCGTTCTAAGTTTCGATCGATGTCTAAGACTTTGCTCTCGGCGCTGCGCTTGGCTTTGGCGGGCGCGCTTGTCTTCACGCTTTACGCCGCGTTTGCGCCGGAGCCCGATGCGCCGCAGATGCTGCCCTGGGATAAGGCGGCGCACTTTGCGGCGTTCTTCACGCTCTCGATCTTGGCGGCGTTGTCGTTCCCGCGTGCGCCGCTGATCGCTATCGGCGTGGCGCTCTCAGTCTTGGGCGCAACGATCGAAATCATCCAAGCCCAGCCAGTCATCGGCCAGCGAGCCGTGTTGGGCTAACGTGTCGTCGGCCAACGAGCCGTGTTGGGCTGGCGCGCCGTCGGCCCACGAGCCGTGTTGGGCTAACGTGTCGTCGGCCAACGAGCCGTGTTGGGCTGGCGCG
>CAYUOC010000233.1:0-5181 GCA_964446305.1 uncultured Terricaulis sp. | reverse complement strand
GCGCGTGCGCCGTCACCCGGCGGCCCATGGCGTGCGCCGCTTCCACGATCGCCTGCAGCTCCGCATCGCTGAATTGCTGCTCAACGCCCGCCGCCGTGTTCGAAAGAACGCCGCCGGTTGCGGTGATCTTGATCACGTCCGCGCCGGCCTGGATTTGGCGGCGCACTGCGCGCCGGCAGGCGTCCGCGCCCGAGCACGCCGAAGGGCTACGCATGACATCGACGATATCCGGCGAGAACCCGTTGGCGTCGCCGTGGCCGCCATCGGGCGTCACCGAAGAGCCAGAAGCAAGGATGCGCGGGCCAAGCACGCGCCGCTCGGCGATCGCGCGGCGCAACGCGAAAATGGAATCGTTCGGCGCGCCCAGATCAGCGACCGTGGTGAAGCCCGCCATCAGAGTCGTGCGCGCGTTCTGTGCCCCGCGCAGCGCGGCGTCCGAGGCGGTGAGCGTGACTTCTTCGATGATCTGGTTCGGCCCGAGTTCGCCGGTCAAATGCACATGGCTATCGATGAGGCCCGCCAGCACGAAGCGATTGCGCTGATCGATCACCGTCGCGCCATCGCGCGTCACATAACCAGCCTCGATCGCAATGATGTTGCCGTCGGCGCCGACGAGAATGGATTGCTCCGTCAGCACCCGCCCGTTCGACGCATCCGCAAGCAAGCGTCCCGCGTGAATGATGCTGGCGACCTGCGGCTCTTGCTCCTGCGCGAAGCTCGAACCCGCCAGCAAAGCCAAAGCCGCGGCCGCTCCCGCAAACGTCATTGCGCGCTGCAACATGAGAATCCCCCAAAACGAGCCATTTTGATCCGCCCGGGGGCAGGCGGCGTCAACACCTTACGCCCGTTTTTCGCTCAGCCGAGCGTAATCCAGACAAAGCCGATGAAACCAGCGATCACAGCTACCGCCACGCCTACCGCTATCGCGGGCCAACGATCTGCGCCTTGCATCACCGGCTTTTCCGCCGGGACCTGCGCGCCGTGCGCCAGCATGTTCTGGTACATCGTCTCTTGCGACGCGAACACGCGGTTGGACAAGAAGAACCCAATCCCCGCGAACGCGCCCACCGACATCAACAACAACGTACCGCCGCGCGTCACCAGCTGCGCAGGATCGATGCCGCCCGCCATAATCGCCGCAAACGCCAGCCCGCCGAGCGCCCCGATCAGCGCCCCGCGCAAGGAGACCGCCATTTGTCCGGGTGTGCGCCGTTTCGACCAGACGTAAAGAAAGAGATCGCGCTGGCGTTCGTTCACTTCAGCCCGGCCTTCTGCGCGTAGTGATACGAAGCCGCCGCCAGCGGCTGGATGCGCTGGATCATTTGCGCCGCGTGTGCACTCGCCGCCGTGCCGTCGCGCACGCGGCCAGCGATGCCCTGCAGAATGCACGCAAGCCGGAAGGCGTTATACGAGAAATACCAATCGAGCTGATCGATGCCATCGCGCCCGGTCTGGTCGCAATAGAGCTTCACGGTTTCTTCCAGCGTCGGGATGCCGAGCGCCGCCAGATCAACGCCGCCGAGGCTCGCGCGCCCATCATGCAGCATCACCCAATTCATGAGATAATAGGTGAAATCTCCCAGCGGATCGCCGAGCGTCGATAGCTCCCAATCCAGCACCGCAATCACGCGCGGCTCGCTTTCATGCAGCACCAGGTTGTCGAGCCGGTAGTCGCCGTGAACGATCGACGTGCGCTCGCCCGGCGGAATCGTCTGCGGCAACCATTCGATGAGCCGGTTCATCTCATCGATGTTCTCCGTCTCGCTCAATTTGTATTGCTTCGACCAGCGATCGATCTGACGGCCAAAATAATTGCCCGGCTTGCCGTAATCGCCCAGTCCAATCGCGACGTGATCGGTATTGTGCAGCTTCGCCAGCGTCGCGATCTTGTTCTCATACGTCTTGCGGCGATCGGCCTTGTCCATCTCCGGCAGCGCGCCATTCCAAAGCACGCGACCCTCGACCATTTCCATCACATAGAACATCGCGCCCAAGACGCTGTCGTCCGTGCAGAGCGCATAGGGCCGCGCGACCGGAAATCCGGTGGGGTAGAGCGCCGAGATGACGCGAAACTCACGGTCGACCGCATGGGCTGAAGGCAGCAGCTTTCCGCCCGGCTTCTTGCGCAACACATATTTCCGCGCCGGCGTGACCAGCTGATAGGTCGGATTCGATTGCCCGCCCTTGAACTGATTGATCGTCAGCGGCCCGGCATAGCCTTCGACATTCGCTTTCAGCCACGCATCCAGCGCGCTCTCATCGAGCTTATGGCGCTCCTCAACCGGCTTCACGCCTTTGAAGTTCTCATGCGGGTCTTCGGCTGGTTCAGTCATGGGCGGACTTAAAGACGCCGCGCGCCCAAGCGCAAGCCTACCCCAGCGCCCGCCAGGCGATATCCCTGCGGCAGAAGCCGCCAGGCCAATCGATACGGGCAACGCCCTCATAGGCGGCGTTCACCGCATCGCGCAGCGTCGCGCCCGTGGCGGTGACGTTGAGCACCCGGCCGCCGTCCGCGCGCAGCAGGCCATCCGTGTCCACGCGCGTGCCAGCATGAAACACCACAACGTCCGGCGCTTCGTTCGCCTGCGCCACGCCGCGGATCACCGAACCCTTCAGCGGCTCATCCGGATAGCCTTGCGCGGCATAAACCACCGTCACCGCCGGCCGCTCGTCCCACACAATTTTCGGCGCGCCGGCAAGTTCACCTTGCGCCGCCAACAACAACACCGGCGCCAGATCGCTCTTCATTCGCCGCATCAACGTCTGACATTCCGGATCGCCGAAGCGCACGTTGAACTCGATCAGTTTCGGCCCTGCCGGCGTGATCATGAGTCCCGCGAACAAGACGCCGACGAATGGCCGTCCCTCGGCCTTCATCCCGCGCAGCGTCGGCAGGATGATCTGTTCCATCGTCTGATCGCGCACCGTGTCGGTGAAAATCGGCGCCGGCGAATAGGCGCCCATGCCGCCGGTGTTCGGGCCCTTATCCTGATCGTAGGCGCGCTTGTGATCTTGCGCCGCCACCAGCGGCACAGCCGTCTCGCCATCGCAGAGCGCAAAGAAGCTCGCTTCCTCGCCCGGCAAAAAATCCTCGATGACGATGCGCTGGCCGGCGGTGCCGAACTTGCGCAGAAACAGAATTTCATCGATCGCCGCATCGGCCTCGCGCCGCGTCTCGGCGATCACCACGCCCTTGCCCGCGGCCAAGCCATCCGCCTTGATGACGAACGGCGGCTCGCGATCGCCGAGATACGCCTTCGCGCGGATCGCATCGTCGAACACTTTGTATTCCGCCGTCGGCACGCCGTGCCGCACGCAGAACTCTTTCATGAATGCCTTCGAGGCCTCGAGTTCCGCCGCAGCCTTGCTCGGCCCGAAGCAGGGGATGCCGACTTGCTTCAGCGCATCGGCCAACCCCGCCGCCGCCGCTGCTTCCGGCCCGATGACCACCAGCTCGATCTGCTCGCGCAGCGCAAACGCCGCCAGTTCGCGCGCGTCCTCGGCCTTGATCGCGACGCAGCGCCCAAGCTCAGCGAGCCCCGGATTTCCCGGCGCGGCGATGATCTCCGTCACCAGCGGGCTTTGCTTCAGTTTCCAGCCCAAGGCGTGCTCCCGCCCGCCCGAGCCAACGATGAGAATCTTCATGAGGAAGTGGATTGCGACCGGACGCCGCCAGGGTCAAGCGCGCGGCGGTTCAAGCCGTGCCGAGAGTGCTCGACGCGATCAGGAAATAGGTCGCCAGACCGGCAAACGCCGCCGCAGCGCCGACCTGCGCCCACCGCGCCTTGATGAATATCGCAACGAATGTCACCGCAATCGCCACGAGCGAAATGACAGAGTCGTGCAGCCACGACCCGTAGAAGCCCGAGAACGCCAAATTGAAGAAAATCGCGATGACGCCGAACGCCACCATCGCCCAAAGATAATTGCCACCTTCTCGTTCGTGGAACGCGACCAAATCGATCGTCTCGTCCCGATCGCCGAGTTCGGGCGTCACGAAAACGCACAGCACATATTGCGCGATCTTGCTCGTGACCAGCCAAAGCACTGACCACGCGGGCCACTCCGTCAGCGACCGCAACTGCCAATCGGCCGCCCAGTTCCCCATCACCAGCGCCATCATGCTCCACATCCACAGCGCATGCGTCAGTGAAAACCGCACCATCGAGCGGCGGCGCAAGAGGTGAGCCGCGCCCGCCAGAACGTGCCCAAGCGCCAGCGCCGAAATCACCGATGAAAACGCCAGCACAAACTCGAACAGTGACATGCCCGGGCTCCCGCGTCTTGGCTCGCGCTTTGAGGCTCGATCGTCAAGGCGCCATGTGGGCGGGCCGTGCGACGTAGCGCTCGAGTTCGCTCAGAAGCCGCGCCCAGGCCTCCTCCATCTCCGCCGACCATGCCACGCCGCAGGCCGCGCGAATTTCGTCGCGCATCACCGTGAAAAAGGAAGCAAACGCATCCGGCGGCACCTCGTAGCCCAAGTGCGTCACGATCTCGCTCGAGATGAAATTGTGCGCATAGCGGCGCTCGCCGATGAAATCGAGGATGGTGTTGAACGCGTGCGCCAGCATGTTGCCGCGCACGGCCCCGCCGCGATCCAGAACGAAGAGCGCCTCTGTCTCGGGGAAGTAGTCGAAGAGGCGTTTGTAAATGTCGCCGGTGAGATCGCCCGCGCGTTCCGCCGCGATCTCGAGGCTTGCCGTGACGTGCTCAGCCCCCGCAACGCTCATTTGAACTTCAGCGTCCATACACGCAGTGCTTCAAGATACTTGCCCAGAAACGCCGCCGTTTTCTCATCCGTCAGTTCGCCGTTGGCGTCGAACTTCTCCAGAGCGCGGAACACCAGCACTTCCGGCTGCGGCATGCAGAACGAATTCGTGAACTCAAACGCCTGCCGCAACTGGCTTTGCCCGCGCGCCGTGCCCGTCTGCCCGGGCGAAGCGCCAATGATGCCAACCGGTTTGCCGTTCAGCGCCGCATCGCGGGCAGGGCGCGAGGCCCAATCGACCGCATTCTTCATCACGCCCGGCACGCCATGATTGTATTCGGGCGTTACGAACAACACCGCATCCGCCGCGCGGATCGCGTCCTTGAACGCCGCCACGCCCGGCGGATCACCCGCCGCTTCGACGTCGCCATTGTAAAGCGGCACCTCGTTCAGATCGAACGTCTCGATCGTCA
>CAYUOC010000232.1:0-5186 GCA_964446305.1 uncultured Terricaulis sp. | reverse complement strand
GCGGCGCAGAGCTTCACGATATCGGCCACCTCATCTGTTGTGGCTGGATAAGCGGCAAAGGGCGTCTGGCCACTATATCTGCCACGCCACTCATTCAGGTGCGGGGCGAGGAGATCGGGGTCGGTGACGACGTTCTTGGCCCCGACGCGGGCGGCGATTTGGTTTGCGAGATCGGACATGTGAGTCCGACTCTAACGCGGTGCGGCAGCCCGGGCGAGGCGGTCGCGGATGGCTTCAGCCAAACCGCCGCCGGGGATGGGGGCGACAGCGATTGTATCAGCGCCCGTCGCATCGAGCGCGCGCAAGTGAGCGTAGAGGTTCGCCGCCGCTTCGGTGAGGTCCCCGGTTGCCGAGAGCGTAAGCCCGCCCGCAGGCGCTTCGGCGCCGAACGCGAGGTAGGCGGCGCCGGGCGGCGGCGCAGCGGCGTCGAGCACGATGCGCGCGCGCGGCGCGTAATGGCTCTCCATCATCCCGGGCGCGGCAATCGCGCCTGTGGCGGGCGAAGCGAGCGGGCCGGTGATCGCTTCGATGGCTTCGCGGCCAATGGCGCCCGGGCGCAGCAAAGTGGCGCGACCCTCTGCGTCGACGGCGACAATGGTGGACTCGATGCCCACGCCGGCGGCGCCGCCGTCGAGAATGAGATCCACGGCATCTCCGAGATCAGCCGCCGCGTGCGCGGCGGTGGTGGCGCTGACGTGGCCGGAGCGATTGGCGCTGGGCGCCACCACGGGTCCACCAAACGCCTCAAGCAGTTCGCGGGCCATGGGGTGCGACGGTGATCGCAGCGCGATCGTCCCGAGGCCGGCGCACGCAAGCTCCGCGACCGGGCTTTCAGCGCGGCGCGGAGCCACAATCGTTAGCGGTCCTGGCCAGAACGCTTCAGCGAGCGCGCGCGCTTTCGGATGCAGCACCGCATGCCGCTCCGCCTCGGTGACGCTCAGAACGTGACTGATCAGAGGATTGAACTGCGGCCGGCCTTTAGCGGCGAAGATGCGCGCGACAGCGCGCGGGTTCGTGGCGTCGGCGCCGACGCCGTAAACCGTCTCGGTCGGAAAAACGACCAATCCGCCGGCACGCAGGATATCCGCCGCTCCCGCAATGCTCATGGCGTGCGTGCAGCCTGGACGCGGATGGTCACGTCGACGTTGCGCGAGACCATCTCTGAGCCCTCGACGTTGTCGCCGAGGTTGAAGTCCTCGCGGTCGATGGTGATCGTCCCGTTCATCACGGCGGTATCGCCGTCGATGACGAGTGTGAACGGCAGTTCGACGTTGCGGTCACGCCCCTTGATCGTGAGTTCGCCGCGCGCCTCATAGCCATCGCCGCGGCGGCGGAATTCATCTGCGCGGAATGTGGCGTTCGGGTGCGCCGCTGTGTCGAACCAGCCCGGTTCGCGCATGGCGTTGTCGTGCGCGGCGATGCCGTTGCTGGCTGAGCCCGTCTCGATCGTCACTGCTACGGCTGACCGCTCCAGATCGTTCGGGTCGAAGCGGATGTCGGCCTGCCAACGGCCGAAGCGGCCCTCGATGCGAGACGCTCCGCCCGAGCCATCATCGAGGGTGAAGGCGTAGGCGATGGAGCTGCGCGCGGGGTCGACGCGCCAGGAAGGCGCGGCGTCTGCAGCTTCGGGAGCGAGCGTCTCGGTCGTGGCCGGCGCCTCGGTCGTGACGGGCGCTTCCACCACTTCGAAGGACGATTGCGCTTGCGGCGCCGTCGCTGCCGCACCGCCGCCGAACACATAGAACCCGCCCGCGGCGAGCCCGATCAACGTGGCGGAGAGCCCAACGCCGATAATCGCGAGGCGGATTGGATCCTTCGGCGGCGCCTCCTTCTCGAAGGGCGCGCGTAACGCTGGGATCATGTGCGCCAGCACCGCGTCCTTGTCGAAGAAATGGTGTTTCAGCGCCGCCAGCACATGCAGACCGGCCAAGCCGATTGCCGCGTACGCGAGGAGTTCGTGCGCCTCCATGGCCGCGTCCGCTATGCCCGCGCGCAGACCTTCACCGGCTGCGTTCAAACCAAACAGCGCCGGCACTTGGAAGAGGCCAAACCAATGTGTCGCCACCGGCAGCGGCGCGTCGTCGTGAATTGACCAGCCTGTGGAAACATAGAGCCAGCCCGAAAGCGGCAGGCCGATCATCAGCGCGTAGAAGGCCCAATGCGTCGCCTTCGCGATGAAGCGTTCCCAGGCCGGCATGTGCTCGGGAAATGGCGGCGGCGGATTGAGTAGCCGCCAGCCTAAGCGAACCAGACTCAACGCCAGCACTGTCAGGCCGATCGACTTGTGCAGTTGATACGCCCGGAAGACTTCGGCGCTGATGTCGCCGTCTTCCGCGCGCCCATGCATCCAGAGGCCCAGCGGAAACAGGAATAGAATGGCCGCCGCGATCGCCCAGTGCAGGACGATCGCGACGGCCGTGTAACGCTGGGCCGTTGCGGCCATTTAGTTGACCGGCTCCCGAGTCGTGTTGCCCGGCACCGGGGCGCTCTCGATCGGGCGGGTGAACTCCGCCTCGATGATGATCTCGACGGCGTCGCTGACGCCATCGTTACCGGCGCGCGGGATCAGTTCGTTGATGCCGAATTGCGAACGCTGGATCGTGCCGCGGGCTGAGAAGCCAATCGAGGAGGTCTGCATGCCCATCGGGTGGGGGCTATGGCTGCCGGCGTAAGTGACATCCAGAGTCAGCGGATGGGTTTGGCCCTTGAGCGTCAGGTCGCCGGTGACCCGCGCCGTGTTCGGGCCGGTCTGCTCGACGCCGGTCGAGGCAAATGTCGCCGTCGCGAAGCTGGCGGAGTCGAGCCAGGACGAATTCTGCAGCTCCGCGTCGAAATCGCGGGCGCCCGAATAGGGTGTATCAAGCGAGGTTACGTCGACCGTGGCTTGGATCGTCGACTGTGCCGGATTCTCGGCGTTGAAGTTGAGCGTACCGCTCACATTGTTGAAGCGCAGCGTGTAGTGCGCGAGCCCGAAGTGCTGGGCGCGGATCGTCACTGTCGAGTGATGCGGATCGAGCGCGTACTCGCCGCTTGGCGCGTTCACCTCAACGGGCGGCGCTTCCGTGGACGCCGGCGTCTCGGCGGGCGGATTGCACGCGGCAAGGGTCAAGGCGGCCACAGCCGCGAACAGAAGTCTCATTCAGGTCTCCCTCGGTGGAACCAGCAATGTAGAGCCGCCAACGCCAACGGCTACCCTAGCCAATGTCGCGACCCGGGCAACGCTTAGCTCCGAACGAATTCGGCCTCGATGACGAGTTGAACGTCTTTACCGGTGAAGGCGCGCCAATCGTTTATGCCCCACGCAGTGCGGTCGATCGTGCCTTGAGCCGAGAAGCCGAGAACACGCGCCCCGCCGCGCAGCAAGTCGTTCGTGTCGCCCACGAACGTGGCGTCAAGCGTTGCGGGGTGGGTCTGGCCGTTCAGAGTAAGATCGCCGGTGATGCGGCCGGTGTGCTCGCCCGTACGTTCGATGGAAGTTGAGACAAACGTGATCGTCGGCGTCGTTTGGGCGCCGAGCGCGCGGCCGATGGCTTGATCGAACGCGCGTTCGCCTTGAGCGTTGAGAACACCGGTGTTGACGCTGTTGGCATCGACGCTGGCGCTGAGTTGTGATCGCGCGGGATCCGCCGGATCGAGCGTCAGTGTAGCGGCTTTCGTGTCGAATCGGGCGGTGAACCAGGCGAGCCCCTGGTGCTGGATGCGAAAGAGGACGCTGGCATGCCGGGGATCAAGGCGATACTCGCCGGCCGGCAGATCGACCGCAATGGAATAGGACGGCGCCGCCTGCGCCTCGGCGGGTTGCTGCGCCTCAGCTGGCGCCGACAGGCTCGCGCATGCAGCGAGGGCGAAAGCGATCAGAGCGGAAAGGCGCATGGCGGTCCTCCTATCCCAGCGATGAAGTGTAAGTGGCATTGTGTCGACAAGAAGCACTCGCGCGACCGGCAAGTGCGGCTATTGTGCGCGACGGAGGTCCACGGAATGCCCTACGCCGCACCCATCGCCGACATGCGCTTTGCCCTCGAAGCGTGCGCCGACTTCTGGTCGCTGCGCGAACGCTATCCGGAGCTCGACGAAGATACACTCGTGGCCATCCTTGAAGGCGCGGGCGGACTGGCGGCCGACACGTTAGCGCCGCTCAATCGAAGTGGCGATCAGGCGGGTGTGACCCTGAAAGATGGTGTGGTAACCGCCGCGCCCGGCTTTCAGGAAGCTTACAACGCTTTCAAGCAAGGCGGCTGGCAGGGACTGGCCGCCGATCCCGCGTATGGCGGCCAGGGGTTGCCGCGCTCTGTCGCGCTTGCCGTGATGGAGACGGTGCACGGCGCCAATATGAGCTTTGGCTTGCTGCCGATGTTGACCCTCGCCGCGATCGAAGCGCTCGAACAGCACGGTGCGACGGATCAGAAGCAGCTCTATCTAGCGAAGCTCGTCTCCGGCGAATGGTCCGGCACGATGAACCTCACCGAGCCGCAGGCCGGCTCCGAT
This sequence comes from uncultured Terricaulis sp., assembly GCA_964446305.1. Taxonomy (GTDB): domain Bacteria; phylum Pseudomonadota; class Alphaproteobacteria; order Caulobacterales; family Aquidulcibacteraceae; genus Vitreimonas. Next base: position 701 of record CAYUOC010000232.1, on the reverse strand, counting down.
CTCGGCGCGCTCACCACCAAAGCCGTCCCGCAAGCCGATGGCTCCTACGCCATCACTGGCCAGAAGATTTTCATCACCTGGGGCGAGCACGACCTCGCGCCCAACATCATCCACCTTGTGCTTGCACGCATCGAAGGCGCGCCCGCGGGCTCGAAGGGCATATCGATGTTCATCGTGCCGAAATTCCGCGACGAGGACGGTTCGCGTAACGCCGTGCGCTGTATTGGCCTCGAAGAGAAGATGGGCATTCACGCGTCGCCGACCTGCACGCTCGCCTACGAAGGCGCGACAGGCTGGCTGATCGGCGAGGAGAACCGCGGCCTCCACGCCATGTTCACGATGATGAATGCGGCGCGGCTCAATGTCGGCATGGAGGGCGTGGCCGTCGCGGAGGCGGCGTACCAGAAGGCTCTGGCGTACGCGAAAGAGCGCAAGCAGGGCGGCGGTTTCATCATCCAGCACCCCGACGTGCGCCGGATGCTGATGACGATGAAGGCCAAAATCCAGGCCGCGCGCGCCATCTGTTACGCCACCGCCGTCGCCGCCGATCGCGGCGACAAAGCGCGCGAGGACTTGCTGACGCCGCTCGCGAAGGCCTGCGGCACCGACGTCGGCGTCGAAGTCACCAGCCTCGGCGTGCAAGTGCATGGCGGCATGGGCTTCGTCGAAGAGGGTGGCGCGGCGCAATTCTATCGCGACGC
>CAYUOC010000231.1:0-5204 GCA_964446305.1 uncultured Terricaulis sp. | reverse complement strand
CCGGCATAATCGGGCGGAAGAGATGCAGCACCTCAGACGCCGGGATGCGCTCTGACTGAAACGCCGCAGCAAACGGCGCGCTCGGACGGTCAGGGAAAATCCAAAACGCCGCGACACGGCCCACCGCGTCAAATTCGATGCCTTCGATGATCTTGGAGCCGCCGCCGGGCTCAATGGTTTTGGCGCGGTCGATCTGCTCAACATCAAGGAGCGCGAGGCGTAGCTTGTCCGCGTCATCCATCTGAAACGCTAGAAAGCCATCACCAGCGATCGCCATGCTCGCGACGCTCTGGCGAAGGAAGTCGGCCAAGTGCTCGCCGTTGACGCCAGCGCTCGCGGCCCAACGCGACCACGCGCGCGACAGCGCCCGCGATACGGCTGCATCGGGGTGCTGCGGCGCAGGGCGCGGCCCGGCTTCACCGATCGCCGCCGATGCGAGCGTTTCGATGAGATTGGCCGCGTACGGATTGTTCACCGCGTAGTGCGCCGCACGTGCGGATGCCGGCTCCGCGCCGGCGCGCAGTTGCGCCGCCGGATTGCGCAGCATGGAATTCATCGGCCAACGCCGACCGCCACCGCCGGCTTCAAGGCCGCGTCCGAACAACGCAGCTACAGATGCGCGGACGTGATGTCCGAAGCGCTGAAGGCGAAGGCGAGCCGACACAGCTAGCCTCACGCGCCGAAACGCTGAAGGAAATCTGGCGACAGCTCCAAGCCTTCGGTATCCGCGCGGGCGCGCATCTGACGGAATGCTTGAGAGACGTTGGTCAGCGTCAGAGTAACCAACGCGGCGCGAGTTTTCTTGTCACCGAGCTTAGGGTTGCGACGATGGGCGTAAACATCGGCGGCGATTGGCATGCCGTCCGCGTCCTTTGCGAATGGTCGCGCAAACATTTCTGCGAGGGTGCCCACCGTGAGGCGGTGATGTGAGCTGCCATCGCCCGAAGCGAATTCAGCGACGCCGACGAAAATGTCTTCGCTGTCGTGATCGCCGATTTGGCCTTGGTGCTCCCAGATCAGCGAGGCGTGCAGGCGCAACATTTCGGACGCTTGAGCTTGCCCAACTGCGGCTTGACCAAGATCGCGCGCGACACAGAGCAAGAGCGCCTCAGCGGCGCTGAAATCGCCCCAGCCCTGCGATTGCCGGAACTCTTCGGCGACAAAAGGAAGAAAACCCCGGCCTTCCCACGTCCGAAACGTGTTGGTCTTGAACCCGGCGAGCCGGCAAAGATCGTCGCGGCGCATTTCGATTAAGCTCCAAGCCAAACGGCACTCATGCTGAATGACGTTTCAGAGCGTTCGAAAACGGCGTCAACACGAATGATGTTTGCCCGTTGGCTTTTCCACAAGATGATCGAGACGCTGCGGCGCGGCGCTGACGCGGTGCAGCGCTTTAAAGCAGCTGAACCTGCTGTGGAGATCGGACTCGGGTTACACCCAGGAAATGACCTTATCGTCGTTTGGGCGCAGCCTTTGGAGCGCGGCGCTTTCGTTAGTCTGGATTGTGCTGAGTTTCATGGGCTTCAAGCTCGGGCTGGGCATTGGCATGCTCATCTTGTTCGGGCTCGGTTTGCTGTTGTTGGCGGCGCTTGCACTTCTTTGGGCCGGCAGCATCGCCGACGCGCCAACGCGCGCGCTTTCCGACTTCATGAGCCCGCATGAGTTCATGCTCTACATGGTCCACGAAGCCGAGTGGGGTCGTAAGCTCGGCGAGTTTGTAAGCCCCGAATGGGACGGCAAGCCCGGCGTGAAGTGGGGCGTGCCCAGGCCACTCGCGGCAGTGCGTCAGTGGGCGAAGGAAGCTCAGAAAGAGGGCTCACCGTTGAAGGCGTTCGGCGTACCGGACACCGGCGGCGACTCCGTTCTAATTCCGCATACCTTCTGGATGACCAATGGGCTGGATACGGTCGCGACGTTGGAACGCGGCGGGCCATCGCGCACTGAGCCGAAAGTGGGTGGCAGCGGAGCGCGCTTCGATCACGTGAAGATTGCAACTCGCGGCGTGCACGAAGTGTGGCCACGCATGAACTTCGTGCATCGGCAGATGCGACGCCTGCGCGATCGACGAGAGCAGCTTGAACGCGCCAAGGTCGATCTGGCCTTGCGCAATGAAGCGACGAACAACGCCCCGGATTTGTCCGGTTACACCGTGCTTGCTTCGGGCGCGATTGTGCCCGCGCCGGATAACGAGCAAGCGCTGAGCGCTCAGCCCGACAAAGTTTTCACACCCGCCGTCTCGCAAGAACCCCCGCGACCACCGCTGCCAGAACATGAAGCGACGCTCCGCATCAAGGCGCTTGATGAGTTGCACGCAGCAGTCGTCCCTGCTGGTCTGGCGCTCTATGAGAACACAAGGTCGCTAGCCGCCACATCACAGCGTGTTCTTCTCGGCGAGCTTGATGGCCGCGAGAAACTCATTGCGGCGGTCAGTGAGCTTCGCGAAGGGCACATGTCCATTAAACGCGCGATCCGCGATCTTGGCGAGAAGCACGAGATGCATCGCGGCATTTTCCCAAACATCTTTTTCAACGGCTTCCCTGACACCGATCGCTTTTTCGAGGGTTCCGACAAATACAAGCGCGGCCTCGAATGCTTGAGCGATCCGCCGAAAACCAATGAGGTCACGCTGCTCGCACCGTGGACGTACATTTATTTGAAGGACATCGCTCCCTTCGAGGCGTGGTTGAAAGACTGCGCAGCGCAGTTGAAGTTGGCGCGCGCGGAAACGCTCGAACGCGTGCGTTGATGCGGCGCTCATTAGATCCCGCATTTAGGTTTCCATCCATTTGCTGCGGATCACGCTCGGCGCTTGCGAGAGGCGACGAACTTCTGTCGCTTCGCGGAGCGGCGCATCCGCCACGCGCTGCGCTTCCACGTCTAACCGCATGCCGAGCGCTTTAAGTCCTTCAAGCGCGGCCAATGCGTAAACGCGCGCATCGAGCGCTTCATTGCGATCGTTAGGACGCTTGATCCATTCGCGCACGGCGCGGCCTTTGCGAAAGCGCGTAACGATGCGTTCGGCGGTGAGCTGCGCGAACCACGTTGCATCGCGACCATCTGGAAAATGGCAGTAGCCGGGGCCGGGTTCGGCAACGGCTAGGCGCGCGGAGAACGTCTCTTTCAGCGCATCAACGCCGATCACATACACCGGCAGTTTCGTCTTCGCGCTGCGCGATGGCTTGCGCGGCCATGGTGGACGCCCTGAACCGGATGCGCCCTTGATCGCCCAGACGCGACGCGCAGTGCGCGCGGCGGCGAATTCGACAACCTTTCCCGTGAAGTGTCCGCCGCTATCGATACAAGCCGCGCGCACGGGCACATCGGGGATGGCATGCGGGTGAGCCCAACGTTGAAGCAACACCGCATCCAGCTCGCTCCAGAGCGTTTCGCTTGCCGGATCACCATAGAGCACGTGATACGCAAGCGACCACGTTTCATCGCTGCGGCCATGACCGACGATTTCGATTTCGAGGCGATCATCTTGCACATCGATGCCGGCGGTGATGGCAGCGACTTGCGCTGGCAACATGTCACCCCAGGTCTCTGCTCGGCTTGCGAGCGCTTCGGGCTCAAGGCGTGTTTGCCCTTCATCCCAGGTTTCGCCGAGCGCGGTGTTTACCCACGTTTTAAGGCGCGCGGGATCGCGCTTCACGCGCAGAAACTCGGCGGCGATATCCGCCCAGCTTTCGAACGGCGAATAGAGCGAAGATAAGTGGAAGCCTGCGGTGCGCCCGTCGCCGTCGGCGGTGGCGCGCCATTCGCCGGCAGCGAGCATTTTTGGCTTGGCGGCCTCGCTGATGAATTCTCCGCAGTGCTCGCATTGCGCGCACGCCTTGTCCGGTTCGCTCTCCGGCCACACGATGCGCGCCCATTCGAGCGTTTGCATGCTGCCGCAATGCGGGCACGGCAGAAAGTATCGGCGGCGATCGCTGTCTAGATAGGCTGTCTCGATGCGCGAGAAGTCGCGGAGCGTCGGTGTCGACACCATCAAAATTTTGCGCTTGCCGCGAAACGTGGTGGATCGCTTCACAGCAAGCGCCACCGGATCGCCTTCGCCTTCCACATCGAGCGGGAACGCATCAACCTCATCGAGAAAGATGTAGCGCGCTGGCGTTGAGCGCAGTGCGGCGGCGCTATTGGCGCCGGTCATCACCAGCTCGCCGCCCACGAAGCGCTTTTGCGTGGCGGTGTTGCCAGGATCGCGCGAGCGCTGGGCAACCACCCGATCGGTAAGCTCGGGCGTGCCTTCGATCAGCGGATCAATGCGGGTGCGCGTGTTGCGCCTCACCATGTCGATCGACGGCATGACAAGCAGCGTTAAACCGGGCGCATTGTGCATGATGTAGCCGAGCCAATTCAGCCCGACCTCAGTGCCGCCGAGCTGCGCGCCTTTCATCAGCACAACGCGCTCAACGGGCGACCCGACCGACAAGGCGTCCATGACGTCGCGCAGATACGGCGTGCGTGATGTGCGCCAGAAGCCAGGCTCGGCGGCGGTTGGCGGAAGGCGTCGGAATGTGTCTGCCCACTCGCTGACAGCGAGCTGGGCTTCGGGGCGCAAGCCTTCGCGCCACGCGGCATCATAGAGCGCAAGCGCGCTCACCCTTCGACCTCCGGCGGCGAAGTGTCGGCAAGGCGCGTGAGGTGTTCGCGCATTTCGCGGTCTAGGATCGCGAAGACGCGGGCATGATCCACGCCCAATTCACCGGCGAGCGATGTGGCGACGCGCGCCGCGAAGCCAAGATGCGCATCGCGTTCGAAGCGCGCACGCTGGAACGCAGCCGCGCGCACTTCATCTTTCGAGACGACGCGACCGGCGCGCTCTTCGACTTTGAGGCGCGCCAGCTCGGCTTCGTGACGCTCACGCTCGGCGCGGGCGGCGGCGCGGCCTTCAACTTCATCGCCGCGCGCACGGGGCCGCACGTTCACCTCAAGCCACTCACGCGCTTCGGCAACAGGGATCAGTCCCGTTGCGCTGCGCGGCATGCCTTGCGCGCAGAGCTGCGACACGCGGCCCGGCGTCAACCCCAACAATTCGGCGAAGGCTTTAAGGCTTAGCGCCGGCGGCGTTTGAGCCGGAAGATCGAGAGCGAGCCCGTCCATCACCAAAACGCCCGGTGAAGTTTAGCTATCGATTTTTCCTCACGCTGAGAGAGTGACGCGGCCGTCTGGCCCCGTGATATGGAGACCGGGAAGGACCCGCG
>CAYUOC010000230.1:0-5243 GCA_964446305.1 uncultured Terricaulis sp. | reverse complement strand
GCATCGCCATCATGTTCGCGGCGGTGTCGTTCTTTCTCGACTTCTTCGGCTTCGCTGGGGGGGCGGTGATCTGATGAGCGCCGCCGACATTGGGCCTGAAGGCTATCGTATCGCGCTGCGCACGTCGCTCACGCGTCCCATTCTGATGGGCGGCGTGCCGCGCAATTTCGCCATCCTCAATGCGACGGTGGGCGCAGCGATCGGCTTCGGTTTGCAGCAACCGTTCATCGCCTTTCCGCTCTGGGCGCTGCTGCAAGGCGCCGCCGCTTGGGCTGCGGCGCGTGATCCGTGGTTTCTCGACACCTGGCCGCGCCACATGGCCAAGCCTCATTATTTTGGCGCGTGAGCCGATGCGATGATCGATCTTCGACCTTATAGGCCGATCGGCGCCCAGCTCAGCGACTTCCTGCCTTGGGCAGCACTCATTGCGCCGGGGATCATCCTCAACAAGGACGGGGCCTTCCAACGCAGCCTGGGTTTCCGGGGTCCTGACCTCGACTCTTCAACGCCGTCTGAACTCATGGGCGCGACCGCGCGCCTCAACAACGCGCTGAGGCGGCTGGGCTCGGGCTGGTGTCTCCATGTCGAGGCGCGCCGCGCGCCAGCGCCGGGATACCCAGACGCAGTTTGGCCCGATGCGTTGTCGTGGCTGATCGACGAAGAGCGCCGCGCCGTGTTCGAGGCCGCCGGCGCACGCTTCGAAAGCCGATACTTTCTGACGCTGACCTGGCTCCCGCCGGCTGAACGCCAAACCAAGCTGGAGAGCGTCTTGTTCGAAGGGGCCGATAAGAGCCCGCGCGCGCCTATCGATTATCGCCAGCACCTTGAACGCTTCGAGCACGAGAGCGAGCAAATCCTCGCGCTCCTCGAAGCGCTGGCGCCAGAGGCCCATTGGCTCTCCGACGAAGAGACGCTCACCTATCTGCACAATTGCATCTCCGACCGGCCTCATCGTGTGGCCGTGCCCGACACGCCGTTTCACCTTGATGCGCTCTTACCCGATGCGCCGCTCGTCGGCGGTCTCGCGCCACGGCTTGGCGCCCAGCACCTCAATGTCATTTCGGTGCGCGCCTTCGTCAGCGAGACCGAACCTGGCCTATTGGACGCGCTCAATCGGCTGGCGGTTTCCTATCGCTGGGTGACGCGGTTCATACCGCTCGATCGCGAGGCGGCGCGGCGCGAATTGGAGAAGACCAGGAAACGCTGGTTCTCCAAGCGCAAGGGCTTGCTGACGTTGCTGCGCGAGGCGCTCTTCCGCGAAGAAGCGCTGCTCGTCGACAACGACGCCGCCAACCAGGCCGCCGATGCCGACTTAGCTCTCCAAGAGCTCGGGGCCGATGCGGTGAGCGCGGGTTTTGCGACGCTCACCATCACCGTGGCGGATGCAAGCGAGGCCCTCGCCGAAGACGCCGTGCGGCAAATTCAACAGGTCGCAGATGGATTAGGCTTCGTCACCCAAGTTGAAAGCGTCAATGCGGTGGAAGCTTGGCTGGGTTCGCTCCCCGGGCAAGCCTATGCCGACGCGCGCCGGCCAGTTCTGTTGTCGCCGTCGCTTGCCCATCTCCTGCCGCTCTCGGCGGTGTGGGCGGGACCTCCGCGCAACACACATCTGAATGGTCCCCCGCTCATGTTGACCGCCACGGATGGGGCGACGCCCTTCCGGCTTGATCTTCATGTCGGCGATGTCGGCCACACCATGATTGTCGGCCCCACCGGCGCCGGCAAATCGGTGCTGCTGGCGACGCTTGCCGCGCAGTGGCTGAGATATCCGCGCGCGCAGGTCTATCTCTTCGACAAGGGTAGGTCGGCGCGCGCCACCATCCTCGGGCTCGGCGGCGACTTCTTCGATCTCGGCGACAGGCAAGCGCTTGGATTGCAGCCGCTCGAAGCCGTCGACGATCCCGACGAGCGCGCTAACGCGCAAGATTGGCTCCTAGGGCTCATCGCCTCCGCCAAGGTTGAGGTGACGCCGGAACTTCGCGGCGAAGTCTGGCGCGTGCTGGAAATCCTAGGCGGCCGTGCGCGCGAGGACCGCTCGCTCACCTTGTGCGCCGCGCTCATTCAGGACGCCAAAGTGCGCGCCGCGCTTCATCCGTTCACGCAAGCGGGCCCGCATGGGCGCCTGCTCGATCATGATAAGACGATGCTCGGCTATGGCGCGGTGCAAGCCTTCGAGATGGACGAGCTGATGCGCCAGCCGCAAGCCGCCGGCGCCGTACTCGGCGCGCTCTTCCATGCGCTCGAACGCCGCTTCGATGGCCGGCCAACCATGCTTGTGCTCGACGAAGCCTGGCTCTTCTTGAAGGACGCCTTCTTCGCGGCGCAGATTCAAGATTGGCTGAAAACGCTTCGCAAGAAGAACGTCGCTGTCGTGTTCGCCAGTCAGGAACTGGCCGATGTCGAGCGCTCGCCGATCGCTTCGACCATTATCGAGGCCTGCCACACTCGCATCTATCTGCCAAACGATCGCGCACGCGAGCCGCACAGCCAGGCGTTTTACCAGGCGCTTGGTTTGAACGCGCGCCAGATTGGCCTCATCGCCAACGCGACGCCCAAGCGCGACTATTATTTGGTGAGCCGCGGCGGCTGCCGTCTGTTCGAACTCGGACTTGGACCTGCAGCGCTCGCCTTCGTCGCCGCCTCGCGCCCGGATGATCACGCGCTCATCGACCGCGTGCTGGCCGAACACGGGCCCGAGGGTTTCGCGGCGGCCTGGCTGGAGCTGCGCGGTCAATGCGAGGCGGCCGACGCCATCAGGCGGTTCAATCAAACTCAGCCAAACGAACCGCCGCCCGCGCGAGCGCCGATTGCTGCAGAATAGGAGGGGACGATGCAAAGCACATTCAGAGATTTATTGGTCGCCGCGATCGTCTCCGCGTTGGTGTTGGGCCCTGCGTCGCCAGCACGCGCGCAAATGGCGGTTATCGATCCCACCAATCTCGCGCAGAACCTCCTGCAAGCGACGCGAGCGCTGGAGCAGATCAACAATCAGATCCGGCAAATTGAGCAAGCGACCGCGATGCTGCGGCAGAACCCGCTTCAATTGTCGCCAGAACTCAGCCAATCGGTCTCCAATGCGCGGGCGCTGTTTCAGACCGCCCAGGGACTTGCCTTTGAAGTCCAGTCGCTCGGCGAGAACGTGCGCACGCTCTACCCGGAGACGTGGGAGGACTTCGACCTCGATCAGGTGCTGGCTCAGTCCGAGCAATGGACCCGCGAAAGTCGCGAAAGCCTACGCCGCGCCATGGAGGCCGAAGCGCGCGCGGCCGAAGCGTTGGAGCGCACACGCGGACGCATCGATCGGGCGCTCACATCGTCGTCGAGCGCCGAGGGCCAAACCGGCGCAATCCAAGCTAGCAACCAGCTCTTAGGCATTCAGGCATCGCAACTTGCCGAGATCCAAGCGCTGCTGATCGCCCAGGGCCGCGCGCTGGAAACCGAGCGCATGGAAAGGCTCGCTCGCGAAGAGCGCGCGATCGAAATCCAACGCCGCGCATTTCCGGCCGAACGCGCCGCCTCGCCGACGCCCGCGCGCACCGCCTTCTGAACTGAGCGTCCATGGATCCGTCATCCGTCAATTCGTTCCTGGATCAGTTTCTCGCCGTCGCTGATTCCGGCTTCGGCCTGATCCAGGGCGATGTGACTTATGTCCTGAACGCCTTGATCGTCATCTCGGTCGTGCTCGCCGGCGCACAATGGGCTCTGGCGCAGGAAGCGCCGCTCGCGCCCTTCTTCCGCAAAGTCTTGTTCATCGGTCTCTTCGCCTTCCTCATCAACAATTGGCAATTCATCGCCGGGGCCATCAATGAATCGGGCGCGATGCTGGGGCTGCGCGCCGGCGGCAGCGGCATGAGTCTGGCGGAGCTCCATAATCCAGGACGCGTCGGCCAGATCGGCATCGAACTCTTTGGCCGCACCGTCGCACTCGGGCACGGCATGAACATTATCACCGACTTCGTGTCGCTGGTGACGATCTATCTGGCCGCCTTCTTCGTCATGCTGGGCTTCTTCGTTTTGGCCTTGCAAGTGTTCGTCGCGCTGATCGCTTTCAAGCTCGGCAGTCTCGCCGCCTTCGTTGCCTTGCCTTGGGGCGTGTTCAACGGCACCGCGTGGGTTGCCGAACGCCCGCTTGGCTGGGTCGTCGGTTCAGCAATCCGGCTCTTCGTGCTGGGTTTCGTCGCTTCGTTCTCCATCACCTTCGTCGATGCGCTCCCCGCGGCGCTGACGCTGGACGCGGGCGGCGCGTTGCAAGTGCTGTTCTTCGGTCTGACCGTGCTCGCGCTCGCCTGGTTCGCGCCTCAGCTCGCCACGGAAGTGGTGCAGGGCCAGCCCCATCTTGCCGGCGCCGACGCGGTCCGCGCTGGCACGGGCGCCGCGATCATCGGCGGCGCGGGCGGCGCCGCTGCGGTTTACGCCACCACCAAGGTCTGGCAGCTCGGCGCCCGCGCCGCGGGCGGGGCCCGCCGCGCGCTTGCAAACCGCAGCGCCGGCGGAAGCGGCGGCGGCGGCGGCGCGCGGCCGCCGATAAATTATGCGGGCATGCCGCCAAGGCCTGCTTCGCCGCCCCCGCCCCCCCCCCCCCCACCCCCACCACCGGCGCCACCACCACCTCAGGGACAGAGCACATGAAGACGCCGTTCACGGCGCCGGCGCGATCGTTCGCCGGTGTAGAGGCCGACACGCCGTACAGGCGCGCGCGCCAGGAATGGGACCGCCGCATGGGCGCGGCGGTCATCTCCGCGCGCGCCTGGCGCATGATGGCGATGGCCGGCCTTGTTCTTTCCGCGGGTCTCGCGCTCGCGCTCACAATCGTCGCGTTGCAGCAGCGCACGTTTGTGCACGTGGTCGAGGTCTCCCCAGAAGGTCAGGTGCTCAACGTCCGCGCAGCGGACGGCGAATGGCGCGCAACCGAAGCGCAGACCGCCTATCATCTTGGCCGTTTCGTGAGATTGGTGCGGACCTTGCCGACCGACGGCGTAGTGCTGCGCGAGAATTGGCTCGAAGCGTACAGATTCTTGACGCCGCAAGCGGCCGCCCAGCTCACCGAGATCGCGCGCGAAGACGATCCGTTCCTGAGCCTTGGGCGGGTGGGGCGCACCATCCATATCCGCTCGATCATTCAGCGTTCCGACCAATCCTGGGAAATCTCCTGGGTGGAGCGCGAGACCAATGCGACGGGTTCGCCGGACGGCCAAGCGTATAGCGGCGTCTTCACGGTCACGACGCGGCGGCCGCGCACCGCC
>CAYUOC010000229.1:0-5253 GCA_964446305.1 uncultured Terricaulis sp. | reverse complement strand
TCGCCGGAAACAGCCATTGCGGCGAGAGTCAGCGTTTGCGAGACCAATGTGAATTAAGCACGGTCGCGAGCATATCTGCGCGCTCGTAGCATGCCCAGTGGCCCGCTCCCCTCGCGATGTGAACGGGCACGTTGCGATCGCGCGAGAAGCGCTCCGCCACTGAAAGATCGACGAAAGGGTCGGTCTCACCCCAGAAGAGCTGTCCCCGCGAGGGCAACTTCACAAGATCGTCGATCCAATCGCCTCGAAACCGCAGCCCGTCCGCCGACCGGTAAAGCTTCAAGATAGACTGTCGCATCGTCTTATCGACGTGCTCCACTTCTTCCTTGGCGAGGGAAGCCGGCATGCCGCCAGAGATGAGGCCCTGCTCAAGTCTAGACTTGTCTCGCATTGCCAGCATCGTGAGCTCACCGAGGAGCGGCGTCGCCCATGCGCGAGCCGTGCGATGGCCTTTGTAACCCGCATCGATCACTGCGTTGGTTACACACCAGCTTGACACTAAGTCTGGGCGCAGACTCGCGGCGCGCAAAACCAAAAGCGCGCCCCAGTCGTGACCCACAAGGTCAACGGGCCCGCCCGAGTTTTCCAACTCGCCAATCAGCCACGCGACATACCCATCCTTGGATCTGCTGAACCCTTTTGGGATCGCTCTTCCAAAGCCAGGCAACGCTGGTGCGGAGAAAGCGCTCGCTTGGAGACCAAGCTCAGCAATCAGCGGACGCCATAGCGCCGGCGTATCTGGAACGCCGTGGACGAACACTATCATCGCGGCTTATCTCCAAGTCGTGTGGGGCGTTCGACACCCTTTGATCGCCTTGATGGACGGCTGACGCGCGCCGACTCCGGTCAACGGCTCAGAACGAACGCGGCCATGGCGGGAAACGCAATACGTGTCTCTCGCCATGGTGGATATCGATCCCGTGGGGATGATTGTTGTCGCCGACCAGATCAATGGCGTCGTCATCGCAGTCGCAGGTGATCGTCTCCTGTCTAACTGGCGCCCCATCTGATCCAAGGAAAGTGACTGTGTAATCCGTCATACAACGCGCGCTAATCCAGCAATGTAACGTAAAGCGGGCCGTTCGTCACGCTTCTGGAAGGTCGGCGCCTCACAGACGCCGCGAACAAAATTTGCCCGATGATTGATTACGCTCAGTACGCGGACTCGAACGTGCCGTTGCCCTGCTCAGCATGCAGACTAAACCTAAGACCCAAACCGAGTTCGTGGCTCTCGCTCACGCGATGGCGCAAAGCGGTTCTTTCAGAAACGCCCAGCAGATCCACTACGCGCTCTTGGTTTGGCCGGATGAAGCTCGTCAGTGGTGGAATGAAGAACTTGCCGCGGCCATCGACGCCCGTTGCCGCGGCGATGCTTCGCCGCGAGATTGAAATCGCGGTTACAACTCAGAACCAACATCGCGCCGACCGGGTCCGGTGTTCAATTCGAGCCGCTCGCGATGTTGCAGGGCCTAATCTCGCCGACAATGGTCATTCGTTGATTCTGGCGCAGGTAGGCGCGCCCGATCAGGCTGACGGCGCCTGCTGTTCTTCTGCTAGGGACGCCTCAGAAGAAGCGGGACAATGGCCCACGGCGCCATTGATCATGTCGAGCGCAAATCGAGCGAGCGGGGCGCACACGGCAGGATGGAATTCGCCTTTAGTCCTTCCTTGCGCGGCGGCACGGTGCGAGCGACTGGTGTGATTGTTGCCTTCGCCTTTCCAGGCCAGCCTGCTCGCGAGATGGGAACTCTTGGGCCATAATTCGCAGGGCGACCAAAGCACGGGATCAAAGCGGCTATGACGCCAAAGATTAACCGTCCGAAGCCAACGGCGAGAGCGCCCCGCCCCGCGCTCGGGCACTTCAGCGACTTGGCGCGCGTGCTAGCCCTTGTTGCGCTGCGTCCAGCCGCATATTTTCCCCGCCGGTGGTCTTTTGCGACGGCCAGCGCGATTGGATTTGTCTATTCGCTGTCGCCCTTGGGCCATCGGGTGCGCCGGTCGATGGCGATCGCATTCCCGGACCGGAACGCCCGCGGGCTTGCGCGCGAATGGATGACGCGCCCTTTCCGTGACTACGTCGCGATGAGACGCCTGATCATCGGCCGAGACCTCGTGGCCGATATGTCGGTAGAATCCCGCAATGAGCCAGCAATTCTGCGCGAACCCGGTCAGTCGCTGATCATCGCCATCGGCCATTTTTCGCGTGAGGCCAATATTGGTCTATATAAGGCGTGGCTGATTCCGAAGAGCATCATCGCCACGATCGCTCCACTCGATCGGCGCTCGCTGCGCCCGCGCGCGTTGCGCTTGAGATTGCAGATCACGGCGATCATGGATGCCATCAGGCGCGCGCGGAGCGGCGATGTCGATGTTGTTCCATTTGATGGGCCGGGAGCGCTTACCAAGCTGGTAAGGCACCTCAAGCAGCCAGACGCTGCGGTCACGATTTCCACGGACGCAGTGTCAGCGGGAGGCCGCGAGAGAGGCCACGAACGCGACTTTGCCGGACACCGTTCGATTAGTTTCGCCCTGGGCACGGCGCGGCTGGCCAGATTGAGTCAGAGGCCGATCGTGGTTTGTGTGCCGTTCTTGGACGAGGATGGCGACTTCGTGCTGGATTGGAGCAGCCCCATCCCCGCGCCGGCCCGCGATGACGAAGGCGCCGATGCGCAAATTACCAACGCCATTCTCGATATCTTGGAGCGCGCCATTGGCATGCGGCCTGGTCAGTTCGTGCTGCCCATCGGCGACGAGCGGCGTTGGAACGAGTCGACCAAGTGCTGGATCGATCTGCCAATCCTTTCTGCCGCCGATCGAGCTGACGTAGCACCTAGCAAAGAACGGACTGGCGATCCTGTATTGCTGAGTCCGGGGCGCATCGATGCCTGAGTCCGCAGCAAACGAGACGACCCAGGCGATCGAAGTGCAGCGCGATTTCTGGGATGCATGGAACGCCTCCAATCGCGAGCACAAGCTGAGCGACGTCTCGCTCGATCAACGCGACGTCATCCTGCAGTGGCTGAGCGATCTCGGTCGCACCGATCTCGACATTATCGAAGTCGGCTGCGGCGCAGGCTGGTTTTGTCCGTCGCTGACGCCGTTTGGCCGCGTCACAGCCACTGATTTGTCGGAGCACGTGCTTACTCGCGCCAGCGAGCGCATTCCCGACGTTCGGTTCATTTCCGGCGACTTCATGGCGCTTGATTTCGAACCGGCGTCATTCGACGTCGTCGCTAGCCTCGAAGTGTTGTCGCATGTCGGCGATCATGACGCCTTCGTAAAAAAGCTGAGTACGCTGCTGCGCCCCGGCGGCATGTTGATGTTGGCGACACAGAACCGCCCCGTGTTGGAGCGGTTTAACACGGTCGAGCAGCAGAAACCCGGCCAGCTCCGCCGCTGGTTCGATCGTCACGAACTCTCGGCGCTGCTCGCGCCGTACTTCGAACTGCAAGAACTCAAGACCATCACGCCGGTGGCCAGCAAAGGACCGCTGCGGCTATTGGCGGGACGAAAAACTAAGCGCGCTATCCGAGTCGTCGCGGGGCGAACCGTCGAGCGCGCCTTGGCCAGCCTCGGTTTCGGTTGGACGCTCATCGCCCTAGCCCGCAAGCGTGACGATGGGGCGCCCAGCCACGGCGGGTAAGCAACCCAGACAAAGGCCGAAACGGGTGTCCGGTATGGGCTGTGACCTCCATTGGTCGCCGCAACACTTTAGTCTCGTTGAGAGCACTGGAGTGAAGGCCGATGAAGCAACGCCAGCGTATCTATTATTCAGCCGCGCAACCCTAGAAAGCGCGCAACCCACCACTGGCGCGAAACGCAGCGGTTGGAGGAAGCTCGGTTATGGCCCGAGCTTCGTATTCTGGAGCTGGTGAACAAGATCATGCAGCGGCGGCATTTTCGTTTCGCGCGAGAAGGTTTCCATCGCGGCGTCGAGCTCGGCGTCAGTATGAGTCTGCGCCAGACGCACGGCGGCAAAAAGCAGCACGAACCAGGGGATTGGGGTGGTCTCGGTCAAGGTGGGATAGGCCTTGCCCGCCCATTCAGACGCCGGCTTCGAGAAAATCTTAATGCGCCTCGCCAGTGGAATCTCGTCGCCGAGGTGCACCGTCTCGCAAAAGCGCAGCCACTCACCCGCCAGTATGGGTACAACATCGAGCGTGGCGCCGATTACGCGTTCGTACGCCTCTTTGGCCTTGTGCTCTCTGGACTTAGACATCTCCCTTCTCGTAAAAGCTACAGCGTCACAGACGGTGCCAAGAATGTTGGCCGGAATGGTAGTGTCCCCCAAAGGCCTCTCGTCATCGAGTCTTTGCTTGCGGATTAGCCAGGGCAAGTCGTGACCCTACCATAAACGATGGGCGCGGGGGATCAGTTGGCGGTTTCTATAGATTTCTCCGCCAACGCCATAAGTGTCCACCCGAACCCAGCCGCCGCCAGTCTGCGCTCCACAGCCTTGCCCGCGATTGCGCGCATTACTCGCTTGGCGCTGCGGCCCGCGATGAACCGCATGACGCCCTTGTTTGCATTGGGGGTGATCGTGAGTACTTGGCGCACTTGAAAATGACGTTTCAACAACGCTTCGAGTTCGGGTTTGTCGACCCAGCGGCGTAACTGACCCGGCTCCGGTGCAGGAATGTTGTTGTAGTTTTGCAGCACGGGCCTGTTCTGCGTGCCCAGCATCAGCACGCCCCCGGGCTTCAGCATGCGGGCAAGCTTGAAGATGAAAGCTTCTTGGTCCGCAACGTGCGAAAGCATTTCGAGCGTGACCACGACGTCGAACTTCGCGGCGCCAAAATCGAGCGCCATGAAGTCACCGGCAACAAACTCAACCTCCGGCAAGCGCGCCCGCGCGCGCGATAGTACATCGGCGCATAAGTCGGTGGCCGTCGTCCGACCAAACTGCATTAGCGTCGGGCAAAGCCAGCCAGCGCCACAGCCAACTTCGATTATGTTGAGGTCGGTCTTGCCGAGGGACGTCAGCCAACCAAGCACCACCTCAAGCTGGTCGCGCGATATGTCGGAAAGGCGATGTTCGCGTCCTTCGGCGTTCCACTTGGTCCAGTACGCCTGTTGCGTCTCTATAGGTTGATTCATCGCTCACGCCCCCGATGGGCCAGATACACCCTTCCCGGGAACAGAGTCCTTTCTCTTCACCCATTGAGAGAGTGCGGAATTAGCCCGTTGGATCACTTCGTTCGCGCGGCGGCAGCATCCTGGTTGGTTTCAGGGACAAGCGGCCTAATTGGGCCA
>CAYUOC010000228.1:0-5263 GCA_964446305.1 uncultured Terricaulis sp. | reverse complement strand
GGCGCTTCGCCGAGGTCGCTTGGACCCGCCACGGGCCCACCCGCTACGTTTCCGTTGCCCTTACACCGATCCTCGTGGCGCTGCTCGTGCCCGGTTGGTGGTGGGCATTGTGCTCTCTGGGCGCCATCGTCGGCGTCATCATCGACCTGCGGACCCAGGGCGCGTTCAGCCGATTGGCGCAGGAGGCTGAAACCTTGGACGAGGCCGGTCTCGCCAAGGCTGTGAAGAACCACATTCTGAGCCTCGCCGCGATCACCGCCGCCTACGTTGCGCCGTACGCCGCCTTGGCCTTCGCCCCGCAGCCGGCGCCGGTGATCGGCATTCTCTTTTGCGCGGGCGCGGCGCTCATTTGCGCCACGCTGCATGTCATGACGCGCACCATGATCTTGTACACCGTGCCCGTGATTATCGTGGGGCTGATGCTCAACGCGTTCGTGCTCGCTGAGGGGCTGTTCAACGCTTTGATCCTCACAACCATGGCCGGCATGATGGGTTTGAACGCCGTCGTCGCCGCCCGCGGCGGTGCGCGTAGCTTCGGCGATCTGATCGGCGCGCGCCTCAAGGCGGAGGAGGCGGCCGAGGACATGGAACGCCGCGTGGAAGAACGCACGGCGCAACTCGCGGTCGCGACCAAACGCGCCCAAGCCGCCAACAAGGCCAAGTCGATGTTCCTGGCCAATATGAGCCACGAGCTGCGCACGCCGCTCAACGCTGTCATCGGCTATTCAGAGATCATCGAAGAAGACCTCGAAAGCGGCGATACAACTTCAAGCGCCGGCGATCTCGCCAAGATTAGAGGCTCAGCGACGCACCTGCTGACGCTCATCAACGAAATCCTCGATCTCTCGCGCATCGAGTCTGGCAAGCTTGAGCTAAGGCCAGCCCCATTCGATCTCCCCGCCTTGCTGCGCGGCGCGATGGACACGGTGAAGCCGACGATCGCCAAGAACCGTTCCATCTGCCAACTCAACATTGCGCCCGGCATCGATGTCATGCGCGCCGATGAAACACGCGTGCGTCAGTGCGTCCTCAATCTGCTCTCGAACGCGGCGAAATTTACCCAAAGCGGCGTCGTCGCGCTCGATGTCCGCGCTTGCCGCATCGGCCAAGCGCATGGTGTTGCTATTTCGGTGAAAGACACCGGCCCCGGCATCAGCGCTGAGCAGCAGGCGCGGCTCTTTCAGCCCTTCATGCAGATCGACAACACCAAGACACGCGCGCACGATGGGGCAGGCCTTGGCCTCGTCATCACGCGCCGTTTGGCGCGCGCCATGGGCGGCGACGTCCAAGTCTCGAGCAAGCTCGGACACGGCTCGACGTTTACGCTCTATCTGCCGCTCGATATGGCCAGCGCGGCGCCCGCCGCGGCGGCTTAGTTGCCCAGGAAAACCAGCTTTACATAGGCGCGGTACTGCAAAATTTGGCGCGGCAACAGGCTCGGATCGTGAAGGCTCTTCGAAAGGATGATGCCGCCATCGGCCACGGCTGAGAGCATGTCGGCCATGTCATCCAAATTGACTTCGATCCGCGCCGGATAGCGCGCGGCGATCTTGTCGAGCTTTTCGCGGAAACGCTTGCGCCAGATTTGGTGGCCCTCCGTCGTCAGCGCGCGCACTTCCTGGCTGAACAGGAAATCCTGGTAAACGTACGAAGCCACCAAGCAGCCCGGGTGTCCGTTCGGCAGATCGCCCATCAGGTCAGCGAACAGCTTCAGGAAAATCAGGAACGAATGCAGCGGATCATCGCTGAGTTCGTCGGCCTTCTTGAAAAGCTCGTCGAACACCTTCCACTCTTCGGTCGTGTAGCGCAGCAGCAGCGCCTTCGCGAGATCGTTCTTGTCGCGGAAGTGGTAGAAGAAGCCGGACTTGGTGATGCCGGCTTCGCAGATGATCTCGTCGATCGAAGTGGAGGCGAAGCCTTTGTGAAGCACCGCGTCTTGCGCGATCTCCATGATCCGCTCGCGCGTTTGCTCGCCTTTGCTGAGCGTCTGAGCCTGAATGCTCATCTCATCGTCCTTCGGCGCAATGTGCGCTCATCTCGAAAAACTGTACCGCAGGTACAGTACTTGCGGTCCAGTTCTCACGCGTCCGTCATTACAAAATCGCGGTCAAACCGCGCCGTGACGCGCGTAACACCCTCAAACTAAGCAAGAAAATAAAAAGTGCGTGCGCTGCACCATGAGTTTTCTATCTCCGAGAGGCGCCGGGGAATAGTCCTTTCTCCATTGCCGAGCACGGTGCTCGGGCCTTGAAGTGGAAGAAACATCATGTCTCGCGGCCTCGCCTTTTTGGTGTCTGTCATCGTGTTTTGGCACGCCGCGGCAGGAGCGCTGTCGCTGACCGTCGCGCGCATCCCACCGCTTTGACACCGTTGCATTTCACCAGTTTCGCAAATTCCTCCCCGGAGATTTTCCCATGTTGAAAGATCGCTATGGCAATCCCGCCTCAACCAAGTCGCAAGCCGCATTGGCGCATTACAACGATGCGCTTGATCTCATCCGCCTGTATCGCGGCGATCCAGTCGCTGCGCTCGACGCTGCTCTCGCCGAGGATCCCGATTTTGGCGGCGCCTGGGCGGCGCGTGCGGGCCTCTTGGTCACGGCGACTGACAAGGCTTACGCGGAAGAGACGACCAAGAGTCTCCGCGCCGGCGCGGCGTCGAACCTGAATGACCGCGAAGCGCAGATATTACGCGGCGCGCAAGATTGGGCCGAAGGCCGCTACGGCGAAGGAACGGCGCGCTGGACGCGCGTGGCGCAAGACAATCCGCGCGACGCACTGGCCGTCCAGTACGCACACGCTGGCTGCTTCTTCTTGGGCCTTCAGGCTGAGCTACGCGATGTACCGCTGCAAGCGCTTCGCGCCTTTAAGCGGGGCGAAGACGGCTACAGCTACATTCAAGGCATGGCCGCCTTCGGCCTCGAAGAATGCGGCGACTTCGCCCGCGCCGACATTTACGGGCGCCAAGCCGTCGATGCCGACCCGCGCGACGGTTGGGCCGTGCATGCGGTGGCGCACGTCAACGAAATGCGCGGCGATCTCGAAACCGGCATTCCGTGGCTGGCCGACAACGCGAAGCACTGGGCGCCGGAGAGCGGCTTTGCCTATCACAACTGGTGGCACCTGGCGCTGCTCCACCTCGACCGGGGCGACATCGCACAAGTGTTGAAGCTCTATGACGAGCAAGTGCGCCCCAATGCAGATGCGCAAATCGTGCTCGAATGGATCGACGCGTCGGCGCTGTTGTGGCGTTTGCACCTCGAAGGCATCGACGTTGGCGATCGCTTCGAGAAGCTGGCGGCGTGCTGGCAACGGGCAGGTGAGGACGCGTTCTACGCCTTCAACGATCTGCACGCGATCATGGCCTTCCTCGGCGCGGGCCGCGCCCGCGACGCGGAACGTACGCTGAAAGCCATGCGTGCCGTGGCGGCCGACACCGGCGACAATGCGTACATGACGCGCAAGATCGGCCTGCCGCTCGCGGAAGCGTTTATCGCCTTTGAAGCCGGCCGCTACGCTGAGTGCGTCGACAAGATCGCCGCCACCCGCGGCATCGCCCAGCGCTTCGGCGGCAGCCACGCCCAACGCGACGTCATCACGCTCACGGCGCTTCACGCCGCGATCCGTGGCGGCATGGCGTCGACGGCGGAAGCGTTCGCGGCCGAGCGGCTCGCGCACAAACCACAAAGCCCCTGGGCAGGCCGCCTCGCGCGCCAAGCCCGCGAGCTGAGCGCGGAACGCGTGGCCTAAAGCGGCGCGACGCTCGCCTCGCCCGGCGCGGCGGCGGGTTCGCGTTTCGACGCGGCCCGCCGCTGGCGCCAACGGTCGAGCGGATGGTCGATCAACAGCATCACGATCACCGACATGGCAACCGTGCCGAGAATGCCGATCCACATGCCGAACGGCGGATTGTAGGTCAGCACCAGGCCGATGACGAAAAGCTGGGTCATGTAGATCGGGTAGGAGAGATCGCCGATCCAACGGTCGATCGCATTGTCCTTGAAGGCGTGGAAGATGAACGGCGTGGTGATGAAGAAGATCGCGTAAACCGCCCAGCGCAGGCGCACGTCCGTCCAACCGAGCAGTGGGAAGGTGACGATGAATGCCAGCGTCGCCAACGCCACGATCCAGCCCGTCGCCTTCGGCAGCCGCTCTACGAACGGCAGCGCTTTGTGCGCCAGCATGCCGAGTAAGAACAGAAACAGCGCTGCGGGGAAAAAGCGTCCCTGCCAAAGCAGATACTCAACCCCAAACCACGAACTACCGACGAGCCTCAGCGCGATGCTCGCCACGCAGAGCGCCGCGATCCACTTCCAACCGGCCCGCGCCAGGAACGGCGCCATGGCGTAGAACATCAGCTCCATCGAGAGGCTCCACGCCTGCGGCACGAAAAGCCCCTGCCACCCGACAACAGTCGTCTCATCCGGCAGTGGCCCACTCGGGTCCCACACCAGCGCGCCGTTCGGATAGATCGAGAACCAGAACAGCATCTCCTGGCCGACCATCACGATGTTCTCAACCACCATCACGAATGTGGTCAGCGGGTCCTGAAGAATGCGATCCACAAGCTCCGGGCTGATCGTGGCGCTGCCATTGAAGGCGTACACAACGAAAATCGTCAGCGCGAGAATGACGAAGTAGGTCGGAAAGAGGCGCAGCAGGCGGTTGGAATAGAAGAGTCCGATGTCCTTGTATTTTCCATCGAGCACGAGCGCCATGTAGAAGCCCGAGATGATGAAGAAGGCTTGCACGGCAAGCCCGCCGCTCAAGAACTTGTAGCTCGCCAGCGGCAGGTGCGAGAGCACCACGGCCATCGCCAACGCAACCCGCACCATCCCCATCGCAACGCTCCCCGCTTCGATGGCGGTCAGCATGGACGGGCGAATGCGCAGCGTCGCGCACGCCCATCGCGCGATGCCTGCGGCTCATAGCTTTCGGCCGCATTTCGTCGTGAGACGAATTGTAGGGGCCAGCCAGTAGGGGAAAGTGCAGACAGGACAGCGACCCGTACGCAACCCGTTATGGCTGCTTCCTTCCGGACCTGACCAGGTTGGCGGGGCGGCCGTCCACCGCCTGCCTGCAGGTCCCATATCGCCTTTGGGGAAGCGGTAGGCAACCGGGAACGGGTGCGGCGGAAGTGCGTTTCTACCTCGTCCATCAACAAAAAGAGGCCGCCCGAAGGGGGCGGGAACCGCAATGCTGCGTACTCTGGCGTTCGCCCTGATCATTGGTTTGCCCGGCTTGGCCGCGGCGGAGCAATTTCC
>CAYUOC010000227.1:0-5291 GCA_964446305.1 uncultured Terricaulis sp. | reverse complement strand
TCGAGATCAGCGCGCCGTTGCGGCGGCCGGGGATTTCGCCTTTCCACGGCGCCCACGAGTGGAAGAGGCGGTTCATCACGCCTGAGCCGCGCGTGTCGGTGAGGAATTCGCCGTGATAACCGACCATGCCGCGCGACGGCGCGAGCATGACAAGGCGCGTCTTGCCGCCGCCTGAGGGGCGCATGTCCTGCAGCTCGGCTTTGCGGATGCTCATCTTCTCGATGACGACGCCGGTGTATTCATCGTCAACGTCGATGACGACTTCTTCGATTGGCTCGAGCGTTTGGCCGTTCTCGCTGCGCGTCAGCACCTTCGGACGCGAGAGCGAAAGTTCGAAGCCTTCGCGGCGCATGGTCTCGACCAGCACGCCGAGTTGAAGTTCGCCACGGCCGGCGACTTCGTAGGCGTCCTTGTTCGCGGTTTCAGTGACGCGGATGGCGACGTTGGATTCTGCTTCCGCCAGCAAGCGGGCGCGGATGACGCGGCTTTGCACCTTATCGCCAGCGCGGCCGGCGAGGGGAGAGTCGTTGATGGAAACGGTGATCGCGAGCGTCGGCGGATCGATCGGCGTCGATGGCAGCGGCGCGCCGAGTTCGATCGAGCCGATGGTGTCGGCGACGGTTGTCTCTGTGAGGCCGGCGATGGCGATGATGTCGCCAGCTTCCGCGGTTTCGACCGGCACTCGCTTCAAGCCGCGGAACGAAAGCAGTTTGGTGAGACGGCCGCGCTCGATTTCTTTGCCGTCACGCGTCAGCGACTTCACGCTGTCGCCAACCTTGACGCGGCCGGCTTCGACGCGGCCCGTCAGCACGCGGCCGAGGAAGTGGTCGGAGTCGAGCATGGTAACGAGGAACGCGAACGGCTCGTCTTTGCGCGCGATCGGCTCCGGATCGGGCACGTGGCGGACAATGAGTTCGAAGAGCGGCGTGAGATCCTTGTGCTCATCGCTCATGTTCACTTTGGCCCAGCCCTCTTTGCCGGAGGCGTAGAGGATCGGGAAATCGGCTTGCTCGTCGCTGGCGCCGAGCGCGAGGAAAAGCTCGAAGATTTCGTTCAGGGCCTGGTCAGGATTCGCGCTCGGACGATCGACCTTGTTCAGCACGACCATCGGCTTCAGGCCGCGCGCGAGCGCCTTCGACAGCACGAACTTGGTTTGCGGCATGACGCCTTCGCTGGCGTCGACCAGGATCACGCAGCCATCAACCATGCCGAGAATGCGTTCGACTTCACCGCCGAAATCGGCGTGGCCGGGCGTGTCGACGATGTTGAGCCGATACTCTTCGCCGCCCTTGTCCCAAAGGATCGAGGTGCACTTGGCGAGAATGGTGATGCCGCGCTCGCGCTCTTGGTCGTTGGAGTCCATCGCGCGCTCTTGCCGGGCTTCGTTGGCGCGGAAGGCGCCGCCTTGGGCGAGGAGCTGGTCGACCAGCGTGGTCTTGCCATGGTCGACGTGGGCGATAATCGCGAGGTTGCGCAGGCGCTCGGCCATTTTCTGGGCTTTCAGATCGGGAAGGGCAGGCTTCTGCCCGCGATGGGCGCCTGCTTCAACGGCAGGCGTGTGGATTCCTTAAGCACGATCCATCCAAAATTGCATGTGTGCAAGTGCAATATGAAGTGGCCGAACAAAAATCGCTGCTAAAACAATCTTGTATGTGAGCTTACAGAAACGTGACGTTCGGTTCAACTTGCAAATTGCTGCGCTGCGAAATAGGTTTTTCGTGTTGCGGGGTTTCGCGATCCCGCTCCCGCCCTATCGGGCGTTTCCTCCCTATTATACCTCCAACCGCCGGGCTCACCCCCGGCGGTTTTTTCTTGGCGCCTGACACCGGTGGTCCGCGCTAAGCACGGTCGTTTTTCCCCCGCGGCTTCCGCTGCTGGGGCGGGAATAGTTTATAACCGGCTGGCGGCGGGGCGAGGCATGAGTGAACCAAAGAAACGCGAAGATCTGAACGACGCCGTCGAGGATGCGCTCGGATTCAACTTTCGCTCGCTGAAGACTCTGTTCGATTTGTTCGTGCGCCCGAGGCGCGTGTTCGAGTCCTACGCGGCGCGGGACCGCGTGACCTACACGCCGGCGATCCGGATTTTCTTTGGCCTGATCGCGCTGCAAGTTCTGGTTTCAGTGATCTGGGGCGGCTGGGAAGCCATGTTTACCCGGCAGATCGAGATGGGCCCGCCGGAGGTCCGAGCGACCTACGAGCGGCTCTCAGGCGGCAATCTTCCGGAGTTCATTAGCCACTACGCGGATGCCGCCAATTTTGGCCAACCGGTTCTCGTGGCGTTGTTCACTTCATTTAGCGTCGTCGTGCTGGGTTGGTTTCGGCCACAACTACCTTGGCTCGGCCGCTTGAACATCGCGATGGGCGTGCTTTGCGTCGGCACGGTCATTGGTTTGCTGAGCATGGCGCTCATCGCGTCTGACAACTTCATGCTCGCTGTGTCGCTGGGCTCGGTTGGCGTAGCCGTGGCGTACTTTGTGACCATGTTGCGGGGTGCGCACGGCATCATTGCGGACAGTTTCGGCGGAGCTGTCGCCAAGTCTTTGATCTATACAATCGTGTTGATGCTGCTGGTGTTTCTCGCGGGCATCGTGCTCTCGCTTGCCTGCATGGCCTATGCGGTCATGCGCATGCAGAACGGCGGCTAAACCAAGCTCTTGTGCAGCGCCGCGGCGCTCAGCGCTTCGGCGAGGCGGCTCATGTCGGCGCGCACGCGGGCGTAGCCGTTGGTGCGCTCGAGCGTGCGTTCATCAACGTAGAGCCCGCGATTGATCTCGATCTGCAGCGCGTGGATGCGCATGGCGGGGCGGCCGTACGATTGCGTGGTGTGGCCTCCGGCGAAGGGCGTATTGCGGGCGACCCGATAGCCCAAGCGCCGCAGTGTCGCTTCCGCGAGCGCCGTTACGGATGGATGACACGAGGCGCCAAAGCGATCGCCCAGCACCACGTCCGGCGCGTGTGCGCCGCGGGCGTTGTTCGGCATTGAGTGACAATCGATCAGCACCGCGCAGCCGAATTGCTCTTTGGTTTCCGCCACCAAGCTCTGGAGCAACGCATGATAGGGGCGGTGAACCGCATTGAGGCGGCGCTCGGCTTCGCCGAGTGAAAGTTTGCGGCGGTAGATGCTTTGGCCGTCGCCGCTGATCCGCGGAATGGCGCCGAGGCCGGCTTGCACGCGCGCGGAATTCGATTGCGGCGATTGCGGCGGCCGCTCGTCGAACATTTCCGGATCGAGTTCCGCCGGGTCTCGGTTCAGATCGACATAGGCGCGCGCCACGGTGCCGGAGAGCACGCAAGCGCCGTGCGCTGCGGCGCCGGCGAAGAGTTCATCGACGTAGGCGTCCTCGGAACGGCGCAAGCTGATCAGGCTGACGCGGGCGTCGGCCAGGAGTTCAGGCGGGTACCGTCTGCCGCTGTGCGGTGAGGCAAAGATGAGCGGCGAGGTCCGCCGTAGCGGCTCGATCAGCACGAACGGCGGCTCGCTGTGAGCAACGGTCTGGCTTTCGCCATCCGCCGCGGCAGTCGCCGCGTTTGAGCCGAGGTCGGTTGGGTCCATGCTTCGGGTATTGTTCGCACCGCTTAGCACGGCGTCAATCTTTACGCCTGTTTACGAGCTGTGTGTGACGGTTCAGCCGCCCTTTACCCGAATTATGCTAGGCGCTACCGGTTCAAGGGGCCGGAAGTTCCGGAGTGGCGGCGGTATGGCGCGAATTCTGTTGGCCGAAGATGATGACTCGCTCCGGGCATTCCTGGTGTCGAGCCTCACGCGTGCAGGGCACGACGTCACCGGTTTCGGCGACGGCGACGCGGCCTGGGAAGCGCTTGAGCACGGCTCATTCGACCTGCTGCTGACCGACATTGTCATGCCGGGTCTCGATGGCATCGAGCTGGCGCGCCGAGGCGCGGAAGCCGATCCGGCCATGAAGATTGTCTTCATCACCGGTTTCGCGGCCGTGGCTTTGTCGGCCCAAAGCCAGGCCCCGAAGGATGCCAAGGTGCTGTCGAAGCCCTTCCATCTCAAAGATTTGGTCGTCGAGATCGAGCGGGTGATCGCGGCGGCTTGAGGAATCCCGGGAGGGCCTGTATAGGCGCTCCACCCAACGCATTGGGTTCTGGTTCGCCAGGACAAAGGGCGCGTAGCTCAGCGGGAGAGCACCACGTTGACATCGTGGGGGTCACAGGTTCGATCCCTGTCGCGCCCACCATTCCACCAGAGCCATGCCGGGCCTTCCGGCGTTGACTTGGGTCTCAGCCTTCCCTAGAAACCCGGCCTTCCGATCCTTCGGCCCCTTGCCGCGACCGCACGACCATGAAGATCAAGAATTCACTCAGAACGCTCCGCCTGCGGCACCGCGACAACCGTCTCGTCCGCCGCAAGGGCCGCATCTACATCATCAACAAGTCGGCTCCGCGCTACAAGGCGCGCCAGGGCTAGCTTGCCGGCGGTCCGCCGCCTCCACTGAAGCGAAGCGCTGCCCGGCCGTCGCGAAGACGTCGGCCGAAGCGGCGCTTTACCGCGCCCGCGCAAAGGGGCATCTCCTTCCGTGAGCCGAAGGAGGATCGCCGTGCGCATCGGCCCGCTCGCAGCTGTCGCCATTCTCGTCCTGGCGGGGTGCCAGACCACGACGACCCCGGCGCCGCCTGCCCTTGCGGGCGAAGCGGCCCTCGCGCAGCTGCTCGCTACCAATTCCTGCGTTTCATGCGACCTCCGCGGCGCGGACCTTTCCGGCGAATCGCTCGGCCGTGCCGATCTGCGGCAGGCGGACCTCTCGCGGGCTGACCTTGCCTTCGCCGATCTGTCCGGCGCCGATCTCCGGAACGCCCGTCTTCGCGGTGCGGACCTCTTCGGCGCGCGCCTCGACCGGGCAGACCTCTGGAGCGCGGATCTCGACGAGGCGCGGCTCGTCGGCACCAGCCTTCGCGACGCCGATCTCGTGGCCGCCGATTTCTGGTCGGCGAACCTGTCCATGGCCGACCTTTCGGGCGCCGATCTGTTCGGCGCGAGCTTCTTCGACACGAACCTGTCGGGGGCGATCCTCCGCGACGCGCGCCTCATCGGCGTCCGCTTCACCGGCAGCGATCTCACCCGCGCCGACCTCCGCGGCGCCGAGGGACTGACGCCGATGGCGCTCGGCACGGCGCGGCTGTGCCGCACGCGCATGCCCGACGGCACGCTCGAAGACCGCGACTGCTGATGTGAATGGACTCCACGAGTGCCTTCGTGCGTCCACGCCTCGTTCGGGGACTGTTGCGCAGTTCCCTTTTCCACCGCTCATCCCAGCGAAAGCTGGG
>CAYUOC010000226.1:0-5482 GCA_964446305.1 uncultured Terricaulis sp. | reverse complement strand
ATATCCTGACAGTCCAGCTGGAGTCGGAACGATTTCCACAGTTTTGCGGGCCATCACGCAGCCTCTTGGCTGCGTGATGGTTGCATGGAATGCATCCAGTCTGCGGCTTGTTGGGCCTTCGACGCGGCGGTGAAAATGGCGCGCGGATCCGATTTGAGAACCTCGATCCAAGATGCAAGGTAAGCGGCGTGATCGGGACGCGGCTCGCACGCGAGACCGAGGTCGGCGAGCACAAAACTCGCGGTCAATTCTGCAATCGCCTCGTCCATCGCATACGCAAACGAACCGAAGCGGCCGGTGAGATCGCGGGCAAGCCGATGCGGCGCTCCGCTCGCGTGCGCATGTTCATGGATCGAAACTGAGGCGTGAGACACGGCGTCCTTGAAGCGCTCGAATGGCGGCAGATGCACGGTATCGGTCGACGGCTGATAATAGGCCATGTCGCCGCCGACGACGATGGGCACTTGAAGTGCAGCGATGAAGGCCTCGGCGCGCGCGATGCGTTCGCTCTCGGTAAGACGCGGAATCTCAGGCGGAGAATAGTTATCGACCTGGGCGATGTTAAAGAGCGAGAAGCCGCGCGCGAACATGCGCGAACGCTTGAAAGAAGTTTCGTCGTCGCCGTCTTCAGCATCGCCATTTTCGGTGCGCTTCCAGAACACGGCGAGCGTCGCGCGCTCGCCTTTACGAACCTGTGCGCCGAGCTTGGCCCAGCAGCGATACGTGCCCCAAAGACCGTGGCCATAACCTGCGTCCTCGGCCGCGGCCCACAAGGCGAGAATGTTGAGGCCGCGATACGGGATGCCGGTGGCGACATTGATGGGACGCGCGGCGGGAGAACCGTCGTGATGCCACGGCATGCGCCATGTGCCGGCGCCGCGTTCTATAGCAGCGAGAATGTCGGCGGTGATGCGTTCATAGATGCTGGCGCGTTGAGAAGAGGACATCGGTGAAGCTCCGAATTCACGCCGGAGCCGATCTCCGGCGGCGGAGCTTCTTGATGCGGCGCTCGTTAGCGCCGGCGCGCACCCGAATGGGCCGCAGCGAAGCGGAGGACGGCGCCAGCCGTTGCGCGCCGGCGCGGGCGCCGCCAGCTCCGCCTATTCGCCGGGGATCGGCTTTGCGATGTGTGGCGAGCGCTGCCGCGGTTTACGCGTCGCGACGCAGATAACGGCCCAAAGCCAGTTCGAGGGCGTAGGTCAGACCGAAGAGGACGAGCGCACCGGTCACGATCGCGCCCAAGCCGATGGCGTTCGCGTCGAGTTGGCCCAGAGCGACAAGCGCTGCGAGCAGCGCCCCGACAAGCAGGATCGGGCCGGAGAAGAAGCAGTGCAGCCGTCCGCAGCGACGAGCGTTGAGGAGGCAGGCCGCGCCCATCCAGGCGAGCGCAACCGACCAGGCGCCGGCCGCCCATGTGATGGACGGGGCTGCGAAGCTCGCGATCAGCCCCGCGAGTATCGGCGCGCCCCAGACGGCGAGGAAGCTGTCGGCGCGCGCCGATAGGTCGCGCCGCACGCAAGCTTCATCGGGCATGCGTTGCGGGCGCATCACCTCATCCGGCGCAGCAGGAGAGCTTGGCGACATCGCGCTCGAACCCTTGCGCGGCGAGCTTCAGGCCCTCGACGGTGGTGAGGTAAGGAAAAATCGTGTCGCCCAGTGCGCGCGCAGTCATGGCGTGCTTGAGCGCCAGCGCCAGCGTCTGGATGGCGTCGGCGCCTTCAGGCGCGAGGATTTGGCCGCCGAGCAAGCGGTCGGCGCCTGCATCGGCGACAAGTTTGATGAGGCCGCGTGTGTCGCGCGCCGCCAGAGCGCGCGGGACTTGATCAAGCGGAACGACAGAGACTTTCACCTCATGCCCGGCGGCGGCGGCTTGCGCTTCAGTAAGCCCGACGCCGGCGACCTGCGGATCGGTGAACACGACCCACGGCATCGCCGCGTTATCGTAGGCGAGCGTATCGCTGCCTAGCGCATTGCGCGCCGCGAGCTTGGCGCCATAGGCGGCCATGTAGACGAACTGGTCGCGGTTGGTCACATCGCCTGCGGCGTAGACGCCAGCTCTGCTGGTGCGCATGTGTGCATCGACGGCGATGGCGCCGCGCTCGTCCTGGGCGACGCCCGCCTCGGCGAGGCCCAGCCCTTCGACATTCGGCGCGCGGCCGGTCGCGATGAGGAGCTTTTCGGCGCGCAGCTCGATCCGCTCGCCCTCGTCTTTGACGCAGAGCGTGATGCCCGCAGCGTCCTCGCGGCAAGCGTCGTAAGCGACGCCGCAATAGAGCTGGATGCCTTCGCGCCGGAACACGTCCATAAGCGCCTCGGAAACTTCTGGCTCGGCCTGCGGCAACAGGCGCGAGCGGCACACCACGGTGACGGCGACGCCCATGCGCGCCATCATCTGCGCAAGCTCGGCGCCGATGAAGCCGCCGCCCACGACGATCAGGCTCTTTGGCAAGACGTCCAACTCAAGCAGCGAGGTGCTGGTGAGGGAGCTGACTCTGTCAATCCCTGGAATTGGCGGAACCGCCGGCCGCGCGCCGGTTGTGATAACGATCTTCGGCGCGCGCACGAAGTGATCGCCGACGGCGACGCCGCCATCAGCGAGACGGGCTTTGCCTTCGACATACGAGACGCCTTCGTACTGAGGCAACAGGTCGATATACTTCTTCTGGCGAAGGCCGACGACCAGATCGTCCTTGGCGGCGATGACGCGGCGCCAATCGATGATGCGCGCTTCTCCCACGATGCCGTCAAAGCGGCTGGCGGTGCGCGCGCCATGCAATGCTTCGCCGGCGCGGATCATGGTCTTGGACGGCACGCAGCCGACATTGACGCACGTGCCGCCAATGACCCCATGTCCGATCAGCGCCACGCGCGCGCCTTGCTCGGCGGCGGTGATGGCGGCCGAGAAGCCTGCGGAGCCGGCGCCGATGACGGCGAGGTCGTAGGCGTCGTCTTTTCTTGACGTGGCGCAGCAATCGGACATGTCAGGCTTTCTTGTGCGAGCGATCGTTGGCGCCGCGCCGGCGGCTGAATGCAGTCAGCCCCCACGCCAGCGCCGCAAGCGCGGCGACGCCCGCGAGCACGGGCAGAAACAGATCGCCCGCAATCGCCCGGAGGCCGGCGACGCCGAGCAGCCCCAACACGATCGGCGTCAACAGGCAGCACAGCGCCGCCGCGACGACGCCGATCGAGAGGATCGGCCACGCTTTCATGTCGCCGGCGTGACAAGATGGGCGGGATAGCCAGCATTGGTCGAGGCCGCCGCGATCGCCTCGGTGGTCGCGCGGGCTGGATCATAGGTCACGGTGGCGCGCTTCGATGCAAAATCGACGCTGACCGAGCGCACGCCGTCAACGCGCGACATCGCCGTGCGCACTGTGATCGGGCACGTCGCACAGGTCATGTTGTCGACGGCGAAAGACGCAGTACGCAGCTGAGCCTGGGCGGCCTGGGCTTGTGCCTGCGCCGCCGATTGCAAGGGCGCGAGCGCAACAATTGCGCCCAGCCCCGCGAGTGCGGCGAGCGCGGCGATGACGACGAGCTTCTTCATGGGGCGCCTCCTCAATAGAAAAACTTCGCCCACCAATCGATGGTGGCGGCCAAGACGACGAGCGCGGCGGCAAGCCAGAGCGCGATCTGCGTGATCAGCGCCGATTGCGGACGCGCGCAGTACGAGCCGTCCTCGCATTTGGGCTTGGGCCGGAAATAGACCTGCCAGAAACCGAGCCCGATGAAGATCGCTGCGACGCCGATGAAGACTGGCTTCAAAGGCTCAAGCGCAGTGAAATTGCCGATCCAGGCGCCGGAGACCCCGAGCGTCACCAGCACGAGCGGCAAGACGCAGCACGAGGATGCGAGGATGGCGCCAGCGACGCCGCCGGCGGCGAACCAGGACGAGCGAGGACTGGGATCGGGGCTTTGCTGCATCACAGGATCACGATACAATCTGTAGCGACTACAGGATCAAGAGGATTTTGCAGGCCGATGAAGCGACGCGATTTCATGCCCCTGTTGCGGCGCGGGGAGCTTGCCGAGCGGGTCGGCTGCAACCTCGAAACCATTCGCTATTATGAGGGCATCGGCCTCTTGCCGCACCCGCCGCGCTCGCAAGGACGCCATCGGCTCTATGACGCGGACTTGGCCAAACGGCTGCGCTTCATCCTGCGCGGGCGCGAACTCGGCTTCTCGATCGAAGAGATCCGCGCGCTCTTGGCTATCGCTGACGGCGCCGGGGGATGCGCCGACGTCTACGCGCTCACGACGCAGCACCTCGACGTGGTCAAGCGCAAGATCGCCGACTTGCGCAAGCTAGAGCGTATTCTCTCGCAGACGACGGCACGATGCGCGCGCGACGCATCGCCTGAGTGTCCGATCATTGAGGCGATGTCGGCGCCGCCGCCGGTGCGTCAACGGCGGCGATGACGCGCTCATAGCGGGCAATGTCTGCTTTGAGGACCGTGCGCTGCGCGCGCGACAGCCGTTTCTCCTTGAGCAGCAGCTTCGCGTCGTCTCGCGCCTTGGCCCAAACCGAGCGATGCCGCGCGGTGAAGCAGGCGTTGGGACAGCGTGTCGGCTCGCAGAGCGCCATGGCCGGCGCTTCTCGCTCGACATCAGTGGCGCGCTTGAGACAAAGCGCATGCGCGGGATCGAAGAAGCAATCGGCAAGCGGACCGACGTGCAGCGTGCGTGCGAGATCCTTGAGCAACGTGCGCAACTTGGCGCGGTCGGCCACGCGCCCCGGAAGCGGCGACAGCTCGCCCGCGGCATCGTCGAGCGAACGCTTCACGCGCGCGGAGGCTGGTCCGGAGAGCGACAAGCCATCCTGGTGCGCGTCGAAATAGCTCATGATGTCGTCGATCTGTCCCAGCGCGCGCTCACGGGCGATCTCGGCGCGGAAACCAGAACGGCTCGAACCGGCATAGCCTTCGAACGCAGCGACCGAGGCGTGCTTGTACTGGATCATGCCGGCGACGGCGCCGAACGGACGATTGGCGATGTGCCAGGCGATGGTGCGGCGGAACTGTCGCGTGGTGATGCGCCA
The DNA here is from genome assembly GCA_964446305.1 of uncultured Terricaulis sp. Lineage (GTDB taxonomy): Bacteria > Pseudomonadota > Alphaproteobacteria > Caulobacterales > Aquidulcibacteraceae > Vitreimonas. Next base: position 444 of record CAYUOC010000226.1, on the reverse strand, counting down.
TGGCCGGCCATCAGGACCTGGAGGGATGATTGGCGTATCCGGGGCGCCGAACTGCGCATTGAGATGATCACGAAAGTGATTGAGCGTGCGCACGATCTCGGCGGAGATGTGCGTCTTGGAATAGGTCTTTGGGTGGAGCACGCGCCAAAGCCCGTCTTCGCCATCGGCGTTGCGAACGCGCGCTGTCAGACGGTGCAGCACGCTGACGGCGTTTGCGACGGGCTCGATCGTCACCCAATCGGCCTGCTCCGGCGCAGCGCGTCTGCCCTTGTAGGTGATGGAGCGGATGCGATGGCGCTCGACGACGCCATCTTCGCCGCGAATTGAGCGGCAGCATCCGGCCTGCATCGCCTGGACCTCGGAATCGCGCATGCCGGTGAGATAGGCGCAAACAACATAGATGGCGGCCTGCAGCATGCGCTCTTCGGTCTGGATGGCGAGCAG
>CAYUOC010000225.1:0-5531 GCA_964446305.1 uncultured Terricaulis sp. | reverse complement strand
TCTAAATCTGTGCGAATACGCGCCTAGGTACTGTCTCAGTTTCAAAACTGAACTGGATGCTTAGGCTCTTGCGCTTTGATTTTGCGTGAGATTTCCGGCGTTTGCGCTACTCACATACGGCAAACGGTTATCCACAGGGCCTAAGTCCCTGTTTGTTCTGCGTTTTTAACCGATATCAAGAAACGCAAGAGCCAACCCCAAAAGAACCATCGCTCCTATTCCAGCGGCTATTGCTTGAGCCCAGGGGCGGAGGGCGTCTAGGCGCCGGCGTTCGCGTTCATGCTCTTCTGGCGGGGGATAGGTCATCGGTTATATCCGGTGGGACACCGTGGGATTAGGCCGTCGAAGTTGCAGTGTCCGCTGCGTTCATCACGCCTTAGGCGAATATGTGGCCTATAAACGCCACATGATCTGGGATCATGATAATTTCTTGGGTGCGACAGATTTGGCGCTCCAAATCCTGGAACGGTCGTGCTAGTTGTTTGTTAGGGACTTGACGGGAGATCAAGTCGGGACCATCTCCGGTAGAAACAAGCTACCTAGGGAGAAGCCCGACAATGAAAGCGGCCAATTTCGATGACGAGGGCTCGCGCTTGCGCGAGTTGGCGTCGCAAGGCGCGCGCGTGTTCGTCACGGCGCACGGCTTGGTCGAAATGGCCAACGACAAAATCGCCCGTCTCGATGTGGAGGACATGCTATGCGAGTGCACTGTTACCCGAGTAGCCGACAGCGACGGCGAAGAGTCCTGGCGGGCTGAGGGCGAGGATTTCGACGGGCGGCCTATTGTGGCTGTCGTTGTGCCTTATGAGGCCGCGAAGCCGCCCTACATCAAGGTAATTACTGCTTGGGTGAAAAAATGAGATGCGACGCCTGCGGCGAAGGTTTCCTGAAAGAGGTAATCTTGCCTGAACACGTGGAGGACATTGGAGGCGTCACTGTCCGCATTATGAATACGGTGCGGGCAATTAGATGCAGCGAGTGTTGCTCTGACGTGCAGACACACATTCCAAACGTGCGCGGCCTTGTTGAGGTCGTTGCCATGTCGCGCGCTATGCTGCCTATCGAATTGGCCGCTGGCGACTTGAAGCTGATGCGCCGCGCGGTTGGGATGAAGCAAAAAGAGTTTGCTGACGCCATGAGCGTCGCGCCAGAGACGGTTTCCCGCTGGGAGTCTGGCGCACGTGGCATGGGTGACCATAGCGAGAAGTCCATTCGCATGGGTGTTTGCGCCCTCCTAAAGGAGCGCAACCCTCACGTGGACTGCAATGTGGCCGATATTCTGCGCATGCAGATCGGGGTGCTGGCCGAAGGCGAGAGCCTTCCAATCCCGAATATCGAAAGCGTCATTCTAAAAAAGGACGGTGAGCGCGAGCGTGTGTGGGATATGGCGGCGTAGTCGTAACGCTCGCGCTAACATTTAGCGGCAATCCACTCAGGTGGATTGCCGCTTTTTGTATGGCCCGCGCGGCTTTGGCTGGTTCATGCGAACATCAATCCGCTCCGCGATATCTTCCATAGACCACAGGCGATCGGTAATGCCCGCCGCCATCGCGGGGGAGAGCCGGTGCGCCTTGTGCTGGCGCACGAAGTTGTAGTGCATGAAGAAAAGCGCCAGCGCGTAAAGGTGGTTGGCGTATTTCTTGGAATGGCCGTTGGTCAGGCGCGTGAAGCGGCGCATTCCCATGCGCATCGTGAGATTGGCGCGCTCAACGTATGACGTTGAGATTTTGTCCGGGTCAGGATTGCCAGAGACGATTTTCTTGTGTGCGCCGTTGCAAACGGGAGGGGAGTATTTGCGCTCCGGGCCTTGGCCGATTTCCGGGCCGTAGGTTTTCACTAGCTGCGCGAAGTCAGCGTGACGGCCGAACGTCAGCGCGACCGCACCGGGATAGGCCGTGAAGCCGTCCGAGGTGATTTGAACTTGGCCGGTGATGCGGCGGCGCAGATCGCGCATGAACTCAACAGCGGCGCCAGCCGTACGGCCTGCGCAGAGATACGAGACGATCAGCTTGGAGTCGCTATCGAGAGCGGTCCACGTCCACACATCGCCCGCGTATTCGGGCGCAGCCTTCGCCGTGGCGACGTTCTTTTGCTTGGCGTAGCAGAACGCCCAAATCTCATCGCATTGGACGTTATCGGCCTTTACGTGCGTCACAAGCTGGTCGTGCAAATCCAGGCACGTCTCGCCTGCGTCCACCAGCAGCTTGGAAACTGTGTTGATGCTCACGCCGGCCACGCGGGAGATCGAGCGCATGGAGCTGCCCTCAACCAGCAGATTCAAAATCTGCACACGCTTGGCGAGGGGGAGCACGTTTGCCATTTCAAACTGAACTTATATGCTTAGCGACGAAGTGTCAACACCAAACCAGCAGCGTCCAGGGCATTACTAGACAACGACGGCGTCGTTCTTGTAGGGTGACTCGCGTTACTAGACAACCGGAGCGGCATTCTGATCGCTGACAGCATCAATTATCAGGCGTTGTGGATGCAGGTCGGGGAGGTCTTTACCCCCGGCTCCCCGGTGCTGGAGCGCGATCTGTTTGCTGGGCGTTTGCCGCAGATCGACCGGCTGATGGAGGCAGTCTCTCAGCGCGGCTTCCATGCTGTTCTGTTCGGCGATCGCGGTGTCGGCAAAACCTCGCTGGCCTCCGTTCTGGCCGCTTTTTTGGAGGATGCGATTGGCGACCGCGTGGTCGTGTTCGCGCGCGCCAACTGCGACGTGACGGACGATTACTCCACTCTCTGGCGGAAGGCCCTGCAGGACATCACCGTGCAACAGGTGAGGGATGGCATCGGCTTCGACGCCAAGCAGGTGGAAACGCATCGGCGGCTGATCGATGAATTGCCCCAAGAACTGCGCCCCGATGACATTCGGCGCGCGCTCGCCTTTGTCGGACAATCGGCGCTTCTGGTCGTGGCGCTGGATGAATTCGACCGGCTAGCCGACCGAGACGTGCCGTCGCTGGTAGCTGATACGATCAAGTCTTTGTCCGATGCGGCTGTGCCCGCCACGGTGATCTTGATCGGTGTTGCTGACTCTGTGGACCAGTTGATTGAAGGCCACCGCTCCATCGAGAGGTCGTTGGTTCAAGTGCCGATGCCGCGCATGTCTCGGCCGGAAATCGAGCAGATCGTAAATAAGGGGCTCAAGCGGCTTGGGATGACGATTACCAAAGACGCGCTCGATGAAATCGTGCGGCTGTCGCAGGGGTTGCCCTATGTGACTCACATGCTCTCGCTTTACAGCGCGCGCGCCGCCCTCGATGGCGAAAGCTTGTCGATTGCATCATCGGCGGTTCGCGCTGGGATCGAGCGGTCGCTCGAACAATGGCAAGAGTCGATCAAAACGTCTTACTATGAGGCGACGCGAAGCCATCAACCGGACCACCTCTACAAGGAGGTGCTGCTCTCATGTGCGCTGGCGGATGTTGACGACAAAAGCTTCTTCACAGCCGCCGCCGTGCGCAGCCCGCTGCGCGTGATCGCGGGGCGACCGAATTTCGACATCCCGAACTTCGCGCGTCACCTCAAGGAGATGAGCGACGCGAGGCGAGGCCGTATCTTGGTGCGCGAAGGCGAGACGCGTCGCTTGCGCTATCGCTTCGTCAACCCGCTCATGCGCCCCTACGTCATCATGCGCGGCGTGGCCGATGGACTGCTTACGCAGGAAAAACGCGACGCTATTTCTTCTTCCAGCGTTTAGCCGCCGCCTTCTTGGCGATCTCGGACCGCTTCGCCGCGCTGAGGCTTTCCGCGCGCGCTTTCCCTCCCTTGGCGCCCAGAGATTGCGCCGCTGGGTCTTTCTTCTTGGGCGCTCCTGTATCGTCTGCGGGCTCATCACCCACGAGCATCCGCGCAACTTTCACCGCGTTGGAAACAACGTCTGCTGGGCGCTTCTCTCCGCGTGGGCCTTTAGGCATGGGGCTCCTCGCGCGCGCCTAGATAGAGGTATGGAACGGTGGAGCCGTCGATCTCAGACAGTTGCTCCATCCAGCGCCGCATCTCTTCCGCTTCGGTTTCGGCCAAGTCCTTTGAGGGATAGATGTTCTTTCCGGGGAACTCGTCTCCCGCGTGCTTGAAGCCCACGACCGTGTCGTGGTCGCGCAGCGCGCGATACCAGTTGCGCCAGACTTGAGCCGGCGCGGCTTTGCGCTTTGGACGCAGGAGAGCCAGGACATCCATAGCGCTAAGCATGGGCCGCGCCGGCGCCGACATCAAGGCGAAGCGCAAGGGGTATGCATCGGATTCATTTTCAAACTGAGACAGTACCCGCGCCTAGCCTGTGGATAAACGGGGGCGTCGATGCAGATGTGCGCCAGTGCGGCCACGGTCGCGTTTTCGGGCCTCGAAGCGCGGCCGGTTGAGGTTCAGGTTCAACTCGCTGGCGGCCAGCCCGGCATGGTCATTGTCGGCCTCGGCGATAAGGCGGTTTCCGAAGCGCGCGAGCGCGTGCGCGCGGCGTTCGCCTCGATTGGCCTGGCCATCCCCGCCGGGCGCCTGATCGTCAATCTCGCGCCCGCCGATCTGCCGAAAGAAGGCTCGCATTATGACGTGCCGATCGCGCTCGCCATGATGGCCGCAATCGGCGCGTTGCCGCGCGATGCGCTGGACGGCGTTTTGTGTTTCGGCGAATTGGGCTTGGACGGCGCGCTTGCGCCGGCGCCCGGCGCTTTGCCTGCGGCGATGGCCGCGCACGGTTTGGGCGCGGCTTTCATTTGCCCTGAAGCTTGCGGCGCAGAAGCCGCCTGGGCGGGCGGGGAGGTGATCGCGGCGCCGAGCCTGCTTTCGCTCATCAATCATTTTCGCGGCGGTGCGGCGCTGAAGCCGCCCGTGCGCGGCGATCTGATCAGCGAAGGCGGCGTTCCCGATCTGCGCGATGTGCGCGGGCAGGAGCAAGCCAAGCGCGCGCTCGAAATCGCGGCGGCGGGTTCGCACAACATCTTGTTCGTCGGCCCGCCGGGCGCCGGCAAATCCATGTTGGCGCAGCGCCTGCCTGGGCTGATGCCGCCGCTGTCGAGCGAGGAATTGCTCGAAGTGTCGATGCTGCATTCGGTGGCGGGTTTGCTGGAACGCGGGCGGCTGACGCGCACGCGCCCGTTCCGCGCGCCGCATCATTCGGCCTCGATGGCCGCCCTTGTCGGCGGCGGATTGCGTGCGAAACCGGGCGAAATCTCGCTCGCGCATCATGGCGTGCTGTTCTTGGACGAATTGCCGGAGTTTTCGCAGCAGGCGCTCGATGCGCTGCGCCAGCCGCTGGAAAATTCCAGCGTGATGATCGCGCGCGCGAACCATCATGTCACGTATCCTGCACGCATCCTTCTCGCCGCCGCCATGAATCCGTGCCGCTGCGGCGGCGGACCAGGCGCCGGCCGCTGCCGGCGCGGGCCGCGCTGCGCGGCGGATTATCAAGCGCGCCTCTCCGGCCCGCTGCTTGACCGCATCGATATCCAGCTCGACGTGCCGCCCGTCACCGCCGCCGACCTTGCGCTGCCGCCCCCGCCCGAAGGCACCGCGGAAGCCGCCGCGCGCGT
>CAYUOC010000224.1:0-5537 GCA_964446305.1 uncultured Terricaulis sp. | reverse complement strand
CAGCACGAGCAGAATGTCGATGAACGGGATGACGTTCGGTTCGGAAACCGGGCCGCCCTTATTCCCACCTACTTTCGCACCCATGGGCTACCTCCGCCGATCTTCGGCAACGAGGCCGATCTTGGTGAAGCCCTTGTCCTGCAGGCGGTTCATCACCCGCACGACTTCCCGGTACGGAAGGTCGGCATTAGCGCGAATGTAGATGCGCTGATCCATGATCTCGAATTCATCGTTGGCAATCCGCGGATCGTTAGTCCGCACCGCCTCGTATGTCCGCTCGCCGAGCGTGTTGAGATCAACAGCATCGTTCATCACGAAGACGCCGTCATCCGTCACCGAAATCCAAGTCGGACGCGGCGGCCGTTGTGACGGCTGAATGCGCGCATCCGGCATCTCGACCTCGATGTCCACGCTCGAGATGGGCGCTGCGATCATGAAGATGATCAGCAGCACGAGCATGATGTCGATGAACGGGATCACGTTCGGATCCGCGGTCACCTCAAGGCTGCGACTACTGCCGCCTCCACTTGATACTTTACCCGCCATTGGGGTTGTCCTCCAACGCTAGGTAAAGCTCAACCGGCGCGACGATCCATGTCACGCGACACGAGCGCGATGAATTCGGCGGCGAAGTCATCGAGCTTGGTTGCTTGCTTGGAGATTTGCTTGGCGGCGAAGTTGTAGATCAGCACCGCCGGGATAGCGGCGGCCAGACCGGCGGCGGTAGCGAGCAGCGCGCCGGCGATACCAGGCGCGACGACCGCGAGCGAGGTGGTCTGCGTCTTCGCGATACCGACGAACGCGACCATGATGCCCCAGACCGTGCCGAACAGACCGATAAACGGAGCGTTAGCGCCGATCGAAGCCAGGAAGGTCATCGAAGAGCCGAGGTCTTCGAGGTGCTCGTTCTGACGAGTGACCATGGCCGAAGCCACGCGCTGCATCGTGTGATCGCGGGCGTCGCGCATCGTGTAGAGGCCGAGGTCTTGCGTGCGGCGCACTTCCGCCATGCCGGCGTCGAACATCGACTTGATGCCGGAGTTCGGCAGCTTGCGGACGATCGCTTCGGCTTCTTCAACCGAGTTGGCCTTACGGAACGAGGCAAGGAAGTCCTTCGTTTGCTTCGAAGCCTTGCGCATGACGTAGATTTTTTCGAACAGCAGGGCGACGGCGTAGATCGCACAAAGGCCCAGGATCACCATGACGCCCATTTCGACGCCGTTCAGGTGCTGCACCAGTTCGATCATCGAAACTTCTTGAGCGCCGGACGCTTCGTTCATCGCCTCGGCGCCGCGCTCGCGCGCAGCTTCCAGTTCCGAAGCCGACGGTGTGTTCACCGGCGCCGGAGCGGTCGTGGTCGCCGGTGTCGTTCCGGCTGGAGCGGTAGTTTGCTGCGCGAACATCAGCAGCGAATTCATCAACGTCATGGTCTGCCCTTTGTGCCTGCCCTGAATTCTGAATTGGCGACCCCATCGCGCTCCTGCGTGCGCTTGGGATCACCGCGGTGAGGATTTCTGCGTATTACGGTGATCGGTTGCGCCTGGTTCGATCCTGTCATGAACCCGGTCTTCGCATCCTCCCACCAAGCGCCACGCGGGGCCGCCGCAATCTGCGGTCTTCTTTCCCTACGCCGGTTGGCGCTGGCGCCTAAATTTTCGGAAAGTGTGATCTTGTCAACGTCTCCCACGCAGTGGGCGATCTTCTCAGACCGCCCATCCCCCAGACTGGCCCTGATGCCTGAACAGCGCTCGGGGTCGCAATCAAAACTTTCGTGATCGTCATGCAGTTCCCGAAAGCGGCGTGCAATGCCATGCACCACGGGATAGAACAGCTGGAATCTCAGCTTTTTCAGGATGATCCGATGGCCATGACGGCTGCCGACCTCGAGGCCCTCCTGCGGGAAGCCCTCCCAGACGCCGACATCGACATACAGGATCTGGCAGGCGACGGTGACCACTATAAAGCGACCATCCGGTCGGCCGCCTTCGCCGGCAAAACCCGCGTCGCCCAGCACCAGATGGTTTATGCCGCCCTCAAGGGCCGCATGGGCGGCGAGCTTCACGCCCTCGCGCTGGACACAGCCCCCAAACCATGACGCTTGATGCCGTGTTCGAGGCCCCCTACCTGCGGGCCAGGAGTTCGCATGTCCGACGCGCTTGAAACCATCCGCAGAACCATCGGCGCTCACGATGTGGTGCTGTTCATGAAGGGCACGGCCGATCAGCCCCAGTGCGGCTTCTCCAACATGGTCGTGCGCATCCTCGATCACATTGGCGTCAAGTATCACGACGTAAACGTGCTCGCCGACGACGGCATTCGCGAGGGCGTCAAAGAATTCGCCAACTGGCCGACGATCCCGCAGCTCTACGTCAAGGGGGAGTTCATCGGCGGCTGCGACATCGTCCGCGAGATGTTCCAGACCGGCGAACTAAAAGCACTGTTCGACGAAAAGGGCGTCGCTGTACCGGCATAAACGCCTAAGCGGCCTTCGTCTCGGGACGCGCGGTGACCGCGAGCTTCAGTTTTGCGGACGCCCCACGGCGCAGCACGTCCAATTCCACTGTCCGCCCAATGCGTTCCCGCGTGAGCAACTTGTGAATGGCGTCGACCGATGGCGTCGGTTCCCCATCGAGTTTGAGGATCACGTCGCCTTCGTCCAGGCCGGCTGCTTCGCCGGGACCTCCGCCCGCGACCGCTACGACCAGGACACCGCTTTCCGCCGAGAGCCCCAAACGTCGCACCAGCGCGCGCGACAATTCCTGCGTCTGGCCGCCGATCCCGAGCCAACCGCGAGCGACGCGGCCTTCGCGCATCAGCTCGGGAATGACGAGTTTCGCCGTGCTGCTCGGCACCGCAAAGCAAAGCCCCTGCGCCCCGCCGATAATCGCTGTGTTGATGCCGACGACAGCGCCATGCGCGTCGATCAATGCGCCGCCCGAGTTGCCCGGATTGAGCGCAGCGTCAGTCTGGATCACATCCTCGATCAGACGCCCGCTTTCACCGCGCAGAGTGCGCCGCAGCGCGGAAACCACGCCAACCGTCACGGTCGCCTGCAGCCCGAGCGGATTGCCCATCGCGATCGCGAGTTCGCCCACTCTCAGCCTGTCTGAATCGCCGAGTTCCGCCGCTTGATGGCCTTTGCCGTTGAGACGCAGCAAGGCGAGATCCGTATCCGGGTCCGTGCCGACAATTTCCGCGGTGGCGATGCTGCCATCATGCAGCACGCCCTCAATCGAACCGGCGCCGCGGACGACGTGATTGTTGGTGAGCGCGTAGCCGTCCGGTGAAATGATCACGCCTGATCCGGCGCCATCATAAAGTCCGCGCTGCCGGCTCGTCCGGCGGATGCCGATGACCGCCGGACCAATTTGTTCGACAACGCCAATGACTGTTTCAGAGAAGCTGTCCCGGGGACCACGACGCTCAGGCGCCGAGACAAATGTGTTTTTGCGACCAAACATGGAGCCAGAAGTAAGAGGCCGCAGTTCCCGCCGCTAGCCCCGCTAGCTCCCGGCGCCTGCATACCCTACATCGGCCCAATGCCTCCTCCTCCCGCACCTGCGAACGCGCCCGAGCGTCACTTCAACCTGCTCGCCTGGCTTCGGAATTCCTTCCTGGCCGGCGTGGCGTTGGTGTTGCCCTTCATCGTGACCGCTTGGCTGATCTGGCTCGTCGTCACCTTCATCGACACGCGCGTCGAACCCCTCGTTCCGCCAGGTTTTGAAATTCTGACACGCTTCCCGGGCGGCGGGCTTCTGCTTGCGGTCGCGGCGCTTACTTTGATCGGCGCGCTCGCGGGGAATCTCGTCGGCCGCTGGATTGTCAGCACCGCCGATAGCGGCATCGCCAACCTGCCGCTGGTGCGCACCATCTATGGCGGCGCAAAGCAGGTGTTCAAACAAGTCGCCGCGCCCGAGCGCACGTCATTCAAGCAAGCGGTGCTGGTCGAGTTTCCACAACCCGGCTCCTACGCCATCGGCTTCATCACCAACGAAAACACCGCCGAAGTCGTCCAGGATATCGGGGCGACTGATCTCGTCGCCGTCTATGTGCCGCAAGCGCCGATCCCGACCTCGGGCTTTCTGCTCTACCTGCCGCGCAACACGCTCAAGCCGCTCGCCATCGCGCCGGACGAAGCGTTGAAGCGGGTCATCTCGCTCGGCATCATCCGCAAGGAAGACGACATCACCGCTAAATGATCTTGAAGTCCGACGGCTTCCAATCCGGCTTCGGATATTGCGGTGCCATGTCCTCAAGCGTCTTGCGCACCACTTCAGAGACAATGGCGTTGCGCTGCCACTTGCGATCGGCCGGCACCACGCGCCATGGCGCGTATTCAGTCGAGCACCGGTCAAGCGCGACCTCGTAGGCGCCCTGAAAGTCGTCCCACAGCTTCCGGTCTTCCAGATCGCCAGCGTTGAACTTCCAGTTCTTCTCGGGAACGTCCAGGCGCGCCTGCAAACGTTCACGCTGCTCGTCCTTTGAAATGTTCAACATGAACTTCAGCACGGTTGTGCCGTTGTCGGCGAGGTGCTTCTCAAAGGCATTGATCTGCTCATAGCGTTTCTCGATCACCGCGCGCGGCGCCAGCGAACGCACCTTCACCACCAGCACATCCTCGTACTGCGACCGGTTGAATACGCCGATGACGCCTTTCTTCGGCGCAGCCTTGTGAATGCGCCAAAGAAAATCGTGCGCGAGTTCTTCTTCACTCGGACGCCCGAACGGCGTGACGCAGACGCCGAGTGGCCCGCAGCGATTGAACACCGCCCGCACCGTGCCGTCCTTGCCGGATGTATCGATGCCTTGGAGGATAACCAGCAAAGCGCGCGACCCTTCGGCCCAAAGCGCGTCTTGAAGCGCATCGATCGCTTTGGCGTTTTCTTTGGTTGCGTCTTCGGCGGCCTTCTTATCCGGAAAAAGATCGTCAGCCGTCGTCGCGCGCGCGGCCAGACCCGCCTTGGTCCCCGGCGCCACCAGCACCGCGTCGTCGATTCGTCTCGTGAGCTTCACCATGAAGCGAGCATAAGAAAGAAAAAGGCCCACCGCGAGGGTGGGCCTTTGAACTTCGCCAGATAAGCGAACTTACGACGCGTAGTATTCGACGACGAGGTTCGGTTCCATTTGCACTGGATACGGCACGTCGGAGAGTTGCGGGATGCGCGCATAACGAGCGGTCATGCCCTTGGCGTCGACTTCAATGTAGTCCGGCGTTTCGCGCTCGGCGCTCGCGAGAGCTTCGAGCACCATCGCCATCGACTTGGCCTTGTCCTTGATCTCGAGAACGTCGCCGACCTTCACGAGAAACGAGGCGATCGTCACGCGACGGCCGTTCACCTTGACGTGGCCGTGGTTCACGAGCTGACGCGCGGCAAACGGCGTCGGCGCAAACTTGGAGCGATACACCACCGCGTCGAGACGGCTCTCGAGCAGACCGATGAGGTTTTCGGCCGTGTTGCCCTTCCGGCGCGCGGCTTCTTCGTAGGTCTTGCGGAACTGCTTTTCGGTGATGTTGCCGTAGTAGAGGCGCAGCTTCT
>CAYUOC010000223.1:0-5557 GCA_964446305.1 uncultured Terricaulis sp. | reverse complement strand
TGACGGCCCGGCGCATAACAATCGCAAAGGGCGCGTGGCGACACGCGGCGGTGCGAAAGCATCGCTCTCCTAGGCACTAAACCAGCGCGTCCCCACGCGCCCTGCTCCCGCTTTCGCGCAAGCGAGGGCATCATCAAGGCGGCGTCCGTCCTGCGGCGCGCGCCACTCGTCGCATGCGCTTTGCGGTTCACCCGCGCTCTTGGTCAGTTCGTCGCATGAAAACACTCGGTCTATGCTCCGCCCTCTTCCTGCTCGCCGCCTGCGCCACAGCGCCTGCCGTGGCGCAATCGCAAACAGCGGCGTGCCGGCCCGCCGGCTACGATCGCGCGCGGCTCGACGCGCTGAAAGCCAATAGTTGGACGATCGCCGACGAGGCCGAACGCAACGCTGTCGCACTTGGTCTCGCCGAGTGCTTGGGCGATCCGGACTCGGCCGTGCGCGATGGCATCGCCTTCGAAGGCCTGCAGCACTACATGCGCAACAATCTGCTCACGCGCGACACGCTGACGGCGCTGAACGCCAATCTCCAAGCCAAGCTCACCGCGCCAGACCCGCACGGCTTTCAACGCCCCTTCGCCGCGCTCGTGCTCGCCGACGTCGCCCGCACCGATCGCGTCGCGCCCTGGATGAGCGAAGCGCAGCGCGCGCAACTGATCGACGCCGCGATCGCCTACATGCGCGGCATCACCGATTATCGCGGCTTCACCCCCGGCGAAGGCTATCGCCACGCCACCGCGCACACCGCCGATCTGATGCTGCAACTGGTGCTCAATCCCGCCGTCGGCAAACCAGAGCTCACTCGCATCCGCGACGCCATCGCCGCGCAGATCGCGCCGGCAGGCCATTCCTACGTCACCGGCGAAAGCGAACGCCTGGCGACGCCCATCCTCTACATGGCGACGCGCAACGTGTTCGATGAAGCGGAATGGACCGCGTGGTTCGCCGAGATCGCCGGACCGGGCCCACTCGGGGCGTCATGGGAAGGCTGGTGGCAGTCCGAGCAAGGCATAGCGCGCAAGCACAATCTGATGATGTTCTTGAACGTCATTCAAACCAACGTCTCGCTCAGCCAAAACGCAGCGTTCGCGCCGATGCGCCCGGGTGTCGCCGCCGCCATTCGCGCCCTGCCCTAAGCCGCGCGCTTCGAACGCAACAGGAGCACCTGCCCCATCAGCACCAGCACGACGCCGCCGAGCGCAAACAGCCCCCAACTCTTGTCCTCGAGCATTGCGGAAACGAACATAGCCAGCGGCGGCGTCAACGCCGAAATGTAGGAGGCCGTCGCGTAGCCACGCCGGCGCGCGAGGCCGTAATAGAGCGCAAACGCGATCACCGATCCAACGACGGAAAGATGCAGCAGCGAGAGAATGTAAGGCGCGGTGAATTCGAACGTCCATGTCTTGCCGGTCACCAGCGCAAATGCTGCCAAGAGCACGGCGCCATAGCCCATCGCCCAGCCTGTCGATGCGATAACGCCGGCGCCCGCCAGCTCACCACGGCGCGCATAGACATTGCCAATCGCCGCCGCGAACACGCCGGCGAGCGTCAGCCCGATGCCGGTCAGCGCCCGCTGGCTCATGTTGGAGGTGACGATCTCTTCCCAGGACAGCAGCGCAACGCCAACAACGCCAAGTCCCGCCGCGGCCCAGGCCAACAGCGGCGCGCGCTGCCCGAACGCCACCCGAAACACAGCGAGGTTCACGAACGCCATCGCCGCGAACACAACCGCGACGACCGCCGATGTCACCCGCTCCTCAGCCCAGTACACAAACGCGTAGTCGATCGCGAAGGTGAAAAGCCCGACGCCAAAAGCGGCGAGATGTTGTGCGCGGTTCAGCGCCAAGCGTTCGCCACGCAAAGCGCCCCACGCAAACAACAACACCGCCGCCAACCCGAAGCGATAAGTAATGGAGACTACCGGATCGACGACGCCGAGTTGCAGCGTGATCGCAAACCACGTCGTGCCCCACGCCAGAGTGCACACAATGATCGACACAAGGTCGAGCCATTGCGTGCGCGGCGGCGATTCGGCTGTGGCTGTTGTTGCGCTCTGTTCCGCGCTCATTGCGGCTCCCCGGCGGCAACATGGTGGTTAAGTCAGATAAAGCAAAGCCGCGGCGTTTTCGCCATTGCGGTGCGTTGACCGGCACACATACGAGGCCTACCTTAAACGCATGGCATCGGGGCGCCTTCGGGGGCGGGCTCGGCCTCGAGAGCGCCGTGGTTTGAACCAAGGAGGCTCCTTCATGCGCATACAAGTCGCCGGACGGCAGATGGATGTCGGCGAAGCGCTCCGAACACGCATCGAAAATGAGCTCGCGAGCGGTGTGGGCAAATATTTCAACCGCGCGACAGATGCTGTTGTCACAGTAGCCAAGAATGGCGGCGGCGTTGGTGTTGCGGTGGATTGTTTGGTCCACCTGCCCTCTGGAATTTCCCTCCAAGCAGAAGGCCATGGCGGCGATGCGCACAGCGCCTTCGACGACGCTTTAGGCAAGCTTGAAAAACGTGTGCGCCGCTACAAAAGGCGCCTGCGAAATCATCACGCGGACAACAAATCTCCCCTTCCGGCAGAGGACGCTTCGGCCTATGTGCTCGCCCCGTTAGAGGAAGAGGATGACGGCGCGGAAACGCCGGCCAATGGCGAAGCGGCGCCTCTGGTGATCGCCGAAGCCACCAAGCCGGTGCGGACGATGACCGTGTCCATGGCGGTGATGCAGCTCGATTTAACCGAATCGCCAGCGTTGATGTTCAGAAACGCCGCCAACGGCGAGCTGAACGTCGTGTATCGCCGGGCGGACGGGAATGTCGGCTGGATCGATCCGGGACGCGGGAACCTGAAGAACGGCGCCTGAGTTGCTTGGCGCTGCGGTTCCGGCCCCGGCGCGGAGACAGGGTGAGTTGGTGAACGATCTAAGCGATTTGGTTGCGCCAGACGCAATCCTGCCGCGCTTGTTGGCGACGTCACGCCGGCAGGCGCTGCAGCTCATGGCTGACGCTTTGGCCAAGAGCGCCGGCATCGATGCACGCGCGGCGTTCGACACCGTGCTGATCCGTGAGCGCTTGAACGGCACCGGGCTTGGCGAAGGCGTCGCCACGCCCCACGGGCCCCTGGCCGGATTGAAACGTCCCATCGCTGCGTTCGCCCGCCTCGACCCGCCGCAGGATTTCGAAGCGATGGACAATCGCCCCGCAGATCTCGTGTTCATGCTGCTTTCGCCGCCCGATAAGAGCGCCGACCACTTGAAGGCGCTCTCGCGCATCGCGCGCTTCCTCAAGCACGCGGACGCGCGTGCGGCATTGCGCGCGGCGCGCGGCGCCGATGAGCTCTACGCGCTGATCTCCGGCGCCGTGCATAGTGACGCAGCATGATGACCGCGGCCGACAGGCTGTTCTCGTACTTCCCGCTGCTGATGACGGTGTTGTTGTTGGCGGCGCTGGGCGTGTTCGCGCAATGGCCATCGCTTTGGAGCGCAATACTCGTTGTCTTCGTGACCTACATTTTGCCGCCGACCGTACAGCGCGTGATGCTGCGCTGGGCGCCGCTGAAGCAAGGCGTCAACCAGATCGACGGGCGCGTGTTTTCGCCTTGGCTGGCCACGCACCACATTCAGGCCTTCTATGACGCTCTGCCCTATCTGGAATCGCTGCTGCGGGTGTTTCCCGGCTTCTATTCGATGTGGCTGCGCATGTGGGGCTCGCGCGTGGGCTACGGCGTCGAATGGCCGGTCCGCATGGACGTGCTCGATCGCAGCCTGATGGATATCGGCAACCGCGTCGTGTTCTCCCGCGAAGTCGAACTCGCGGCCCATGTGCGCAAGAAAACCGATGGCGGCCGCTCGCGCGTTCTCGTGCGCACGGTGCGGATCGGCAGCTACGCGTTCATCGGCGCAGCGTCACGGCTCTGCCCGGGCGCAAGCGTGCCTTCGAACGCAAGCGTGCCGGAAATGACCAATATCGGCGTCAACGAAGTGTTCGGCGACGCGGTGCGTCACCACGAACAAGCGGAAGCCGAGTTCGCTTAGCTATTCACAGGAATCGTATCCCACAGGCGCGGCACGGCGCGATACTCGCGCCTATGACTTTTCTTCCTCGACCCGCGCCAACACAGTCCCCTCACTCACCTGCGCCCCCGCCTTCGCGCTGAGTTCAGTGAGCTTGCCGTCGAACGGCGCCGTGAGCGTGTGCTCCATCTTCATCGCTTCGAGCACGAGAATGGGATCGCCCTTCTTCAGCTTCGCGCCGGCCTTCGCGGCGACGGAGACGATCTTGCCGGGCATTGGCGAGAGGATCGCGCCGTCGCCGGCGGCGGCTTCGCCATCGGCGTGCGCGCCCATGTCGAGCGTGAATTCGTAGGCTTCGCCGTCTTCAAACACGATGATCGAATGACCGATGCCGATAGCGTCAATGCTGCCATCGCTGGGATAGAGTCCCGGCTCGGCCGGCGCGGTTTCAAACGCTTCGGCGCCGACGCGCATGCGCACTTTCACTTCCGCCGGCGCATTGATGCGGAAGCCGCCGAGCGACGTCCATGGCGTGCGTTCGTCGGTTTGATCTTGGCTTATGAAGCGCGCGGCAGCGTAGGCCACGGCGTCGGCGCTCGGCGGCGGACGATGCAGCAGCGCCTCACCGCGCGCGGCGATCAAGGACGTATCGACCTCGCCTGCCGCGAAGGATTCATCGTCCAAGCAGCGCACGAGGAAGCCGGCATTGGTCTTGACCGGGAAGACTTCGACGTCGGCACACGCCTCGCGCAATTGCGCGATGGCTTCATCGCGGGTTTCGGCGTGGGTGATGATCTTGGCGATCATCGGATCGTAGAATGGCGTGACCGCGTCATCATACTCGACCGCTGCGTCGACGCGCGGGCCGTACGGCAGATGCAGATGCTCGAGCTTGCCTGTGCTGGGCAGGAAGCCGGTGTCGGGATTCTCGGCGTAGAGCCGCGCTTCCATGGCGTGGCCGTTGATGGCGAGTTCGCTTTGCTTCAGCGGCAGTTTCTCGCCGCTCGCCACACGCAGTTGCCATTCGACCAAATCTTGTCCGGTGATCTCTTCGGTCACCGGGTGTTCGACCTGCAGACGCGTGTTCATTTCCATGAACCAGATGCGGTCGCCGCGGAGACCTTCGCTGGCGTCGGCGATGAACTCGATGGTTCCGGCGCCGACATAGTTCACGGCTTTCGCCGCCAGCACCGCCGCATCGGTGACGGCTTTGCGCGCCTCATCGCTCATGCCCGGCGCCGGTGCTTCTTCGATCACCTTCTGGTGGCGGCGCTGCAGCGAGCAATCGCGCTCGAACAAATGCACGACATTGCCGTGCGTATCGCCGAACACCTGCACTTCGATGTGACGCGGGCGCTGCACATACATTTCGAGCAGTACGCGATCATCGCCGAACGACGATGCGGCTTCGCGCTTGGCCGATTGCAAAGCCGCTTTGAACTCGGCCTTCTTCTCGACCTTGCGCATGCCTTTGCCGCCGCCGCCGGCGACGGCCTTGATCAGCACCGGATAGCCGATCGCGTCGGCTTCCTTCTGCAGGCGCTCTTCGCTTT
>CAYUOC010000222.1:0-5670 GCA_964446305.1 uncultured Terricaulis sp. | reverse complement strand
ATGGCCGGTCAGCATCTTCCAGCCGGTCCAGATGAGGAAGGCGGCGAAGATGTAGAGCACCCACGTCCAGGAATTGACCACGGTCGCGCCGAGCGAAATGAAGATGGCGCGGAAGACGATGGCGCCAATGATGCCCCAGAAGAGGACCCGGTGCTGGTACTCGCGCGGCACCGCGAAATAGGCAAAAATAAGTGAGATGACGAAGATGTTGTCGAACGCGAGCGCTGTTTCCAACAGATAGCCGGTGAAATACTGGATGACGGCCTGCTGGTTCAGATTTTCAGCCGAGCTGTAGAAGCGTGGATCAGGCTCGTAGACGAAGCCGACATAAAGCCCGAACAGAAGCGCAAGCGAGGCAAAGCCCGCCCACATCATCGCACTCTTGGCCGGAGAGACGACACCGTCCTTGCGGTTCAGAAGGCCAAGATCGAGCCAGAGCAGGAAGCCGATGAAGCTCAAGAAGCTCAGCCATAACCAGACCGGCTGGCTCGCATATTCGGCGGTGAGAAAATCCATGACCCGAGCGCGCTTTCAATGAGTGAGAAAGATGGCGCCCGCGCGCGCAGCGCGCGGGCGATTTTGAGAGTTAACGAGCCTTGCTATTCCTCGCGCTGGCCAAACAGCGAGAGCAGCAATTGGAACAGGTTGATGAAGTTGAGGTAGAGACTGAGCGCGCCCCAGACTTGGGCTTTTGCGGCCGCATCGCCGGTGACGCCGGCAATGTATTCGGTCTTCAGGCGCTGGGTGTCGAAGGCGGTGAGACCCGCGAACACCAGAACGCCGATCACCGAAGCGACGAATTGCAGAAGTCCCGATTGCAGGAAGATGTTGACGATGAAGGCGATGATGACGCCGATGAGCCCGACCATGAGAAAGGTGCTCATGCCGGACAGAGACCGCTTGGTCGTGTAGCCGAAGAGGCTCAAAGCGCCGAAGGCCGCGGCGGTGACGAAGAAGATCTGCGCAATCGATTGGCCAGTAAACGCCTGGAAGAGCACGGCTAGGCTAACACCTTGGAGCGCTGCGACCGACCAATAGATCGCGTGCGTTGCGCCGGTGCTGAGGCGCGCGGCGCTGAACGAGGCCAAGAGCAAAAGGCCAAGCGGCGCAAACAAGGCGACCCAGCCCAAGGCGGTGAATTGCCCCGGAGCGGTGAAGAAGAGCGCGCTGGCGCCGGTCGCCGTCAAAAAGTAGGCGACCGCGCCGCTCACGCCCAAGCCGGCGAACATGTAGTTGTAGATGCCCAGCATATGCTGGCGGAGCCCGGCATCGTAAAAAGTGTCGGCGCCTGCAACCGCAGTGGTGGCGCGCGGGCTCTGGTTTTGGAAGTCGTCGAAGGCCATCTCACATCCTCTGTTCATCGCATCGATGCGGATCGCGGACGGAGGCCCAAATCCCGCTGAGGGATGTCGGGGGAGATAAGCGCGAGAAGTTGGCGCTCCGCTCCGCGATCCTCCAGTCCGACATCGCGGCGTCTCCGCCGCCAGAGGGGCCCGGCCTGGTAAGGCTGAACGTGGTGGCGCTTACGCCGCTCGCTAAGAGGGCCAGTGATTAAATGTCTCAATGCGGTTGATCAGGCCCCGCAATGGATCAATGGCATCCATGCGGGTAAGCCCTTTGTGTCCACGCACATCCGACAAGTTTGCGATCGC
This sequence comes from uncultured Terricaulis sp., assembly GCA_964446305.1. GTDB lineage: Bacteria > Pseudomonadota > Alphaproteobacteria > Caulobacterales > Aquidulcibacteraceae > Vitreimonas. The sequence goes on along the minus strand of CAYUOC010000222.1, from coordinate 4,018 downwards.
ACCGCGCAAAGCAACGATGTCAGGCGACTTAAGGCGGCGCGCTGCTGGCAGCGTTAAGCGACGCAAGAATGAAGTTGGCTAACCGCTCTGCGGGCACCGAAAGCGTCTTGCTAGCGCGAATGAGCGCAATCTCTGCGTCGGCGAGCGGAGGAAAGCCCTGTTCAGGTCCGAATAGAATAAGGTCTTCCGGCGCCATCTCGCTGGGCAGCGCCATGACGCCGAGGCCGGCCCGCAACGCCGCTTGCTGACCGGCGAGCGAATGGCTGGTGTAGGCAATACGCCAGGCGCGCCCCGCCTGATCCAGTGCGGCGGTTGCGCGTTTACGATAGACACATGGCGAGGGCGCAGCGATCAGAGGGATGGGCCCGTCCTTGGGCAGGATGTCTTCGCCGGCGCCGACCCAGACCAAGTGCTCACGCCACACCGGCTGGCCGAGATCAGCGCCGACCGGTTCTCGCTTGATCAGCGCAAGATCGAGTTCGCCTTGGGCCATCTTGTCCATGAGCCTTAGCGTCAGGTCACAAGTCACCGACAAGCTCACGTGCGGATAGGCGCGCGCGTAATCGCCCAAAATGCCTGGCAGGTGCGTGGTGGCGAAATCTTCTGGTGCGCCAAAGCGCACTTCGCCTTCGAGCGCATGCTCGAACATTTCGCCGATGATCTCGTCATTGACGCGCAGAAGCCGGCGCGCCTGTATCAGCAGAGCCTCGCCTTGGGCAGTGAGCACCACTTTACGCGGATCGCGGCTGAACAATTCGGCATCGAGCTGTTCCTCCAGACGCTTGATCTGCAGGCTGACAGTCGATTGGGTCCGCCCCAAGCGGACGCCCGCACGGGTGAAGCTCTTTGCATCAGCCACGGCCACGAAGGCGCGGATGAGATCGAGGTCGAGATTGACGAGTTTGGGCTTGTGCGTCGGCATGATCTAGCAATCGCCTTCATGTTGATGTCGCTGGAAGGGCCAAACGCCAGCGATCACGCTCCGGGCTCGTGACCTTGTCATAGCCATCAATTGCCCTCCGCGACTGCGCCTTCGATCGCCGCGTGCGTTGCGCACTGGACGAGCGCCTCGCGCGTAGCGGCGTCAACACCCTCGCTCGCCTGCGAGGCGGTCTCTAGGGTTTCTCCCTCCAACGTTGCGCGCACCGCAGCGCTCAGAGCCTCGACATGTTCAGGCGTGATGTCAGAACCTAGCCGTTCGGAGAAGCAGCCGCAAAAAGCCTCCGATTGTCCGGCGAGCAGGCAAGCCGTGCGCGTGTCGAGCACGCCGGTGCCTGCATTGAGCACGTCTTGGCCGGCCTCAATGGCGCCCTGCTTAGCGCGATCAATCTCAGAATTGATATCACCGCATGCTGCAAGGGCGAGCGCCGCCGCCGTCAACAACAATCCCAGTCGCATGTTTCGATCTCCTTTCGAACGTGTCGTAGTGTGCGTGACAAGTCGGTGTGAGCTCCTGTCTCAACGCGTCAACAAGTAACCGACATAGAAGCAATAGACGGCCAGAAGGATCGCGCCTTCCAAGCGCGTCAGACGGCGGCCAGTTGCCGCGAAGACAAGAAGCAGACAAGCGCTGCCGATCAAGACCGCCCAATCGACGACGCCGATATCAGCGGGGATTGTCAGCGGTTGAATGAGGGCGGTGACGCCCAAAATGCCCAAAATGTTGTAGAGATTGGAGCCGACAATGTTGCCGAACGCCACGTCGGAACGGCCCTTGAGCGCGGCGGTAAGGGTGGCCACCAGCTCAGGCAAGGAGGTGCCGATCGCCACGATGGTCAGTCCGATGACGCTTTCAGAAATACCCGCAACGCGCGCAGTGCTGATGGCGCCTTCGACCAACAAGTCCGCGCCCCAGACCAGTAAGCCCAGCCCGGCGAGCGCAAAGAGAAGTGAGACCCAAAGCGCGTTCGGGGCGGGGTCGTGGGTGTGGCTTTCCGCCTCGTGCATTTCAGCGGCCGGGCCGCCGCGGCGCTCCAGGCGCCAGGCCGCGACAACGTAGAGTGCAAGGGCCGCCACGAAAGCCGCACCGACCCAGCGGTTGAGTTCGCCGAACGCGAACGCCAGCGCGGCGAGCGCAACCGACGCGGCGATGACGAGCAAACCATCGCGGCGAACCGCGGCTGGGTTCACCGCAAGCGGGCGGATGAGCACAACCGCCGCCAAGATCAGCAGAACATTTCCGATGTTGGAGCCAACGACATTGCCAAGTGCAATGCCGGGCGAGCCGGCGAGGGCGGCGTCGATGCTGGTCATTAGTTCCGGCGCCGATGTGCCGAAACCGACAAGCGTAAGGCCGATCAGCAGTTCCGACAGTCCCAGCCGGCGCGCAACGCCCACCGCACCGCGAATGACGCCTTCCCCGCCAATGGCGAGCAGCGCCAATCCGGCGACAATCTGTGACCCCGCTTCCATGGCTTAGCGCTCCCGTGCTGACATGTTTGAGTTGGGCCAGAGCCGAAACACCGCCGCGGCCATCACGAGCGACAATCCCGAGCCCATCAACACGCCGAGGCGCGCGGCGTCTTCTCCCGCGCTATCGCCGGCGAAGGCGAGACCGGCGATGAACAAGCTCATCGTGAAGCCAATGCCGCAGAGGCAGCCAACGCCGACGACTTCACGCACTGAAAACGGCAAGGGCGCTTGCAGCAAACGCATTGCGGCCATGGCGAAGAGTGCAACGCCGAGGGGCTTGCCGAACGCGAGGGCGAGCGCGATGGCCGCGCTCGCGCCGCTTGTGACCTGCTGCAACTGAAGGCCCGCCAGGGATATGCCGGCCGCGCAGAAGGCGAAGATGGGAAGAACGATGTAGGCCGATACGGGATGGATCGCGTGCTCGAGCTTGCCGATCATGCTCGTTCCATTGGACGCAGGTTTGGGTGAGACGATCATCGCGGCGGCCACGGCCATGACCGAGGTGTGGACGCCCGATTCCTTTGCCAGCGCCCAACCGACGAGCGCCGTCGCCAGATAGATCCAGATTGGCAGAGAGAGCCGCCGCCCAAGCGCCCAGACCGTGAGGAGCAGCGCAATGGCGCCAACAAGCGGCCCGATCGCCAGATCGCTGGTGAAGAGTAGGGCGATGAGCACGATCGCCATGAGATCGTCGACAACCGCAAGCGTCAGCAGGAAGAGCCGAACACGGGGATCGACCTTCGGGGCCAGGATCGAGAGCGCCGCCAATGCGAAGGCGATATCGGTCGCCACCGGCACAGGCCACGCACGCGGCTCGGTGACGCCGGCCAGCAACAGATAGAAGAGCGCAGGAATGGCCGCACCGCCAATCGCCGCCGCCACCGGCAACGCAAACGTCTTTGGGTTCGACAATTCGCCGACGGTAAGTTCGCGCTTCAGTTCAAGGCCGATGACATAGAAGAAGACGGCCATGAGGCCGTCCTTGACCCAGTCTTTGAGCGTAGCGTCGACACGCCAAACCCCAAGATCCAGGACCAGAGGCATGGCGAGAATGTTGAAGTAAGCTTGCGACCACGCGGAATTGGCGACGATCATCGCCGCGGCGGCTGCGGCCACAAGCAACATGCCGCCGCCAGCCTCGGTCTTCAAAAACTGTAAGGCGCCGGACCCGGCCTGTCGCTGCGGCTTCATGCGTGCAGCCTCGAACCAACGCCGTCGGGGCGTGCCGAAGCGTTGTTTCCGGACAGCGGAATTGCCGCGCTTCGCGCGCCCAGATCATCGCTCACAAACGAGGGGGTCATGTTCATCGTATCGGTTGAAGCTGAGGCGCCGATGACGCGCGCGCTTGACGCCCGCGCGCGCGTCATGGCCAAGCCTTAGAAGTCGAAGAGATCGGCGAGCCGCGACCGCTTGCCGCCGTGGCGGCCTCTGCGGCGATCGTCATCATAATCGTCGTCATCGTCCCGATAACGGTTTTGGCGTGGAGACGCTTCGGCGAGCGTTTCCTCCTTGACCAAGGCGATCAGTTTTTCGAGTTCGCCCTTGTCCAGCCAAATGCCGCCTGTCGTCGGGCAGACGTCGAACTCGATGCCGTAGTGGTTGATCT
>CAYUOC010000221.1:0-5673 GCA_964446305.1 uncultured Terricaulis sp. | reverse complement strand
GCAGCCCCGGTCAAACCCCTGCCGTAAAGGTGAACACCCTGTCAGCCATGCGCGTTGGCGGGTGGATGACAGACCTGTAAGGTTTCGAAGTGGGGTCGAGGACGAGATTTTGGGCCGGGGCCATCGCCCTAGGGCTAGCGCTAGGCCTCGCCGCATGCGGCGAACGGGCCAGCGCGCCCGTGCCTGTGCCGTCCGCCCCGACGCTCATCACACGGGCTGCGCTCTTCGGTGAAGCGGCGCGCAGCGGCGGCCAGCTCTCGCCACGGGGCGACCGGGTGGCGTTCTTGGCGCCGCGGGACGGGGTGACGAACCTCTGGGTGCTCTCGGTCGACGCGATGGACGAGGCGCGGCCGGTGACGGACGAACGCACGCGCGGCATCACCAATTTCCAATGGGCGGCGGATGGCGCGACGCTGCTCTATCTGCGCGACGACAACGGCGACGAGAACGCGCGGCTCTACGCCGTGGACATCACAGGCGCCGCCGCGCCGCGTGCGCTGACGCCGGCTGGCGCGCGTGCGGAGATCCTCGGTGTGAGCGCGGCTGATCCCGGCGCTGTCGTGGTGACGCTGAACGACCGCGACCGGGCTTGGCCGGACGTGGTGCGGATCGAGTTGGCGAATGGCGCGCGCAGCGTGCTTCAGCGCAATGGAGGGCCGCGTGGCTATGCGAGCTTCCTGCTCGATCGCAACAACGCTGTGCGCGTCGGGTTGCGTACGCGCGCCGATGGCGGCGCCGAAGTCGTTGCGTTCGAGGCGCGCGGGCAGACGCGCGAGCTGTTCGAGATTCCGTTCGAGGACGCGATGTCGACGCGGCTGCTCGGGCTTGAGGCGGACGGCGCGCATTTCTTGATGCTGGATTCAAGTCTTGGCCAACCTGATACGCCGGCTCGCGATCGCACGGCGCTTGTGCGCGTGAACGTGGCGAGCGGCGAGAAGGTGGTGCTCGGCGAAGGCGAGCGCTCGGATGTCGTCGATGTCTGGATCGATCCGGGGACCGGAACGGCTGAAGCGTTCGCGACCGAATACCTCCGTCGCGAGTGGCGCGCGCTGGGCGCTGATGGTCAGGCGGACATCGAGTTTCTGGATCGCTCGCTGACCGGCGATTTCACCGTGGCCTCGCGCAGCGCTGATGATACACGCTGGATTGTCGTGGAAGAGAGCCCGACGACGCCGCGGCGTTCGTATTTGTTCGATCGTGCGGGGCCTGCGGGGCGGCGGCTCACGTCGCTCTTCTCGCACCGGCCGGAATTGCAGCAGGCAGCGCTGCAGCCGATGACGCCGGTGGAGATCACGGCACGGGATGGAACGACCCTCGTTTCATATCTCACCCTGCCTGGCGGCTCGGATGCGAATGGCGATGCGCGACCGGAGCAGCCAGTGCCGCTGGTGTTGCTGGCGCACGATGGGCCGTGGGCCCGCGACTCGTACGGCTTCGATGCGGCGCACCAATGGCTGGCCAATCGCGGTTACGCCGTGCTCTCGGTGAACTTCCGCGGCTCCGCCGGTTTCGGCAAAGCATTCCTCAACGCCGGCAATCGCGAGTGGGGCGCGCGCATTCAGGAAGATCTTGCGGACGCGGCCGAGTGGGCGGTTGCGCAGGGCATTGCCGAGCAGGATCGCATCGCGATCGTGGGCTCAGGCTTCGGCGGCTACGCCGTGCTTGCAGGATTGGCTTTCACGCCGGACCAGTATCGTTGCGGTGCGAGCTTCGCCGCGCCGGCTAATCTCTTCACCATGCTTGATCTTTCGCCGGCATCACGGCGCGATCAGCTTTATCAGCGTGTGGCGGATGCGCGGACGGAGGCGGGACGGCAATTGCTTCGCGTGCGCTCGCCCGTATTTCATGCGGGGCGCATTCGCAGCCCGCTATTGCTCGCGTACGGCGCGCGCGATCCGCGCCTCATTCGCGGTGAGACCGATCAAGTGGCGCAAGCGGTGCGGTTGCGCGGCATCCTGACGTATCTGGTTTTCCCCGATGAGGGCCGGGAGTTGGTGCGGCCGCAGAACCGGCTCTCGTATCTCGCTGTGCTGGAGCATTTCCTGGGCGATTGTCTTGGCGGGCGCGTTGAACCGGTCGGCGCCTCGTTCGAGGGGGCGGCGATCCATGTCTATGATGGCGCCGTCAACGTGCCGGGTCTGAGCGCGTTTTCACGCCGCCCGGCGCGGCCGGTGGTGCAGCCGACGGCTCAAGCGGTCGAGGAAGCGGATGAAGCCGGCGAGCCCAACGCCGATGCTGAGGACGAGCCTCAGCAATAGCGTTAGCTGAGCGGATAGCTCGTGCGCACGCGGCTGCGGCGGCCGGTGAAGCTGTCCCACACCAACGTATCAACATGTGCGGCGCCATGGTCGAAGTGCACGCCGTCGAACATCGAGCCGTGCGTTACGCCGGAGGCTGCGAACACGACGTGGCCGGGGACCATGTCATCAAGCGTGAGCTTGGCGTGCACGTCGCGGCCCATAGCGCGGGCGCGGGATTCTTCCTGTTCGTTCTCTGGCTTCAAGCGCGCTTGCATCTGGCCTCCGGCGCAGCGGATCGCCGCCGCCGCAAGCACGCCTTCGGGCGCGCCGCCCGAGCCAAAATAGATGTCGACGCCCGAACGCTGCGCTTCCGTCGTCCAGAACACGCCGGCGACGTCGCCGTCCGGAATGAGGCGGATGCCGGCGCCGATGCTGCGGAGTTCGTCGATGATCGCCTTGTGGCGATCGCGATCGAGCAAGCAGGCCCGGATTTCACTGACCGCGACGCCCTTTGCTTTCGCGAGGCGCTTCACGTTTTCAGACGGTGAGAGATCGAGATCGATGAGGCCGGCGGGATAGCCCGGGCCGATCGCGAGCTTATCCATGTACATATCTGGCGCATGCAGCAGGCCGCCGGCGGGTGCGAGCGCCACGACCGTCATCGCGTTCGGCGCGTCGTTGGCGCAGAGCTTGGTGCCTTCGAGCGGATCGACGGCGATATCGACCTTTGGGCCGCCAGCGCCGAGTTCCTCGCCGATATAAAGCATCGGTGCTTCATCGATCTCGCCTTCGCCAATGACGACCTTGCCGGAGAACGGCGCGGTTTGGAATGAGCGGCGCATGGCGTCGACCGCGGCCTGGTCGGCGTCGTTCTTGCGGCCGAAGCCGCGCAGGCGCGCGCTGGCGATGGCGGCCACTTCCGTCGCGTGTTGCGCGATTTGGCTGAGGATCAGGCCGGTGTTTGTGTCGCTCACTTGCGCCCCTTGATTTGCGTGGCGCTTTCTTATCGCGCTCGCGTGCAGGGGCAAGGGCGGGCGCTGTTTGGCGCTAGTCGCGCGTCAGCAAGTCGCCGCAAATGGCTTCCAGGCCGGCCTTATCCACGGCGTCGAAGGCGTCGAACTGGGTGGAATCCACATCCAGCACCGCCGCCAGCGCGCCGGCCTTGTTGAACACAGGCGTGACGATTTCCGAGTTTGAGCGGCTATCGCAGGCGATGTGGCCCGGGAAGGCGTGGACGTCCGGCACGATGATGGTCTCGCGCTGCGCGGCCGCCGCGCCGCAAACGCCCTTGCCGAAGGGGATGCGCAAGCAGCCGAGCGTGCCTTGGTAGGGGCCGACGACGAGTTCGTTCGGCTTATCGGCATCGACGACGTAAAAGCCGGTCCAAAAGAAGCGCTCCGGAAACGCGTGCGCGATCAGTGATGCCGCTGTCGCGTAGCGCGCAGTGATGTTGGGTTCGCCCGCAATCACCGCGCCGATCTCGGCGCGAAGCGCGGCGTAACGCTCGGCCTTGCCGGCAGGCAGTTCGGCGCGCTGGGCTTCCGCCATCAGTCTTGATTCGACTTGCGGTGCTTGAGCGCGCCAGAGGCCTTTAACGCCGTCATCTGGGCGTGGCGGTCGTTCGGAATGCCCTTGGGCTTGCTCAGCGCTTTGCCAGCCCAAACCGACAAGCCGACCACCGCGAGCACTGAACCTGCAATCCAAAGCCAAAACATGAGGGTCTCCGTCCCGCATAAGATAGCGCTGAAGCCGAGGGATGGAAGACGGCGTGGGCCGGAAACGGCAAACTGAGAACGGACCCGAGCGCCGCAGGCGTACGTCAGGGCTCTAAGGTCGCAAGCAGTACGATGACGATCGCGATGAAGAAGGGAACGACGCTCAGAATTTGCCAAAAGCGCGCTGAGTGGCGCCGTTCACCGGCCGCAAGGCGCCGCCCCTCGACGACCAGCATCCCATGATAGGCGGTGAGCGATAGGACGAGCGCCAACTTCATCCAGAACCAATGCGGTACTTCGATGAGGCGCGCCGCCGGATCGGTCCAGTCGGATGCGAAGTAGGCGACGAAAAGGAAGATGCCGAACGCCCAAGCCATAATCATGAATGGCGCCAGGATGATCATGCGGATGTGGCGTGCTTGGAGAAGCAATTCTTGCGCACCGGCGCCGCCGTGGGGCGTCGCCGTGATTGACGCATAGAAGCGCGGTAGCATCAGCATGCCGGCGATCCACGCGATCACCGCGATGATGTGGAGTCCCCGCGCCAGATCGTAGGAAATGAGGTGGTCACTCAACGGGCGGTGGCCCGAGCCGATTGCGCCTGTCTTGAAAGAAGGATGACGAGGCCGGTCGCGATCAGCATCGCCGATCCCGCCCAACACGCTGCGCAATGACCAGCCAGTTCAAATCCGCCATGGAAAGGCGCGCCGCAAATCGAGTCGCGTATCGCTCGTTGCAATGGCGACATAAGCGCGCGCTCGATCGCGCTCACGAGCGTCGGCCAGGCGCCCGCGGCGGCAAAGCAGGCGAGAGAAATAAGCGAACGCTGGGTCATGTCGTCCTCCGCCGGACTTATCTGTCAGCCCGGAGCGGCGTGATTTGATCTCGCGCAAATCGCCTGATCGCGGGCGCTGCTAGCCACGTCACTGGAAGGCGCGTCGCGCCGGCAGGAAGGGCGGGGCGTATGATCCAACGCAAAGGATTCCGCGAGGATATCGCAGGCATCTTCGTGATCGTCGTTGCGGGACTCGGGCTGTCGATCTTTGGCGTCGCAAACGCGATCGATGCTCCATTCGCCATCCAGATGTGGACGATGTTCGCCGCCTTCCTATTGGGGGGCGCTAGCCTCATTGGCATCCTCGGTAAGGACTTTGGACGCGCCGACGCCGCGCCGCGCCCGAACGATGCCTCCCGTTACGAGAATGGCGTCGTCAAAGCTGGTGTCATCGCCTCGATGTTTTGGGGCGTCGCGGGGCTTCTTGTTGGGCTCATCATCGCGCTCCAGCTTTCGTTTCCGAACCTCTTCTATTTTTCGGAGCTGGGCTGGACCAATTTCGGACGCCTGCGCCCACTGCACACATCAGCCGTCATCTTCGCGTTCGGCGGGAATGTCCTAATCGCCACTAGCTTCTATGTCGTCCAGCGGACGTGCCGCGCGCGTCTCGCCGGCGGACTTTGGCCGTGGTTCGTGTTCTGGGGCTATCAGCTCTTCATCGTGCTCGCGGGCACGGGCTATCTCATGGGCATCACCGAGGGCCGCGAATACGCTGAGCCGCCTTGGTACACTGATCTCTGGCTGACCTTGGTTTGGGTCGTCTATCTCTTGGTCTTCCTGGGCACGATTTGGAAGCGGCAAGAGAAGCACATCTACGTCGCCAACTGGTTCTACCTGGCGTTCATCGTGACGATCGCGATGCTTCACATCATCAACAACCTCG
>CAYUOC010000220.1:0-5677 GCA_964446305.1 uncultured Terricaulis sp. | reverse complement strand
TACTCGGGCGTTCGCGGCGTCACCGACCTGATGGTCATGCCGGGTCTCATCAACCTGGACTTCGCCGACGTCCGCACCGTGATGGCCGAGATGGGCACTGCGATGATGGGCACTGGCGAAGCCGGTGGCCCCAACCGCGCGCTTGATGCCGCGCACGGCGTCATGGCCAACCCGCTCCTGGACATCGTCTCGATGCGTGGCGCCAAAGGCGTGCTGATCAACATCACCGGCGGCTTCGACATGACGCTGTACGAAGTCGATCAAGCCGCCAACGAAATCCGCGCCGAAGTCGACGCCAACGCCAACATCATCCTTGGCTCGACGTTCGACGAAACGCTTGAAGGCCGCATGCGCGTGTCGGTGGTCGCCACCGGCATCGATGACGAAGCCATCATCACGCAAAACACCGTGGTTGAGCCGGCGCGCCGCGCCGCTGAAACCACGCCGCGCCGTCCAGTCGTGCCGCCGCGCGAACCGCCGCCGCGTCCGATCCGCGAACCGGCTTATGACGAGCCGCGCCCAAGCTTCGCCAACGACGAGGAAGAGCCGGTGCGCCGCCCAGCTGCGCAAACACCGCCCGCGAAGAGCGGCGGCGGCTTCTCGATGTTCGGCTGGAAGAAGCCCGAAGCGTCGCGTGATGACGACCCGCGCGAGTTCAATCTCGATGCGCCCGATCCGGCCCCCGCGCCGCAGCGCGCGCAAGACGATGTCGCCCGCGATCCGTCACTGGACGAAGAGTTGGAAATTCCAGCCTTCCTCCGCCGCCAAATGAACCCGCGTTAGGAAGGGCTTAGCCGCCCCACAATCTCTTGCGCACAGCCGCTTCGCGTTCGGTCAGCGCGCCTGCGCGCGCCAAGGCGTCGAAGCGCTCCAGCGCCGCGCTGCGATGTGCTTCAGCGTCCGGCCCGCCGGCGCTAGCGAGGTGGCTCTCAACGATCGCGCAGAAGCGCATGCCCTCGAGATCGTCCGGTTCGAAGAGGCGGAAGGCGAGGGCGAGCTCGTCCTCCCACGCGCCACGCGCGGCCGCGAGATCGCCCATCGCTTTCGCCGCGAGGCCAAGCCGCTCCAGCGCCACCGCAAGCGCATGCGCCGCCGCGCGATCGTTCGGCGCGGCGTCCATCAGCTTGAGCCTGATGCCGGCGCTTTCGTTGAATGCAGCGCGCGCCGTGGCGTTCTCATTAGCCTCAAGCGCCGCGTCGCCTTGTTTTACCAGTGCTGCGGCCAACCCGCGCGCATGCCGGGCGTCGCCACGCGCCTGCTCATAAGCGATACGCCGCATCTCCGCGGCGCGGGCGAACGCATCGTGTGGCGAAGTTCGGCCCGCGCGCGCGATTTCGCCCATGCGGTCCCAGCAGGCCGAAGCATCCGCCAGCCAAGCCGCGCTCGCGTCTGTTCTTGAGGCAAACCGCTCCGCACGGGCGCGCGCTTCGTTCGCGGCTTCGCGCGCGACGGAAAGTTCGCCCGCGCGCAGGGCGTGGTCCGCTTGATCGATGAGTGTGTGGACGAGGAACCGCGCCGGCTGTTCGGCCAGACGATCCGGCAGGCAAAGCTGCTCAGCCAACGCGCGCGCTTGCTGCATCGATTCTGCCGCGGCCGCGTTGTCACCCAGCGCCGCCCGCAGCGCCGCGCGGACGCGCCACGTGCCCGCGAGCGCCCAGCTCTCGCGCGGATCGTTGGCCGCCAGCCGCAAGCGCACTTGCAGCGATTTATCCATCGCGTCGCGCGCCGCATCCGCCGCGCCGCGTGCGTAGTCCGCCTCCGCCGCTAGCGCCCACGCGTCGGAGAGGACCGCGCGCCAGTGCGGTTCGTCTTTCTCCGTGACGCACAGCGCCTCGTAGCGTCCGATTGCTTCGCGAAAGCGCCGCCGCGCGGAGGAGGGTTGATTGGCGTCGAGCTCCAGTGCGCCTAGCCGCAACTCTGCGTCGGCGACGTCCGCCGCGAGTTCCGGCGTTTCGCCTATCTGCTGCGCCGCCGCGCTCAACATCGCAAGCGCGCCCTCGGCCCCCGCTTTTGCTTGCGCGAAATTGCCGGCGCTGGCGTCGAGTTCTGCGGTCCGGCCGCGGGCTCGCGCGTACCAGCGCGCCGCATGTGGGTCGCTGCGATTGGTTGTGAGCACGGCATCGGCATATTTCATCGCCTGCTCATAGAAACCGCGCGCCTCGCTCACGCCGCCGTGGGCGCGCGCCAGATCGCCGAGCAGGAAGGCCGCTCTTGCCTTCGCAGGGGCGCCGGCGCTGCTGGCCAGTACCGCTGCCGCCTCGGTCTTGGCGGCTTCGAGGTCGCCAGCTTCGGCGGAAAGCCGTGCCAAACCCAGCCGCGGCGCCGGATCGAACGGGGTCAGTTGCACCGCCAACGCTAGCGCCTCGCGCGCCCGGGAAGGCGCCACTTGTTCCCACAATGCCGCCGCCCGCCGCGCCGCCAGCGCCGCGCCGGGGCCGCCGGCTTGTGCGGCCGCCCACAACGCCTCCGCATCGGCTCCGATTTGCCTGCTATTTTCTATCATTCTTTCAGATACTTAATCTCGGTTGGTAAACCGTCACAAACCGTAACCCAACGTGTTTTGTCGTGGAGGGAACTCGTTTGATACACGAAGCGTCGGGTCGGGGGGCCCAAAGTCCTGCTGAGGGACGAGAGGTAGCATCTGGTGCGTCGTCAACAGACCATAGCAGGTCCGGCCATGTGCGCGGGCGTCGGAGTTCATTCCGGAGCCCATGTGCGCATGGTGCTAAGCCCAGCGCCAGTGGATACCGGCATCGTGTTCGTCCGCTCGGACGTGCGCGGCGTGTCGTCGAATTCCGTCGCCGCCCACGCTGACAGCGTCTCGGAAACGCGCAACTGTACCACTATCCGAAACGCCTCGGGCGTGGAACTCGCGACCATCGAGCATCTGATGTCAGCTTGCGCTGGCCTCGGCATCGATAACCTCATCGTTGAGGTGGACGGCCCGGAAGTGCCGATCCTTGATGGTTCGTCCGCGCAATTCGTGCAGGTGCTGCTGAACGCCGGGGTGAAGGAACAGCCGGTCGCGCGCCGCGTGATCAAAATTCTTGAGCCGATCGAAGTCCGCATGGGCTCGAAAAGCGCGGCTCTGCTGCCGTCGGAAGGGTATGACGGCCTCGATATCGACGTGACGATCCGTTTCGCCGATCCCGCCATTGGCACGCAACGTCGCCGCGTTCATCTCTCGCCGGAAACGTTCCTGAGCGAGATCGCTGACGCGCGCACGTTCGGCTTCTTGGCTGACGTTGAAACCATGCGCGCCGCCGGCCTCGGCCTCGGCGCCTCGATGGCGAACGCCGTGGTTGTCGATTCCGGCCGCGTTGTGAACCCGGAAGGACTTCGCTTCGACGACGAATTTGTGCGTCACAAGATGCTCGACGCGGTGGGCGATCTCTCGCTCGCAGGCGCGCCGATTTGTGGCCGCTTTGTGGCCGATCAGCCCGGCCATGCGCTCAACGCCCGTCTCGTCCGCGCGCTTCTGGATACCCCGGAAGCGTGGTGCTGGGAGCACGGCGAAGCGCCGGAAACCGCGCGCGAAACCCAGCCGGCCCTGGCCGCCGCGGCCCGCTAATCCACTGCTCACACGCCACAGCGGCAGGCGCTTTGCCTTGCGCTTTGGTTCCTGTATCAGCGGTCAGCAGCCCGCTTCGGCGGGCCCCTGAGCTATAAGAGGCCCGGCAGAATGACCCCTCGGAAGATCCAGCTGACCCGGGCCCTCGCGCTCGCCTTGCTCGCCGGCAGCGTGACAGCCTGCGCCACTGGCGTGCGGGATCGTGAAGACGTTCAATACGTCGAAGAACCGGCGACGCAGCTCTACAACCGGGGCGCCGATGCGCTCGATCGTGGCCGTTATCCGCGTGCACTGCGCTTCTTCGAAGAAGTCGAGCGCCAGCACCCATATTCATCCTGGGCGCGCCGCGCCATGCTCATGGAAGCCTACACGCACTATCAGGCGCAGGCCTATGACGACTCCATCGAAGACGCGCAGCGTTTCATCTCTCTGCACCCTGGCAACGAGAGCGCGCCGTACGCGTACTACCTGATCGCGATCTGCCACTTCGAACGCATCATGGATGTCGGCCGCGACCAAGGCACAACCGAGCGCGCGCTGGCTGCGCTGAACGATGTCGTCCGCCGTTATCCTGACAGCCCGTACGCCCGTGACTCGCGCCTCAAGCTCGACATGGTCTACGACCAGCTCGCCGGCAAAGAGATGGCCATTGGCCGCTTCTACCTGACGCGGGACCAGCATCTCGCGGCCATCAACCGCTTCCGCAATGTGATCGAAAACGAAAACTTCCAGCGTACGACGCACGTCCCGGAAGCGCTGCATCGCCTGGTCGAATCCTACCTCTCCGTCGGCATGACGGAAGAAGCCCAGCGCATGGCCTCGATCCTCGGTTACAATTTCCCTGGCAGCGAATGGTACCAGCGCAGTTACGCGCTGATGACCGAAGAGGGCGTCGCCCCCGTCGCTGTCGAAGAAGCTGAGCGCCGCGGCTGGCTTCGCCGCACGTTCGGCCGGGTGTTCTAACTCCTCGCGAGGGGAGGGCCGTGAGCGACAAAGCTGTCGATAAGCTGAGCGAGAAGGAGGCTGCCGCCGAACTAGAACGGCTGGCCTCTGAAATCGCACGCCACGACAAGCTCTATCACGAGCAGGACGCGCCGCTGATCAGCGACGCGGAATACGACAAGCTCCGCGTCCGCAATGCGGCGATCGAAGCGCGCTTTCCGAACTTGGTGCGCGAGGATAGCCCGTCGACCAAAGTTGGCGGCGCGCCGGCGGAGAAGTTCGGCAAAGTCCGCCACGCTGTGCCGATGCTGTCGCTCGACAACGCGTTCGAGGCGGAAGACGCGCACGCCTTCGTCGCCAAGGTGCAGCGTTTCCTCAATCTCGATAGCGCGCCGATCATCACCGCAGAGCCGAAGATCGACGGTCTCTCGGCTTCGCTCCGCTACGAGAACGGCAAGTTCGTGCAGGGCGCTACGCGCGGCGATGGCCGTGAGGGTGAGGACGTCACCGCCAACCTCCGCACCATCGCTGACATCCCGCACACGATCAAAGGTGCGCCCGCCGTGCTCGAAGTGCGCGGCGAGGTTTACATGGAGAAGGCGGCGTTCGCGAAAATGAACGCCGCTCTCGAAAAGGACGGCAAGCAGACCTACGTCAACCCCCGCAATAGCGCCGCCGGTGCGCTTCGCCAGCTCGATCCGAGAATCACCGCGTCGCGCCCGCTGCGCTTCTTCGCGCACGGCTGGGGCGAGGTGAGTGAGCCGCTGGCGGAAACGCAGTTCGATAGCGTGCAACGTTTGGCAAAGCTTGGCTTTCCGCTCGCGGGCATCAAGCGCGCCAAGAACGCTGAAGAGCTGCTCTCGCTCTACAACGACATCCTCGCCGGCCGCCAGAAGCTCGCCTACGAAATCGATGGCGTCGTTTACAAAGTGGATTCGCTGGCGCTGCAACAGCGGCTCGGTTTCGTTTCGCGCAGTCCGCGCTGGGCGATCGCGCACAAGTTCGCCGCCGAACAACAACAGACGACCCTCGAAGGCATCGATATCCAAGTCGGTCGCACGGGCGCACTGACGCCGGTCGGCCGCCTGAAGCCCGTGTTCGTTGGCGGTGTCACCGTCACCAACGTGACGCTGCACAACGCCGACTATATCCGCGGCGTCGGCG
>CAYUOC010000219.1:0-5704 GCA_964446305.1 uncultured Terricaulis sp. | reverse complement strand
TTCACGGCGTGCTTCTCGAGCTTGAACTTCGGCAGGTTGTCGCGGAGCGCACGCAGCGTGCGATCCATCATCACCTCGCGGTTCGCGCGCGCGTAGTCCTGCGCCCAGCCGACGGCCGCCACATAGTCGTCGAACAGCTCTTCGCCTTCCATGAAGAAGGCGAGGTCCTTGTCCGGCACATGGTAGCCCAGTTCGCGGCGGGCGAGTTCTTCACGAGCGCGCTCGATGAAGTACTTGCCGATCGCGTTGCCCGAGCCGCGCGAGCCCGAGTGCAGCATCACCCAGACGCGGTCCTCTTCGTCGAGGCACACCTCGATGAAGTGGTTGCCGCCGCCGAGGGTGGCGAGCTGGCCGGTTTGCGACTTCGCCGACGCCTTCGGGTGCTTGTCGATGATCGCGCGGTAGCGTTCATCAAGGCCGGAGTCACGATAAGTGGTCTCCACCGAAGACGGCGTTTCGCGGTGATTGCCGTTTGGCCCGTTGCCATGCGGCACGTTGCGCTCGATCGCGCCTCGCAGACGCGACAGCGAGTCCGGCAAATCGTTCGCCGTGAGCGAGGTGCGCATCGCCATCATGCCGCAACCGATGTCGACGCCAACAGCGGCCGGAATGATCGCGCCATTGGTCGGGATCACCGAACCGACGGTCGCGCCGATGCCGTAGTGAACGTCGGGCATCACCGCGATGTGGCTGTGGATGAACGGCAGCGAAGCGACGTTGCGCAATTGGTTTTGCGCTTCATGCTCCACCGGCACGCCTTCAATCCAGGCCTTGATCGGCGCTTGCGCGCCTTGAATTTCCTCATAACCGGCCATCACCGGTCTCCTTTTCAAACAACGTTTTTCATCAGGCTCGACAACGAATTGCGATTGAGGCGCTGCATGTCTTTCAGCGCACGGTCTTCCATCGGTGCGTCAAACACCGCTTCGACCTCCCACGGGCCGCCGTCATCTAGCGTTTCCAAATCGACCCAAGCGCCGGCCTTCGCGCCGCGCGCTTCAATCCACGCGACGGTGCGTTCAGCGCCTCGCCGAAATCTGCATTGATAAACACGCACGCTTCTTCTCCTCGTTCCCGAGTTCAAAGCGGCCTGGAGCACAAATGAAAAACCCCTCCAGGCCGCGCCTTGGAGGGGTTTTTCATGCTCCGAGTCAAAAGACGTCAGACGCTGAGATCCCTCCGCGCATGGATTGCCGGCTGCAGATCGCGATAAGCGACCGGCGTGGGCAATTGGCGATTGATCTCAAACGTTTTCACAACACGTCTCCGAATGGGTCGCGCGTGTATCATATGATTTGCGCTGATGTCACGCGGAAAAAGTGTGGCGGCGTGTGTGTGGCCGCTGCGCATCATCACATGTCGCGGGCGATATCCTCGCCGCTGTCGCCCGCGCTGATATCGAGTCCTTGTTCGATCAGTGCTTCCCATGCGGTCTCGGCGGTGTCGGCGAAGCGGAAGAGCGTGAGATCGGCGGCATCGATGACGCCGTGCTTCACGAGCGCGTCGAAGTTGATGATCTCGCGCCAATAGGCTTCGTCGAACAACACGATCGGCATCTCAACAACCTTGCGAGTTTGGCGGAGCGTGAGAATCTCGAACAGTTCGTCCATGGTCCCGAAGCCGCCAGGGAAGACCACCAGCGCTTTGGTGCGCATTGCCAGATGCATTTTGCGCATCGCGAAATAGTGGAAGTTGAACGTAAGCTCCGGCGTCGTGTAGGCGTTGGGCTCCTGCTCATGCGGCAGCGTGATGTTGAAACCAATTGCGGGGGCGCCCACTTCGCGCGCGCCACGGCACGCGGCCTCCATGGCGCCTGGGCCGCCGCCGGTGGCGATCACATGATAGTGGTTGCCGCCTTCAGCGCAGAGCGCGCCGCCAAGTTGGGAGGCGATGCGCCCGAACTTGCGCGCCTCCTGGTACCATTGCGCTTGCTTGCCGGGGCCATCCTCGCGATTGCGCGCGCTGCCGAACACGACGATGGTGGATTTGATCCGCGCGCGCCGGAGCAGAATCTCGGCCTTGGAATATTCGAGCATAAACCGCACGCCGCGCATGGGCTCACTCATCAGGAAATCCTGATCGAGTACGGCAAGCTGAAATGAGGGGCTCGCAAGCTGCTCGGCGTTGGCGGCTGGGGGAGGCGTGTCTTTCGTCATGCTGCTATGCTCGGGCGTTGAGCCCCGAATCGCAATGCCTATCCGCCGTCTCCCTCCCGAAGCTGTGAACCGCATCGCCGCGGGCGAGGTGATCGAACGCCCCGCAGCGGCGGTAAAGGAGCTCGTCGAGAATGCCCTCGATGCGGGTGCGCGGCGGATTGCCGTCCGCGTCGAGCGCGGCGGGCTGGGGCTGATCTCGATCGAAGACGATGGCGGCGGCATTCCGCGCGATGAGCTTTTGCTCGCCGTCGAACGGCACGCGACATCGAAGCTCACCGCTGGCGCGGGCGGCGATGTTGATCTCTTGAACATCCACACGATGGGGTTTCGTGGAGAGGCGCTGCCATCGATCGGCGCCGTGGCGCGGCTTTCGATCACCTCGAAGGCGCGTGGCGTCAGCGAGACTTGGTCCATCGAAGTTGAAGGCGGGCAGCTGCATCCAGTGAGGCCGGCGGCGTGGGCGGCGCTCAGTGAAAGCGGCACGCGTGTCGAGGTGCGCGATCTATTCTTCGCGACACCGGCGCGGCTCAAGTTCATGAAGTCCGAGCGCGCCGAGATGATGGCAGTCTCCGACGTCGTGAAGCGGCTCGCGATGGCGCGCCCGGATGTGGCGTTCTCGCTTGAGCACGATAGCCGCACCTCGCTGCGTCTGCCGGCAGAGGCCGATCCGGAGAACGAAGGCCGCCGCGCGCGGCTCGCCGCGATCCTCGGCGCTGATTTCGCGCCGAACTGTATTCCGCTTGATCAGACGCGCGACACCGTGCGGCTTTCCGGTTTCGCGGGCTTGCCGACTTTCCATCGCGGCACACGCGAGCACCAGCATCTGTTCGTCAATGGCCGCCCGGTGAAGGATAAGCTCATCGTCGGCGCCGTGCGCGCGGCGTATCAGGATTTGTTGGCGCGCGATCGCCATCCGGTGGCTGCGCTTTTCCTCGATCTGCCGCCCGATGAGGTCGACGTCAATGTCCACCCGGCAAAGACGGAAGTGCGCTTCCGCGACGCGGCGTTGGTGCGCGGCTTGATCGTGGGTGCGCTTTCGCACGCGCTCGCCGCCGCCGGTCACCGCGCCTCGACGACGACGGCGCAATCGGCGCTCGGCGCCGCGCGCGCTTACGAAGCGCCGCAGCCGTTCTTGCGGCCAGCCGGCGCGCAAGCTTGGGCGATGGCCGAGGAGCGTGTCGCCGCTGGTGACTTCATGATGCCGAGCGGGCGCGTGGAGCCAGGCGCGCCGGCGTTTGCGGAAGCGATCGCGCCAGCCGATCTCGAAGCGGCGATCCAAACCGCGACGAGCCATGATCCGGAGGATGCGCGCTTCTTTCCGCTCGGCGCGGCGCGGGCGCAGATCCACGAGACCTATATCGTCGCGCAGACCGAAGATGGCATCGTCATCGTCGACCAACACGCGGCGCACGAGCGGCTTGTCTATGAGCGCATGAAGCAAATGCTCGCCAATGGCGGCGTGCGCCGTCAGGGCTTGCTCATCCCAGAAGTCGTCGAACTCGATCCGAGCGAAGCGGAGGCGATCGCGGCGCGCGCCGAAGAGCTTGCGCAACTGGGCCTCGTGATCGAGTCCTTTGGGCCTGGCGCCATCCTTGTGCGCGAAACGCCCGCTCTGCTCGGGCACGTCGATGCGGCGGGGATGTTGAAAGACTTGGCTGATGACATCGCCGAGCTTGGTGAGGCGCATGCGTTGAAGGAACGCCTGGAAGAGGTGTGCTCGTCCATGGCCTGCCGCGGTTCTGTGCGGGCCGGACGGCGGCTCACGGCGGATGAAATGAATTCGCTATTACGCCAGATGGAAGCGACGCCGTTTTCCGGACAGTGCAATCACGGCCGGCCGACCTATGTCGAGCTCAAGCTGGCGGATATCGAGAAGCTCTTCGGCCGCCGATAATAAACCTCGAAATTGCCCGGTTTCCTTTAGGTCTGCGCTTGCGTTCAGAATGGCGCGGGAGAAGAGTGCGCGCGCGAGAGCACTCCAGGGGAAACACATGACATCACTCGGACGCGTTCTGGCCGCCGCGGCGGCCGTTACACTTATGGCGACGCCAAGCTACGCGCAGAGCATCAATTCGCGCGCGACCGGCACGTTCGGCCAGGTGCAATTGCGGGAAGGCTTCATGCCTGATCCGCATGTCGTCACGGTCAGCGCCGGCGGGCCGATCGATGTTGCGACGGTGAGCGACAATTGCCGCGGCTTCATTGCTGAACGGCCAAGCTTCACCCTGCGGTATCGCGCCGGGGAGTCTCCGCTCTATGTCGGCGTCGTGGCTGACGAAGATACAACGCTCGTCGTCAAAGGTCCGAACGGGCAATGGATGTGCGACGATGATAGTGGCGATGATCTCAATCCGGTGATCAGCTGGGACAACCCGCGCAGCGGCCGCTATCAGATTTGGGTGGGCCGCTTTGGCACGGGCGACCTCGTACCGGCGAACCTCTTTATCTCTGAAATCGCGGGCCCCGCCGACACGGTGCCGACCGATCTGCCCGACTACACGTTGAATCCGAATTACGGCGTCATCGATCTCGTCTCCGGCTTCACGCCTGATCCGCACACCGTCGAGGTCACCGCGGGCGGCGAATACAACGCCTATCAAATCCCTGGTTGCGTCGGTTCGATCTCACGCGCGCCGGACTATCGCGTAAACTTCACCGCCGGCGATATGGGCTTGCCGCTCATCTTCTCGGCGCAATCGGAAGCCGACACCACGCTCGTGATCAACGATGCGGGCGGCAACTGGGTGTGCGATGACGATGGCGGCAATACTGGCCTGAACCCGTCGATCACCTTCGCGAATCCGCCGTCAGGCCAATATGACGTGTGGGTTGGCAGCTACGCGGAAGGCGATTATCCGCAGGCTGTGCTGCACGTTTCGGAAGTCACGTCGAACTAAGCGCAAGCTTGATGACAGTAGTGACGGCCGCGTTCCGAAAGGAGCGCGGCCTTTGCTTACCAGGCGCCTGTGTTCGGCATCGAGGCCCACGGCTCCTGCGGCGGCAGGCGATCGCCTTCCTGCAAGAGTTCGATCGAAATGCCGTCCGGCGAGCGCACAAAAGCCATGTGGCCGTCGCGCGGCGGGCGGTTGATGGTGACGCCGTTGTCCATCAGCTTTTGACAGAGCGCGTAGATGTCCTTCACGCGGTAGGCGAGGTGGCCGAAATTGCGGCCGCCGCCGTACTCGTGCTCATCCCAATTGTAGGTGAGTTCGACCATCGGCGCCTTACGTTCGCGCGCCAGCTCGACGTCCTCCGGCGCTGCAAGAAACACGAGAGAGAAACGCCCGCCCTCATTGTCGAAGCGGTTTATTTCAACCAAGCCCAGCTTGGCGCAGAAAAAATCGAGTGCGGCGTCGAGATCGCCGACGCGGATCATGGTGTGGAGATAGCGCATTAGGCGGTCACCTTGCGGCCGGCGATGGCCGCGACTTTGTAGTGGTTGAAGAGCCAGTAGAGCTTCCGCATCGAGCGTTTCCACTGTTTCCAGCCGAGGAACGGAAACCAGAAGCGCAGGAAGTGCCGGAAGAAGAGCGTGACCGGGCGCTTCT
>CAYUOC010000218.1:0-5726 GCA_964446305.1 uncultured Terricaulis sp. | reverse complement strand
GAATCGATCGAAGCCAACTCGGTCCACGGTTCGGACAGCCTCGAAAACGCCGCGCGCGAGATCGAGTTCTTCTTCGCGGACAACGAAATCGTCGGCTAAGCGTCAGCTCAGCTGAAAATCGAAAACGCGGCGCCCGCAAGCGCCGCGTTTTTGTTTGCCTTATTTCTTATTCTTGCCCTGGCTATTGGGATTCAGCGGGCGCGCGGTTTGGCCGACTTGGCCCGGCGGCGGCGCCGTTCCGAGCGGTTTTTTGCCGCCTGCATTGCCCGGTGTCGCTTTCTTGTCAGCCATGTTTGCCTCCTTGTGGCGGAGCAAAGCTAAGCACGCCCGCGCGCGCTTGCCAGCTACTTGCGCGCGATAATTTCGAGCACCAGCGGCGTCACCATCAATGTCCCAGGCTGAGCGCTGACGCGGGCGAACTCATCGCGCATGTCCTCGGCCATTTGCGGCGTAATGCGGTTGAGCTCCAGCAGGCGGTCGATGTGAATTTCGAAGAAGCCGATCGGCCAGCGCCATGTGTTGTCGTCCTTGGAGACGACATCGACGTAAGGCTTCAGGCTTTCAATTCTGAGGCCCATTTCTGTCAGCCACGAGGGCAAAAGCCGCGCAATATCGGGCTCGCCGCCCGACGCGCGCCAATTGGCGGAGACTTCATCGACGAACTTTTCGAAGTTCGGCGCGGGCGGGGCCAGCTTCCAGGTCTGGTAGTCGATATACTCATGGAACACGAGCGCGCCGCCCGGCTTCAGCGCATCGACAAGCTTCTGGAGCGCCTCCTTCGGGCGCGGCAGGAAGGCGAAAATCCAACGCGCCCACGCCGCGTCGGCGCCGTCAACCGGAATAGGGTCCGTCACGACATCGATTTCGTGCGCCGTCACCTGCGTGAAGCCGCGCGCCTTCGCTTGCGCCTCAAGCGTATCGAGGAAGCGCCGTGACCGCTCGAGCGCATGCACTTGCCCAAGCGGACCAACAATTTCGGCCAGGTCCATTGTCGCAAAGCCTGGGCCCGCGCCAAAGTCGATCACCTTGCAGCCATCGCCAATACGCGCACGCGCCCATGCATCCAGCGCGCGCGGGCGCCAGACGCGGTGCTGAAAGCCTAAGCGATAGATTTCGTCATCATGGGTGCCGAGCACATAATCGCGTTCAGCCATGTCGCAGTCTCCTATCACAATATAGGTGGCCACGGCTGGTCCGTCTTGTCTTGCCGCGCGTAAGTTGAAGGTCATAATGGGCTGACCTTCACGGGGAGCTTGCAATGCAAGTGCGCTTCTGGGGCACACGAGGGTCGATCGCTACGCCTGGCGGCGCCACTTTGCGTTATGGTGGCAATACCTCGTGCGTCGAGGTGCGGCCGGACTCTGGCGAGACCATCCTCATCGATTGCGGCACCGGCGCGCACGCGCTCGGCCAAGCGCTCATCGCCGAGGGCCGCGCCGCGAGAGGTCACATTCTGATCTCGCACACGCACTGGGACCACATCCAGGGTCTGCCATTTTTCGCGCCGCTCTTCGTCGCCGGCAATGAGTGGCACATTTACGGCCCGCGCGGGCTCGGCCAATCGCTCCGCGACGTGCTCGCCGGCCAGATGGAGTACGCCTACTTTCCTGTCGCGCTGAACGCGTTCGCAGCGAAGGTTCACTATCACGAGGTTGTCGAAGGCGGCTTCGCCATCGGCGAGACGCGCATCGTCACGCAATATCTGAATCACCCCGCGCTTACGGTGGGCTATCGCCTCGAGGCCGACGGCGCGAGCGTCGTTTACGCCTCGGATCACGAACCACACAGTCCAGACGCCGGCGAAGGTCACGCGGAGGAAGCCGAGGGCGGCGACGCCGCTCACATCGATTTTCTGCGTGACGCCGATCTTGTGATCCACGACGCGCAGTACACGGCGGAGGAATACCCGTCGAAGGTCGGCTGGGGCCACTCAACGATCGAATACGCCGTCGACATGGCGCTGGCCGCAAACGTCCGCGAACTTGCGCTCTACCACCATGATCCGATGCGTGCGGACGACGCCGTCGACCAACTCCTCACCCGCGCCAGAGAGCGCGCCGCGGCGGCCGGCTCGAACCTCATCGTCAACGGCGCGGCCGAAGGTGAAATCATCGAGCTGCGCGGCGAAGGCGAGCCAGCCAAGTTCGCGCCCTTCATGCCGTCCAGTCTCGTGAGGCCGATGGGCGATGCGTCAGAGGAATTGGTGCTTATTTGCGCGGTCGCCGCCAATGAGGTCGCCGTGCTCAAGGCTGCCGCGCGCGAAGATGGCTTGGAGAACGTCGTCGAGACTGCGATCGAGGATCTCGAGGTTGAAATAGCCGACGGCAAGCCATCTTTGATTTTCATTGGCGATGTTGGCGTCGATCCAATTGTACTCACGCAAAAACTTCGTGCAGGCGGGGTGCCGGCCGAGACGCCGATCATCATTGTGACGGATCAAGCGAAAGTTGATGCTGATCGCGGCGAAGCCGCTGGCGTCACCGCCTGGCTCACGCGCCCCTACAGCGTCGCCTACGCGCGCTCGCGCTTACGCGCATGGCTGATGCGTTCGATGCTGCGCTGGCGGAAAGCGGCCTTGCCGCCCGACGAGGAAAAGCGCCTGGCGGCCGTCTATCGTTTGGGATTGCTCGACACCGAAGCCGAAGAACGCTTCGACCGGCATGCGCGTATTGCAGCCGCTGCCTTCGATGCGCCGATCGCGCTGGTGTCTTTGGTCGATCGCGAGCGCCAATGGTACAAGGCCCATTACGGGTTCGATTTCAGCGAGACCTCGCGAGACATGGGGTTCTGCTCGCACGCCATTCTCGATAGTGAGCCATTGGTCATCAGCGACGCGCTGCACGATGATCGCTTCGCGGATAACCCAGTCGTCGTCGGCGAGCCTCATGTGCGCTTCTATGCGGGGGTGCCGCTCCATACGGCGGACGGCGAGCGCGTCGGCGCGCTCTGCATCGTCGATCACAAGCCGCGCAATTTAAGCGCCGCGCAGCTCCGGATGCTGCAGGACATCGCGCGGCTCGTGGAGGAAGAGCTGGAACCGGGCGCGAAAGCGCAGGCGGTCTAGCGGCCTATTTTACCGCAGTGCGCGGCGCCGATGCGCCGTCGGCGGTTGGGCGCTATCTAAGCAGCTCACAACGGAGTCGCTGCTATGGCAGATCATTCCCGCGCGTATTCGGAAGGCGCTTTCAAGGCGAAGCTCAGCAGCATCGCTGGGCTGGACAAGCTCATCGAAGCGGCCAAGCAAGTGCATGCGCTGCTGCGCGATCCGCAGACGCCTATTTGGGTGAAAGGTCTCTGCGTCGCCGTGCTCGGCTATCTGATCGTGCCGACGGATGCGGTGGCGGATTTCATTCCTGTGCTCGGCTATGGCGACGATCTCGCTGCACTCACCGCCGCAATCGCCACGATCATGGCGCACATGCCGAAGGCGGAGTCGGCCGGCGCCGAGAGCTAACTCAGCTGCGTGTCGTAGAGCACGCGCGCGTTGCTATCGTGGAAACGTAGTTGGAATTGCCCACCCGTGATGGCGCAGGATGCAAAGCCTGTGTTGGCATAAGCGAAGCGCGATTGCGGGACTGCATTGATGCCGCGCGCCTCGGAGCCTGAGCCTGAACATACGTAATGAACGCCGCGCTCTTGCAGATGTTCGAGATCGTGGTCGTGGCCATTGATGTAGGCGTGAACGCCGTAACGCTCCAACAGCGGCTGCACAGGTTCCGCGACTGCGTGGTCGGGGCCGTGATTGCCGCTCGAGAGAATGGGATGATGGCCCACGACGATGCGCCAGCGCGAGGTGCATGCGGCCAGCTGGTCCTCGAACCAGCGCAATTGCGGACGCGCACCGCCAGTCGTGCCGGGGATATAATCGCGCACGCCCGAGAGCCGCGTGATCGGCGTTGTGTCGAGGAAGAAGAACGTCGCGACTTCGCCGCCGGCGAGTGTCATGTCCTCGCGCCAGTAGCGCGCCGGCATGCGCCAGCGCGGGCTTGTCGCGGTGTAAGCGACTTCCGCTTCCGGATCGCCGGCATAGTCGTGATTGCCGAGGACGACGTACCATGGCGCTTGCAGCGACGGCGCTGAATAGACGCTCTCATAGGTCGCGCGCCATTGCGGATCGCGGACCGAGCGGACGCCGCGATTGTAGAAATTGTCACCGGTCGAGATCACAAAATCACCGGCAATTGAGCTGGCAACCTCGCCCATGGCCGTGGCGACTTCGCGTTGGGCGTTCACATGCGGATCGCCCCAATCGCCGACGACGAGAAAATCCAGGCGGTCCGGGGACGCCTCGGCGCGCGGCGCAAAGGCGAGACCGGCTGAGGCGCAAATCAAGGCGCGGCGTGAAAAGGTGCGGGGCATGGCCAACTCCGTTCCAGAGTCATTCCATGCCGTTCCATTTTTTCCAGCGCAAAATGCGCGGGGCGCTTAGCCCGTTGCAGTTTTGAGATTGCGTGCGAATTGCGCCAAGCATTCGGGATAAAGCGAATGTTCGAGTTCGAGCACGCGTGTAGCGAGCGTTTCAGCTGTATCGCCGGCGTCGATGGCAATGCGCGCTTGGCCGATGATCTCGCCCGCATCCACTTCTTCGACGACAAGGTGCACCGTTGCGCCGTGCTCGGTCTCCCCCGCCGCGAGCGCCCGTTCGTGCGTTTTGGTGCCGGGAAATTTCGGCAATAGCGACGGGTGAATGTTGACAAGCCGTCCCGCCCAGGCGCGCACGAAGTAGGGCGTTAACACCCGCATAAAGCCGGCGAGCGCGACGATCTCGACGTTGCGTTGAACAAGCAGGTTATCGAGATCGCGCTCGAATGCTTCGCGATCCTTGCCGTAGGGTTTGTGGTCCAGCGTCAGCGCCTCAACACCGGCCGCACGCGCGCGATCTAGCCCGCCGGCTTCCGGCACGTTGGAAACGACAAGTACGATTTCATATGCGTCTTGCTGCGCGTCCAAGAGCGCCTGCAGATTGGAACCTCTGCCGGAAATCAGAACGGCGACGCGCTTTTTCACGACACCGATTCCCGGGGCGATGTGAAGCAGCGAGCTCGGGACCCATAACCTCGACGGTTCGGGTTTTGGGCGCGAGTGATCGACGCATTGGTGTTTATGGGCCCCGGACTCGCGGCTGCGCCGCGCTCCGGGGATGGGTGGAGGGTCATGCCGCTTTCAGCACGCCGATCTTGAACGCCTGTTCGCCAGCGCCGTTGAGCTTGGCGATCACGTCATCGGCCTTCGCAGGCTCAACCACCAAGATCATCCCGATCCCAAGATTGAACGTGCGGCGCATATCCGCCTCCGGCACGCCGCCGGTGGCTTGCAGCCATTCGAACACGGCAGGGCGCTTCCATGCGCTCCAATCGAAATCCGCTTCGAGGTGATCCGGCAGCGCGCGCGGCGTGTTCTCGACCAAGCCGCCGCCCGTGATGTGCGCGGCGCCTTTTGCGAGTTTCGCGTCGAAGATTGGCTTTAGCGCTTTCGCGTAGATGCGCGTCGGCGTCAGCAGCGCCTCCGCAAGTGTCTTGCCGTCCGCGAACGGCGCCGGTGCGTCCCAAGCCAAGCCCGAGCGCTCAACCACCTTGCGCACGAGCGAGTAGCCGTTCGAGTGAGGGCCGCTTGAGGCGATGCCGATGATCGCATCGCCCACTTGCATCTCATCGACACGCGGCAGCAGCGTGCCGCGCTCGGCTGCGCCAACCGAGAAGCCAGCGAGGTCGTAATCGCCCTTGCCG
>CAYUOC010000217.1:0-5727 GCA_964446305.1 uncultured Terricaulis sp. | reverse complement strand
AGGCGCATTGTTCATCACCAAAGCTCCACCTCGTATTGAGCGCGCATCGCCGCTGACCTAATCGGACGAGCAAGCTTCACGCTTGCGCCAACGAGACGGTGTCTAGTGAGCGTGGCTGGCGCACTTCGGCCACGCTGAGCCGGTGTGCGCGGCCATCCTCTCCGGTCCATTCGATGGTTTGCCCCTCGGCGAGGCCGAGCAGCATTGCGCCCACCGTCGTGATGATTGAAATCCGCCCATTCGCGAAGTCCGCACGGTGGGGATCGACCAAAGTGAAGTCGCGGTAGTTCGAACCGTCATACTCGAACGTGATGACGCTATCGATGCCGATCACGTTGCGGGGCAATCGCTCCACCGTCTTGGCGCGTGAGAGCTCGACGAAGAGATCGACCGCACCCGGCGTGCGTTCCATGGCGGCCAACGCCAAGTCCACAAGGCGCTCATGCTCGTCAGTACGCACAAAGATTTGTGGACGTTTATTCTTGCTGGACATGACTAACCTCCGCCCACGGCCATCGGCCGTGCACGCGCGGCGTCTTCGCCGCAAAATCGCTTATTGTTGAGACGTAGCTGTCGATCCCCTAGCCGAGCCTGTCAGCTAGGGGTTATCCGCGCGAGAGATTGCGAACGATGGCGCGTTCGGCCGAATGAGAGCGCAACAGCATAGCGATCACATTGGCCGCAAACAGGCGAGTGTCAAGTTAACGCCCGCGCGCGCGGCGTTTTCGAGCTGAAACGTCGCACGCGCTTCGCTTCCTGTAGTCAATACCGATGCTGGCTTCTGCTAGACATCGACATCGTCCGCACCGGCATCCCTCGCCGGCCGTGCCACCGCAAACGGTGCGCGCGTCTGCGAGCGCTGGCGGTTGTTTTCCTCGCGGCGCGATCTGCGCGGCGCCGGCGTGGCTGCCGCCCATCTTTGGCCGATACCGCCTGCAGCGGCCCTTAGCCTAATCTGATCGCGCAGCGGCGGGTTCAGTCCGCTTCGCTTCATCCTCGTTCGTGGGGCGCAATTGCGTGATCGGCTCATCGTCTAAGAGGATACGCGCCGCTGCGCCGTCGAGATCCTCATATTGACCGCTTCTGAGCGACCAAAGAAACGCCCAGAGGCCCGCCAATCCAAGACCAAGCGCTATGGGGATGAGAAACAAGAATTCAGTCACGCACTAGGCTCCGCACAGGTCGCAAGGTGTTGGCGACAACCAGCAGCGAGGACGCCGACATGGCGATCGCGGCAATCAGCGGCGTCACCAGTCCGGCCACGGCGAGCGGTACGGCCAATATATTATAGGCGACAGCCAGAGCTATGTTCTGGCGGACACGTTGGGCCGTCACCCGCGCCGTGATCAAGGTCTCTGGCGCCGCCAAAAGACTGGGACGCAAAAACACAAAATCGGCTGCGGCCCGGCCGATATCGGTCGCGCCCGCCGCCGCCATCGAGGCGTGGGCGGTTCGCAGCGCCGGCGCATCGTTGAGACCGTCGCCCACCATCAGCGTCCGGTGTCCCGTTGCAGCAAGAGCCTTGAGACGTTCGACCTTTTGCGCTGGGGTCATGCGCGCATGACTGCGCAGAGCGAGCGCACGCGCTAGCGCATGGACGGGCTCGTCATGATCGCCGGAGACAATTTCCGTGGCGACGCCAAGCCTGGCGAACTCTGCGACCGCCTCCTCGGCGCCGGGACGTAAGCGTTGTTCGAACCGGAAGCGGGCAAGGAGCCCGCCAGCGCCGCTGAAGACAACCGCGTCCTCGTCATCCGCCGACCCCGGGTTTGCGAGCGCCCAATCGGGCCGGCCCAAGCGGTAACGCACGCCTTCAAGGACTGCCTCGACGCCCTCACCCGGATACTCCCGGATTTGCTCGAACGACAGCAATGCAGGAACGATCTGCGCGGCCAAGGCGCGCGCATTTGGATGAGCCGAGTATCGCGCGAGCGCGCTTGCTTGCGCCAATGCGCCCTCCACACGTTCATCCGCTTCAACCAGCTGCGGTTCCGGCAGAGTGAGCGTGCCGGTCTTGTCGAAGATTGCGGTGTCTATCTCAGCGAGCCGCTCAAGCGCTGCGCCGTCCTTCACCAAAACGCCGGCGTCGAACAAGCGCCGCGCCGCCGCTATATGCGCCATCGGCACCGCCAGACCCAAAGCGCAAGGACAGGTGATAATTAGCACAGCAACGGCAATGGTGATGGCGCGATGGGGATCGCCCGCAACCGCCCACCAGCCAATCAGTGTCAACAGCGCCAACACGTGAACGGCCGGCGCATAGAGTTGCGCGGCGCGATCTGCGATCCGTCTATAGCTCGAGCGACCCTGCTCGGCCGCCTCCATCATACGCACCATGTCCGCCAGAAAGGACTCTCGCGCCGGCGCCCGCACAACGGCCTTTAATGGGCCAGTCAGATTGAGCGCCCCGGCCCAAAGCGTATCGCCCACGCGCGCCGCCACCGGCCGGCTTTCGCCACTGACGAGGGACAGATCGAGGTCTGAAGCTCCCTCCAGCACGCTTGCGTTCAGCGGCGCGCGTTCGCCGGCGGCGATAAGCACGATCATGCCTGGCTCAATTTGATCGACAGGAATGCGGCGTTCACCGCCGCTGTCGTCAATAACGAGAGCGCTCCGCGCCATCATATGCTGCAAACCACGGACCGCAGTCATCGCACGTTCGCGCATGACATGATCGAGCGTGCGTCCGATCAATAGGAAGAAGAGCAACATCACAGCGGCATCGAAATAAGCATGCGCGCCGTGGGTGAATGTCTCGTAGAGACTAAGGCCAAAGGCGGTCAGAACGCCGATCGAGATCGGCACGTCCATGTTGGTCTGCCCGCGTCGCACGCTGCGCCACGCCGACACAAAAAACACGGCGCCAGAGTAGATCACTGCCGGCAATGCAATCAGCCCGGAGAGCCAATGGAAGAGAATACGGGTGGATTCGCTCGCGCCTGACCAAACCGACACCGATAGCAGCATGATATTGCCGGCGGCAAAGCCGGCTACCGCCAGCGCGCGCACCAGTCGGCGCCGTTCCGCGTCCTCGCCAGGCGGCGTCGGCGCATCGGCGGTATGAGCGCTAAATCCCAAACCGACCAATGTTTCGATCAGTGGCGGGGGATGCCCGCGCCAACGCACACGCACGCGCTTAGTCGAAAGATTGACTCGCGCACGCGTCACATCGGGCACGGCCTGGAGCGCGCGCTCGATGCGCGCGATGCAGCCGGCGCAATGGATTTCCGGCGCGACCAACTCGACTTCGCGCTCACCGCCGCCGACCGACGCGCTTGCGATCATGAGATCGGCGCCCCTCTGATCGCGGCGGCGGGCGGTGTCGACCTCAGCCAGAGAGTGCGCGATAGGCATGCCAGACGCCATGACCAAGCACAGGAAAGATGACGGTGAGGGCGACAAAGCCGGTGACAATGCTGAGCCCAACGAGCACGCAAACGATGGCGCCCCACACAATCATCACCGGCCGGTTGGCCCATACCCGAGCCATGGAAAGGCCCATTGCCGTTAGCGCATCCACCCGCTCGGACAGCATCATCGGAATGGCGAATGCGCTGATTGCGAACGCAAAGGCCGCGAATAGACCGCCCACCGCGGTTCCGACGACCAACATCGCCCATCCCGTTGGCGTGGTCAGCAGCATTTCGGCGATGTGATCGATGCCGGGAAAAGCCCGCACGCCAAAAAATAACGCGTAGATGATGACGGCCGCGCGCATCCAAAGCAGCATCAACAGCGACAACAACAGCCCTGCAAAGACGACTTGATAGCCAGAGCGTGGGCGAACGAACACCATGCGTAGGAACCGCACGCGCTCGCCAGCGGCGATGCGCCGGCTCTTCTCATAGAGCCCAATCGCCAGAAATGGCCCGACAACGAGGAACCCGGCGAGCGCCGGGAAAAGTATGTAATCGAGCTTGAGCGCAAACAATCCCCAGACGATGGCCGCAGAGAGCGCGGCGACCAACAGCCCATAGAGCAGGCTGGCCAGCGGATTGGTCCAAAAGTCGCGCCAGCCTGCAGCGAGCCAACCGAATGCCGCTGAAGCGGGCAAGGAGCGGCGAAAGTCGTAAGCCGGCGGATGACGCGGTTCGACCTTGGGCAGGCTCATGGTGCGCTCTCCGGAGACGGCGCACACGCCGACCGCGCGGCCGCGCCCGCGCCTTCGCGCTCGTGCGCCACGCAATCTGGCTGGCTCGTCACGGCGACATAGACCAGATGTGCGTTGGCGCCGACCAGCACCAACACGCCGACGGCGACGGCCAACCCAATCAGCCAATGTCGCATGCGGAGAGGCTTCACGGCGTGTCTCGACCCAGATCGAGCAGGTAGAGCGTCAACAATCGTCGCTCCGCCGTGCTCAAGCGCCCTTCCCAAGCCGGCATCTGGCCATGACGGCCGCCCCACACGCTCTGATGCACGCTGTCTCTGTCGCCGCCATAGAGCCAAGCGCCATCGGTAAGGTTGGGCGCGCCTACAGCTTGGCTGCCCTCACCGGTTACGCCGTGGCATGCCGCACAAGTATTGGCAAAGACTTCTGCGCCGCGGATGAGGCGTGCACTCGGCGCGACCGGCCGCTCGCTGGAGAGTGAACGCACGTAGTCGACTACGGCGCGCACGTCCGCTTGCGGCAGCATCTGGTCTCGCCCAAACGCTGGCATTTGGGAAACGCGCGTGTCGGCGTGATCTGCGTTGACGCCAACGCGCATGGTCTCGGCGATCTCGGCCGGAGTTCCGCCCCAGAGCCAGGCGCCGTCGCGCAGATTAGGAAAGCCCGGTCCGCCCTCGCCGCTTTGACCATGACACATCGCGCAATTGTCGCCGAACAGGGCGGGCGCGGTATCGCGCACGCGAGTCATTAAGGCGGGATCAGCGAGCGCGACGTCGAACGGCGTACGCTCGAGCGCGCGCGACCACGCGGCGCGTTGTGCGGCGGCGGCGGCTACATCGCGCGCGACTTGATCGCGCTGATCGAAGCCGAGCAATCCTTTGGTATAGCTTTGTCCAGTGGGCCAAGCGGGCATCAACAGCCAGTAGCCGACCGAAAACAAGAATGCGGCGATGAGGAAGACGAATACCGGCCTCGGTACGGGCGTGTTCAGTTCCTTGATGCCGTTCCATTCATGGCCGGTGGTCTTGTAGCCGCTCAGGGGATCGCGTTCTTCTACCGCCATGGGCCGTCCTCGTCATCGAGGATGGCGCGCGCCGCAGCGTCGAAACGCTGCTTGTTGCGCGGCCAGAAGACATAGATCAGCACCGCCAGCGACATTGCGAGCAAGTAGAACAGGCCCACCGTCTTGGCCGCATAGACCAAAGTGTTGTGATCCATCGTCACGGCGCGTCTCCGGCAGCCTCGGCAATAGCCGTTTGACGCCCCAGCATCTGGAGGTAAGCGATGAGTGCATCCATCTCCGTCGGCGCACCCGGCTGTCCGTCAAAGTCACGCACATTGGCGGCTTCGCCATAGCGTTCGGCCACGCCCCAGCCGCGCTCACTATTGGGCGCCGCCTGGCCATAGGCATCCGCCTCGGCGTGTTCGATCATCGCCTCGGTATAGGGCACCCCCAGCGCCTGCAGGGCCCGCAGGTGACGGCCGAGATCATCGATGCGCGCTTGGCGGCGGCTGAGCCAAGGATAAGCCGGCATCACCGATTGCGGCACAAGATCGCGTGGATTGGCGAGGTGAGCCGCGTGCCATGCGTCGGAATATTTTCCACCAACGCGCGC
>CAYUOC010000216.1:0-5732 GCA_964446305.1 uncultured Terricaulis sp. | reverse complement strand
CGCCATCGTACATCGTCTCGTCCAGACGCCGGACGCGTTCATAAATGGCCGCGCCGCGGATGATCAGGCTCTTCAGCGCCTCGGGAAGTTCGTCGCTGCCGGCGAATTGCGCGTTCGGCTGCGGCTCGCGGGAGATCAGCCGGTACTTCTCGCTCGACGCCTCGGCCAACTGGATTTCGCCGTCACGCACCGCGCGCTGCACCAGGAGCCACGAAGCCACCTGCATCAGCCGCGTCGTCAGGCGCATGCTTTCACCCGCATAGGCGAGCGCAGCGGCGCGGGAGAGGCGCTTGGAAGCTGCCCGGCCCGGGCCATCGAGATAGGCGGCGGTTTCTTCAACCATCGCCATGCCTTCCTTGAAGGTGCGCTCGAAAAGCTCTGAACGGGCGAAATCGATCGCCCGTTTGGCGTCGACAGGCGCCTTCAAAGGGGAAGTCTGGATCGTATCGGTCATGGGCCAGGAATTTCGCAATATACAGGCCGACGCACGCAATGGGTTAAGAACGCGGCGTGCCGAACACTGAATCTGCGGCCTCGCGTTGGGCGCGCTTCTTCACGATCGCTTCTTCGCAAAGTGCGATCTCAGCGCGGAGCTTCTGAATACGGAACTCAAGCTCATCGATCGACGCCACCTCCAGCTGCTGTTCCAGCGGAACCGCCTTCTTCACCGGCGGCGCAAACGGATCGTCGTCGACCATGTGCCAATCTCCTCGGGTCGAGTATAAGCGCAAAGTGATCTCAGTTTAAGGGAGGCGTGCGTGCTTAAGCCGTCAACGATGCGCAGGGTCAGCCACGCTCCGGACAAGCCGCTTTCTCTCGTAACCGACGACGTGCCGAAGCTCGGCGACCACGAAATTCTGATCCGCGTCGAAGCCGCGGGGGTCAACCGGCCAGACCTCACCCAGCGCGCCGGCCTCTACCCCCCGCCTCCGGGCGCCTCCCAAATTCTCGGCCTCGAAGTCGCGGGTGAGGTGGTCGAAGTCGGTCACGGCGTCAGCCGCTGGCATGTCGGCGACAGGGTCTGCGCCCTGCTCGCCGGCGGCGGCTACGCCGAATACGCCACCACTCACGAAGGCTCGGCGCTGCCGATCCCGGGCGGCCTCTCGATGACCGAAGCCGCGGCGCTGCCGGAAACCGCATTCACCGTTTGGGCCAACGTCTTCGAGGGCGGCGGGCTCAAACAGAACGACACGCTGCTCGTCCACGGCGGCGCCTCCGGCATCGGCACCACGGCGATCCAAATGGCGAAGGCCTACGGCGCCCGCGTCATCGCCACGGCAGGCGACGCCGCCAAGGTGAAGCTCTGCGAGAAACTCGGCGCCGAGCGCTGCATCAATTATCGCACCGAGGATTGGGAGACCGCCGTCCGCGAACTCGGCGGCGTCGATGTCGTGCTCGACATGGTCGGCGGGCCGTACGTTCAAAAGAACCTCGACATTCTCAAGGATCAGGGCCGCTTGGTCATGATCGCGTTCCTGCAAGGGCCAACCGCGCAAGTGAATCTCATGCGCCTCATGCTGAAGCGCCTTACACTGACGGGCTCGACGCTCCGCTCACGCAGCGTCGAAGAAAAGGCGCGCATCGCGCGCGAGGTTGAACGTCAGGTCTGGCCGTGGATCGCCGCGGGCCGCGTCAAACCCGTGATCGACAGCACCTTCCCGCTTGCCGAAGCGGAACAAGCGCACGCGCGCCTCCAAGGCGGCGCCCACGCCGGCAAGATCGTGCTGACGATTTAAGGCTTAGCGTTCGGCGAACTCACCGGCTCGCCCTTTTGCGCGCGCTCGGCGCCGCCGAACACGTCTTCTTCCTCGACCGGGCGCTTGCCGCCTTTCGGCTCGCCCGTGTTCGGTGTTTCGCCCGGCTTCACACCGGATTCCGCGTTCTTATCATGGCCGGGCCGGCGCGGTTGCGTCATCCAGGATCTCCTTCACCAGGAGCAACGGCAACGTGTGTGCCTCAGTTCCGCGCCGCGATGAGCCCCGCTCCCGGCGCGGCTTAAGTGCGATTTCCCCGCCCCGTCACCCCAATCCCGCCTTCCCTTCCGCCACCCCCGGCGCTATATCCCGCCTCAACTGACCTCGTCCGCGCCCGGATGCGTCAGCCCGTTGCACCAGATGGCTAGCGCCTGGCGACGACGCCGGGCGCTTTTGCGTATCTGGAGCCCTGCTCATGTCCTCGAACGTGCTGATGCCGAAGGCCACTGCCGTGTGGCTGATCGAAAACACCTCGCTCGCCTTCAAGCAGATCGCCGAATTCACCGGCCTGCACCCGCTCGAAGTCCAAGGCATCGCCAACGAAGATGTCGCCAAGGGCATTCGCGGCGTCGATCCGATCGCCGGCGGCTTCCTTTCGCGCGAAGAGATCGCCAAGGGCGAAGCCGAAGAGACCTACGTTCTGAAGCCGCTCGAGCAGAAGCGCATCGATCTTCCGCAAGTGAAGAAGAAGGGCGCGCGCTACACTCCGATCGCCCGCCGCCAGGATCGCCCGGACGCGATTGCTTGGTTTCTGAAGAACCACCCGGAGGTGCCGGACTCAAAGGTCGTGAAGCTGATCGGCACGACCAAGGCGACAATCGAGCAGGTGCGCAATCGCACGCACTGGAATTCCTCGCAGATCAAGCCGGTCGATCCCGTCACCATCGGCCTCTGCAGCCAGATCGAACTCGACGCCGTCGTTTCCGACGCCGCTGCGGCGAAGGCGCGCGCCGATAAGCGCGCGGCGAAGGCCGAAGCCAAGACGTTGAAGGCCGCACAGGAAACGGTGCCGGCGGAAACCTACGAGCAGACGCCGGCGCAGAGCGACGAAGCCTAACGCCGCCAAACTTCGCGCAGGATGCGGTCGCGGCCGCAGCCTGCGCGATACATTGCGTAACGCTCCGGATTCCGGCGCGCGTAGTCGCGGTGGTATTCTTCTGCCTCGGTGAACGCGCCAAGCGGCAACACCGGCGTAATCACGCGCCCATTCACCGCCCCACTCTCAATCACCGCCGCCTTGCTCGCTTCGGCATCGGCGCGCTGTTCAGGCGTCACGAAGATTGCAGGGCGATAGCTTGAGCCGCGGTCGCAGAACTGGCCGCCGTTATCCGTCGGATCGGTGAAGCGCCAATAGCGATCCACCAATTGGCGATAGGTGATCACGCTCGGATCGAAGCGCACGCGCACCGCTTCGAAGTGCCCCGGATGGTTTTCGTACGTCGGATTGGCGTTGCGCCCGCCGGTATAGCCGCTCATCACCGAGAGCACGCCCGGGATCGCGCCCATGTCGTGCTCCATGCACCAGAAGCACCCGCCCGCGAACACCGCCTCCTGCTGGCCAGCGGGCAACGGTTCTTGCGGCGTCTGCTGCGCGGATGACGGCGCGGGCGAACAAGCGGCCGCCAGGAACAACAAACTTGCAATGAAAGCGCGGATCATGGGGGTTATACGAAGCACAGCGCCAGCCGGTTTCAAGCAACCGGCGGCAGGCTTCATCCGTATGAGGTTTCAAACCCGGAGCCCGCGCCCATGAAATTCGTCCCCGCCCTCCTCGCCGCCCTCATCCTCGCTGGCGGTGCTGGCGTCTACGCATACGCCCAGCAGCGCAACCAGCCCGCCCAAACCGAGCGCTCGCCCAATGCACTCGAACGCCTGCGCACCTGGGTGATGGAGCGCGGCGGAACCGAGCGCGCCTTCGATAACGAATATTGGAATCATCACGAGTCCGGCCTCTATGTCGAAGCCCGCACCGGCGAAGCGCTCTTCGTCTCCACAGACAAATACGACAGCGGCTCAGGCTGGCCGAGCTTCACCCGCCCGGTCGATCCCAACGCCATCACCATGCACGAGGATTACACGATGGGCATGCGCCGCATCGAAATCCGTTCGCGCGAGGGCAACCACCATCTCGGCCACGTCTTCGACGACGGGCCGCGCGGCTCAGGCGGCCAACGCTTCTGCATCAACAGCTGCGCCATCCGCTTCATCCCGCGCGCAGAGATGGAGGCACAAGGTTACGGCCGCTACCTCGCGCTCGTCGACGCCGCCAACGCGCAGTGAGCGCGCAATAAAAAAGCCGGCTTCCAGCCGGCCTACCATCATCCAAATCGCAACACGGGCGCGCGCTCAATTTCTCATTCTGAATTGAGCGCCGCCCGCTAAATGTCGTCGCGATACTTCGCGGCTAATGGTGCTCCGAGCTTTGTCGGAGCTGTTCGATTTCTTCTTTTAATTTGAGTTTTTGGCGTTTCATCGCCGAGAGCCGCGTTGCATCTACAGAGGGATGCTGGGCCTCACTTTTGATAATGATGTCGAGATCACGATGGCGCGCGTCTAATTCGCGCAGCCGCTGCTCGATAGCCATCGAAGGCGCCTCCTTTAGCTTTGGCGAGTCCGAGCTTGCTCCCCTTTTTCGGTGTTGTCTCCTTACATCATCAACAAAAATAAACTTTCTTGCGCCTGCCTGATTCTGGCCGAAATTTTCGCCGGTGAAGGCGGCTTTACAGCGCCTCTCGGGCGTGTCTTAGCTCCTCTTTCGCGCGCACACGGGGCTGCGTGTGGAACCGCGGACGCTAGAGCTCATGGATTCCGAAGACGGAACCGGCTTCGACATTAACGACACGCCGGAACGCCGCGCGCTTAAGGCGCGCCTTATGGAATACCGCGAGGAGCACCGCGCCCTCGACTCCGCCATTTTTGCCCTTCAAGAACAGAGCGGTGGGGATGCGCTTCAGCTTGCCCGGCTGAAAAAGCGCAAACTTGTCTTGAGGGATCAGATTAAATGGATCGAGGATCGGCTGACGCCGGACATCATCGCTTGAAGTTTTGGCTTGGCGGCGCGGCTCTGCTTGCCGCCATGTCGCCGGGCGCGGCACTCGCTCAGGACGCGGAAGCGGGCAATAGCGGCGTGTTCTCGATCGTCGTTGAAAACGACAGCCTCTCCTCCGGCGCTGATCGCAACTACACCTCCGGCATCAAGCTCGCTTACGTCAGCCAAGTCGATGAGCTGCCGGGCTTCTTGTCACCCACACGCCGCCTTACCCGCACCTTCTCCGGCAGCGACCCGGATTTCTGGGGCATCGCCTTCGGTCATTCGATCTTCACGCCCGAAGATATCAGCGCCAACCCCGCGCCGCCCGATGAGCACCCCTACGCCGGCTGGCTCTACATGCAGGTCATGGTCGGCGCCGAAGAGGACCGCCCCGGCAACCTCGAGCCACGCTATCTCGACACCTACGAGTTCGAACTCGGCATCACCGGCCCCTCCGCCATGGGCGAAGAAGCGCAGCGCGGCATCCACGAATGGCTCGGCGCGCCCGACCCGCAAGGCTGGGACAGCCAGCTGAACGACGAAGTCGCGTTCGCCGTCTCGTTCGACCGCCGCTGGCGCCCGCCGTGGGCGCAACTCTCCACCGACATCGGCGGCCTCGAATTCGATTTGACGCCAAACGCCGGCGTCACGCTGGGCACACTGCGCACCGAAGCCCGTGTCGGCGTCGCCGCGCGCATCGGCTGGCGCCTCGATAACGATTACGGCCCGCCGCGCGTGCGCCCATCGCTTGCCGGTATCGAGCACTTCTCAGGCGGGCCGCTCTCCTGGCAGGTCTTCGCCGGCATCCAAGGCCGCGCCGTCGCGCATAATCTCTTCCTCGATGGCAACACCTGGGAAGACAGCGCCTCAGTCGAGCGCAATCCGTACGTCGGCGATTTCCAGACCGGCTTCGCCATCAGCTCCGGCAGCTGGCGCCTCGCCTACAC
>CAYUOC010000215.1:0-5751 GCA_964446305.1 uncultured Terricaulis sp. | reverse complement strand
ACATCGATTCACGGTCTAGCGCCTTCTTTGCGATGAGCGGCATCGGCAAGTTGGGGCCGCCCAAGAAAGAGCCCGCAGGGTTTTGGTTTGATCGCCGTCACATCGACCAATTCGATGTGCAGGTCCAGAACATGCAAACGGCCGAAGGAGAGGTTATTTCGCTCGTGCGCATCCTCGACGCAAAACTCATCGAGATTTACGGCTAACCTGCGCTGGGGCTCAAGCGCGCCCCAATCTCTCCGCCAGGATCCCAAGCCTACCTGCTTGGTGACGTTCCGGCTTGGTTCTAAGCTCACATCACCAGATTCGTTTGAGGTCCGATTTGCCCCGTAGCGCCGCCCTTGTGCAGCATTCTCTGCCTGGCTTTTGCCCTTTGGCCGAGGCGGTGGACATGCTTGCCGGCGCTGGCTGCGAAGCCCGCGGCGCTGTCTACACCAAGACCGAAGTCGTCGAGTTCATGCTCGATCTCGCCGGGTATACGCCAGACAAGCCGCTCCACATGCAGCGGCTATTGGAGCCGTCCTTCGGCGACGGCGAGTTCCTGATCGCGGCAGCGCGCCGCTTGCTCGCCGCCTACAGCGCGGCGGACGGCCACTCGCCTGCGCGCGATCTCAAAGACGCCATCCGCGCCGTCGAACTACACCGGGATACGTTCAACGCTACGCGCACCAAATTGATCGACGCGCTTTGCGCCGGCGGGCTCGCCCGAGCGGACGCGCGCATGCTCGCCGATGCCTGGCTCGCCCAAGGCGATTTCCTGCTCGCTGACATGGACGAGGCGGCCTTCGATTACGTGATCGGCAATCCGCCCTATATCCGCCAAGAGATGATCCCGCAGGTGCTGATCGACGAGTACCGCCGCCGCTATCCCACCATCTATGACCGCGCCGACATCTATGTGCCGTTTATCGAGCGGGGGCTGCGTTTGCTCAAAGAAGGCGGCGCGGTCTCCTTCATCTGCGCCGATCGCTGGATGAAGAACCGCTATGGCGGGCCTCTGCGTGCGCTGGTGGCGAAGGATTACAATCTGCGCGCCTTCGTCGACATGGTCGACACGCCCGCCTTTGACAGCGACGTCATCGCTTATCCCGCGATCTTCGTCATCGCGCGCGAGCCGAAGACTGAAACCCGCATCGCCCATCGCCCCGCGATCGAAGCCAGCGCGCTTTCCCAACTCGCCGCGTCGATGACTGCTAAGAGCGGCAAGCGCGACGGCGTTCACGCCGTGCGCGTCACGGGGTTGAGCAACGAGCCGTGGA
The DNA here is from genome assembly GCA_964446305.1 of uncultured Terricaulis sp. GTDB lineage: Bacteria > Pseudomonadota > Alphaproteobacteria > Caulobacterales > Aquidulcibacteraceae > Vitreimonas. Next base: position 4,492 of record CAYUOC010000215.1, on the reverse strand, counting down.
TGCTCGACAATTTCGAAGCGCTTGCTTTGGTGCGCCGGCTCGAAGCTGAATACGGAACGCTCGAAGAAGAGGGCTGCAAGGTCGGCATCGGCGTCGCCACCGGTGCCGACAAAGCGTTTATCGGCGCGCTCGATGAACTCGACGTCGAAGACGAACGCAAACTGCCTTTGGCGATGACGCGCGACATCGCCTCGGGCGCGGTGGCTTGGCGGGGTCTAGGCGTCGTCAATCCATTCCTGGACGACGGCAAACTCGCATCGTTCGACAAATTCCCGCGCTTTGGCCACTATCTCGAAGCGCGCCGGGCCGAGATTGCTGGGCGCCACGTCGCGCAAAAAACGCCGACCAATTGGTATCGCACCATCGACCGGATTTATCCCGCGCTGGCGGCCAAACCAAAACTGCTCATCCCAGACATTAAGGGCGCGGCCCATATCGTGTTCGAAGAGGGCAAGCTCTATCCGCACCACAATCTCTATTTCATCACCGCCGAGGAGTGGGATCTCAAGGCGCTGCAGGCGGTGCTGAAGTCCGGGATCGCCAGCCTCTTTGTCTCTGCATATTCAACCAAAATGCGCGGCGGCTATCTGCGCTTTCAGGCTCAATATCTGCGCCGCATCCGCGTCCCGGCCTGGACCTCTGTGCCGGCCAAGCTGCGCAAGCAATTGCAGAAGGCCGCGCACGATCCGTTAGCCGCGCAAGCGGCCGTCGCAGAGCTTTACCAGCTCACCGACGCAGAAATCGACGTGCTCGCGGCGGCGGGGAAATCATCATGAGCCTCGATCTCGCTGATTACGAAGCCAAGGCGCGTGACGCGGTGATGGCCTTCTGGGGCAATCGCGAGAAGGCGCGCCAGAAGCAGATCGAAGCCGGCAGCGTGGACGCCGGCGAGCGCGCAGGCGTCACCGCCGGCAAGAACCTCGACGGCTTCCTCGCCCTGGTATGTGATCTCGTCGAAGCCAATGGTTTGCCGCGCGCATGCATCCATCGCCAGCGCGCGGTCGTGACTTTGCCCGGGTATTTTCGCCCGACCAAGCTCTGGGACGTCCTCGTGATCAACGACAATCGCCTCGTGGCGGCGGTCGAATTCAAGAGCCAGGTCGGACCTTCGTTCGGCAACAACGCCAACAATCGGGCGGAGGAAGCGATCGGAACGGCGCACGATTTCTGGACCGCGTATCGCGAGGGCGCGTTCGGTCAGCAGTCGCCGCCTTTCGCCGCTTGGCTTGTCTTGGTCGAAGACGCGCCTGAATCGCGCGCGCCGGTCTCGGAGAAGTCGCCGCATTTTCCGGTGTTTCCGGAATTTCGCGGCGCATCCTATCTCACGCGCTACGATTTGCTCTGTCAGCGGCTGGTCAAGGAGCAGCTCTACAGCGCCGCTTCGGTGATCGCCTCTCCGCGGAGCGGAGTCGATGACGGCGCCTATGCCGACATTTCTGAACTCACTAGCCTCAAGAGCTTCGTCACCGCCTTCGCGGGCCACATCGCCGCTGAAGCGGCCCGCAGCGGGAGCTGACAGTGAGCCAGGGTGGGTCTTTCGCCGATAGCTCCGCTATGACCCGAATCGACGAGGCCTTCGCAAAGTACGAGTATGTTGGCACCGCGTACGATGGGTATTTGCGGCCGATGATCGAGGCATTCTCGAAGTCGGGCGCCGCCGACAAGAATTATCTCGACGCACTGGCGACCGGTGATGAAGGCCAGTTCTGGTCCCGCGTCTGGGAGGCGATGCTTCACTCGCGCTTCAGTGGGTTAGGCTGGGCAGTCTCTGGAAAAGGCGTGGGTCCAGACTTCGAGGTTGTTACGCCGGCCGGTCCCGTGCTGGTCGAAGCAACCGTGCCGTCGCCCGATGGTCTTCCGGAACACTGGCTGAAGCCGCCGGCAACAGGCGACTTTCCGCATGAAGAGATTCTGTTGCGCTGGACCTCGAAGCTCGCCGACAAGCGCAAGAAACACCTCGCGGATGTCGCAAAGAAGACCGCATCAGGGGATGTGCCGTTCGTGCTCGCGATCAATTCACGGCGTTTAGGTTATTACTCTAATGAAAACGGGATCAGTGGATGGCCGTTCGCGGTGGAGTCGACCTTTCCGATTGGTCCCGTCGCCGCGAAAGTGGATCCTGAGACCGGTGAACTAGGCGATCCGTATCAGAGTCATCGCTTCAGTGTCGCAAAGAAATCTGGCGCCGGCGTCTCGACTGCAAATTTTCTTGATCCGGACTATGCCTGCGTCAGTGCGTTGATCGGTTGTTCGCAATTCTACGCGGACGCCGCGACGCATTCGAAACACGGCGGTCAGCCGCGTTATCTGGTCGTGCATAACCCGCTTGCAGCCAAACCGCTGCCGAGCAAGTGGTTGCCCAATTCCATCGAGTACATCGCGACGAAAACCTCTGACGAAGAATACACGCTAATGCGTTCTGAAGTCGACTGAGCTTAAGAGCGGATCTGTTCGCGCGGGCGCAGGCGTTGGGCGACGCCGGCGTAGATCGGCACGCCGGCTTCGGTTTCGAACGTGATCGCAATGGCAAAGCGTAGCGTCGCCTCGACGACCGCGTCGGCAAAGCATGAGACGCGCACCTCCATTTTGCTGTCAGGTCCGATGGCGACGGCGCGCTTGCCTTCGTAACAGCCGGTCCACACCGAGCCGCGCCGACCGAAATAGGGCGGGGGCGCAAGCACCGCTTCATTGGCGCCGAAGAGTTCGGCCGCACCCAAGGCGAGGTTATCCGCGCCAACGATGTCGGCCTGCAGCCGAGCGAGGGAGAGCTTCGAGCGCCAAGGCGAGACCGGTGAGAACCAGGCGAGCGTGATGACTACGCGGCGTGGCGCAAGCGAAGCGTTAAGATCTTCCGGCAATGGCGCGGTGAAGATCACGGCTTTGTCTGGCGCAACGCGCCCAAAACCAACGCAGGTGACGCGATGATCGTCTGAGGCGATGGCGCGAACTGGATCGGCGGCGCCGAGGCCCATCAATCGCGCCGCCTCCTTGCGTTGGCGCGACCACTTCACATCGGGCGTGCGAAACTTAATCGCGTCGCAGATGGCGGCGCCAGAATCGCCCCATTGTGCCGACTGCGTCAGCAGCGCCTTCGCGATGAGTGCGCGGTCGCGGCGCGGCGGGCGATCGGGATAGGCGCCGTCTTCGGACTCAAGCCCTTCGACGATTTGCAGCGCGGTGCGCGTGGCCGATGCAGCGGCGGGGCTTGTGCCATAGGTGGGGCCGATTCCGGCCGAGATTGCGCCAAGCGGAGGCGCAGCGGCCACCAGCGCGTCTTCCTGCGTGTGCACGTCCTGCACGGAAAGTCGTGTGTCATCCGAGGCGGGCGCGATGCGCGCACGCGGGCGTCCGCCCGGCGCCAAGATGTCGGGCTTCAGCGCGCCCCGTGCGCCAAAGCCGGAACGGGAAATGATGCTGGGCGCTCCGCGGCCATCGAACGGATGAAACACGCTTGAGCCACGCGGGTTTGCCGGCGCGGAACTTGTCGCCGTTGCGCCCACGGTCAGCCCGTTGATGCATTCCGCCGGCGCCAGCAATGCACGCCGTGGCGCTGCATCGAGGAGTGCAAGCGCGGTGTGCTTGGCGTGTTCGTTTGCATCGAGCGCTTCGAACGCGACGGCGTCGAGGCCGCGCACCAGGAGAGGCTCTGTGGTGTTGCCGGCAGCGATGACAAACAAGACGCCATGCTTTTCGGCCCACCAATCGAGCAGACGCGCTAAGCCGCTGATCCGGTTCGCGTAGACCCGATTGGCGACGCCAATCGAGAGATTGACCACAAACGCTTCGGGCGCGGAGGCCGCACCTTCATTGTCGCCGAGCAGCGCTCGCTTCAGCGCGCGGTGAACCTGATCCAGCAAGAGTTTGCGCGGATTGGCGCGCGCATGACCTGCGCCGTCGATGAGAAGAGGGACATTTAGTATTCGCGCATTGATCGGCGTGCCGCCGTCGCGCAGGTCGCCGCGCAGAATGACCGACGCCATCGCCGTTGCATGACGCCGGTCTTGAACCGCGGCCAGGTTCTCGTGCTCGAACACGTCCTCCATCACCACGCCGCCGCGGAGAAGCGGATGGTTGGCGATGGCTGCGCCATCGATCAATACGGCCTTGATCGGCGCGTCGGCGTTCAGAGCCGCCGCGACTGGGTTCTCGTCCGGTCGCGCGGGCTCCATCGGCGGCGACTGCGCATGGCTCGCGGGCGAGATTGCGTAGATATCTTGGGCTTGACCGAGCGGCCCGTCGCGCAAGCTTTCGATCACCGCCGCCGCGTGCTCGGTCGGAATTTCGAAGAGCAGCGCCTGATACCAGAAGTCTTGCTCATCGATGCGAGATTGATCGACGAGCTTTGCGCCGAGCGCCTCGGCGTCGGTCACGAGCGGCGCCGTATCTCGCGGCCGGCGCATCGGCCAGAGTTCGACTTCAAGCAGCACCGGCTCGTTAGGCGCGCTCTTAGCTTGCGCGCGCAGCATTTCGAGATCGTCTTCGGTCAAGCGAT
>CAYUOC010000214.1:0-5813 GCA_964446305.1 uncultured Terricaulis sp. | reverse complement strand
CTTCATCGAGCCCTTCCAGGGCGCCGCGACCGGCGTCGGCGGCATCCTGCGCGACGTCTTCACGATGGGCGCGCGTCCTGTCGCCATCATGAACGCGCTGCGCTTCGGCGAGCCGGATCACCCGAAAACGCGCAAGCTCGTCGATGGCGTCGTCAGCGGCATCAGCTTCTACGGCAATTGCGTCGGCGTCCCGACGGTCGGCGGTGAGACGAACTTTGATGCCCGCTACAATGGCAACATCCTCGTCAACGTGTTCTGCCTCGGCATCGCCGATAAGAACAAGATCTTCACGTCAGCCGCGAAGGGCGCGAACAATCCAGTCGTCTATGTCGGCGCCAAGACCGGCCGCGACGGCATCCACGGCGCGACGATGGCGAGCGCTGAATTCGTCGAAGGCGAAGATGGTCTCAGGCCCACCGTGCAAGTCGGCGATCCCTTCCTCGAAAAGCTCCTCATCGAAGCCTGCCTTGAACTGATGGCCACCGACGCCATCATCGGCATCCAAGACATGGGCGCCGCCGGCCTCACGTCGTCGTCTGTCGAAATGGCCTCGAAGGGCGAAGCCGGCATCCTGCTCGATCTCGACGCCGTGCCCGCGCGCGAAGAGGGCATGACGCCGTACGAATTCATGCTCAGCGAAAGCCAAGAGCGCATGCTGATGACGCTGAAGCCCGGCCGCGAAGCCGAAGCCAAGCGCATCTTCGAAAAGTGGGGCCTCGACGCTGCCGTTATCGGCCAAACCACCGACACCGGAAATCTCACGCTCCGCTGGCACGGCCAAATCGTCTGCGACATCCCACTCGGGCCGCTCGCCGACGAAGCGCCGAAATACGAGCGCCCGTATGTCCAGCCGTTGAAAGCCATCCCGCTGACGGATGGCGAGCAGAAGCGCCTGACGGATGAATATCCGGGCTTCGTGAACTCACTCACGACGTTGCTCTCCCAACCCGACCAAGCCAGCAAGCGCTGGATCTGGGAGCAGTACGATCGCCACGTCATGGGCGACACGTTGGCTGACTCCGGCAGCGACGCCGCCATCATTCGCCTCTACGGCTCGCATCGCGCGCTGGCGATGACATGCGATGTCACGCCCCGTTATGTCGAAGCCGACGCCTACGAGGGCGGCAAGCAATGTGTCGCCGAAGCCTGGCGCAATCTCACCGTCACCGGCGCGCGCCCGCTCGCCGTTACCGACAACCTCAATTTCGGCAATCCGCAGCGCCCCGAAATCATGGGCCAGATCGTCCATGCTATCGAAGGCATGGCCGAAGCCTGCCGCGAATTGTCGTTCCCGGTGATCAGCGGCAACGTCTCGCTCTACAACGAGACCAACGGCCAAGCGATCCTGCCGACACCCGCCATCGGCGGCGTCGGCATTCTCGACAACCTCGAACGCCGCGCTGCGGCTGATAAGCTCCAACAAGGCGACACGCTCGTCCTCATCGGCCACACCAGCGGCCATCTCGGCCAATCCATTTACGCGCGCGATCTCTTCAAACTCGGCGGCGCCGCGCCGAAAATTGATCTCGCGCTCGAAAAAAAGAACGGTGACTTCGTCCGCGGTCTCATCTCCGACGGCACAGTCCGCGCCGCCCACGATCTCAGCGACGGCGGCCTCGGCCTCGCCGCCGCCGAAATGGCGCTCGGCTCAAGCGTCGGCGTCACGCTCGGCTACCAAGGCGACCTCACCGACGCGCAATTCCTCTATGCCGAAGACCAAGCCCGCTATCTGATCGCCGTCTCGCCCAGCAAGCTCGACGCACTCGATAAGCGCGCCCGTGCCGCCGGCGTCAGTTATCTTGTCGTCGGCGAAGCCGGCGGCCGCGAGATCAGCTATCTCGGCGCCAGCGGCAATCGCGACCGCATCAGCCTCGAAGATCTCCGTAAGGCCCACGAAAGCTGGCTGCCTGCCTATATGAAGAAGGCGCACTAAGCGCATATCCTCCCCGCTGCGCGGGGAGCGCAGCGGAGGGCGTATGCCCCAACACGACTATGATCTCATCGTCATTGGCGCAGGCTCCGGCGGCGTGCGCGCGGCGCGGCTGGCGGCAAAGACCGGCGCGAATGTCGCCATCATCGAGCAAGTGCAGGTCGGCGGCACCTGCGTGTTGCGCGGCTGCGTGCCGAAGAAGCTGCTGGTCTACGCGTCCGAATATTCGCAAGCCTTCCGCGACGCCAAAGGTTTTGGCTGGACCGTCGATTGGGCGCGCTTCGATTGGGCGACATTGCGGGATTCCGTCCAGAACGAAGTGAACCGGCTCTCCGGCCTCTATCTCGACAACTTGATGAACGCCGGGGTCCAACTCTTCGAAGATCGCGCGGTCCTCACCGATCCCCACACCATCCGCCTCGTGCGCGAAGGCCGCTATCTCAGCGCCGACAAGATCCTCGTCGCCACCGGCGGCCACACTTACCGCCCCGAAGACATCCCCGGGCACGAACTCGGCATCACCTCAACCGACGCCTTCCTGCTTGAAGACCTGCCATCGCGCATCGTCATCGCCGGCGGCGGCTACATCGCCTGCGAGTTCGCGACGGTGTTCTCCGGCCTCGGCGTCGAAACCACGATTGTCTATCGCGGCGAGCGCATCCTGCGCGGTTTTGATCATGACATCCGCGCCCACGTCCAAGCCGATCTCGTCCGCAGCGGCGTGAACATCATCTGCGGCTCGACGATCACCGAGCTCGCGCCGCTCGCCGATAACCGCAGGCTTGTGACGCTCTCCAATTCCATGCGCATCGAAGCCGACCAGATGCTTTGGGCCGTGGGCCGCGTGCCGAACACGATGAACATGGGGCTTGAGGCCGCCGGCGTTCGCCTCACCGATCGCGGCGCCATCGCCGTCGATGAATTCTCCCGTTCCAGCGTTCCACACATCAGCGCCGTGGGCGATGTGACCGACCGCGTGAACCTCACGCCTGTCGCCATCCGTGAAGCCATGGCCTACGTCGCCACCGAATTCCAGAACACGCCAACCGCCTTTGATCACGCCGACGTCGCCAGCGCGGTCTTCACGCGTCCGCCGGTCGGCTCGGTCGGCCTCACCGAAGAGCGCGCGAGAGAGAAGGGCCACAAGCTCAAGGTCTTCAAATCGAACTTCCGTCCGATGAAGCACATCCTGGCGCACAACGAGCAGCGCACACTGATCAAGATGATTGTCGATACCAAAACCGATCAGGTTCTCGGCGTCCACATCGCCGGTCCTGACGCGCCCGAGATCATCCAAGTCGCCGCCGTCGCGGTGAAAGCCAAGCTCACCAAGGCCCAGTGGGACGCCACCTGCGCTGTCCATCCCACCGCCGCCGAAGAACTCGTCCTCATGGGCGAGCCCGTCAGCCACGACCACGAGGCGCCGGCGTAACCCGCATTTCGCGATCGTAATGAGCGTTTGTCCACAAGCGCGGAGGCTGGCGCTGCGGCGGCGGCTTGACCCAAATTTACCGGAAACTAACCCTCCGCGCCGACCGTCCGGGGTTCAAAAATTATGGACGAACAGAAAGGGGCAAGAATGCCCGCGCGCATTATCTCGGTGATCAACATGAAGGGCGGCGTCGGTAAGTCGACGACGACTGTCTCGCTCGCCGAAACGCTTGCGCATCACCAGCGCCGCCGCGTGCTGGTGATCGACCTCGATCCGCAAACCAACGCATCGATCATGGTCGCTGGTCCAGAGAAGTGGAACAGCATGCGCGAAGCCGAGCGCACGCTCGATTTTTATTTCGAGAGCTACATCGTCCAGCAGAAGCCGAAGCCGTTCAAACAACTGATCGAAAAGAACGTCAGCGATCTGAAGGGCAAGCCCGACGTCGCGCTCTGCGCCTCCGCGCCGGAATTCCGCATCGTCGAACGCGACATGATCGAAAGCTTCGTCAAGCGCGGCTTTCAGATCGACATGATCCAGAAATGGATCCTCGAACGCTTCGCCAACGGCTTGAAGAACGTCCTGAACGATTACGACTACATCCTGATCGATTGCCCGCCCGGCATCTCGCTCTTCGCCGAAGCCGCGCTCATCGCCGCCGACACGATCCTGGTGCCATCGATCCCGGATTACGTTTCGCGCCTCGGCCTCATCACCTTCCGCAAGCGCGCGCTGCGCTTGATCAACGAACGCCGCGGCGGTCCGAGCCAGCTCATGGTGCTCGCGACAAAGTACGAAGACGGCTTCTCGCTGCACCGCTCCGAGGCCTCGCTGCTGAAAGACAATCTCGGCGACGCGATGTTTGACGTCCGGATTCCGCAGAATGTCGATATCGCCAAAGCGGCGGAATGGTCGGAAACGCCCCGCACCTTCGAGCAGAAGTACGGCTCGATGGCCAACACGATCAAAAAGCTCGGCGAAGAATTCCAAAGCAAGGTCGAGGTCGCGCCCTCTCTATGAGCCTCAACAAAACGCTCGACCGCCTGTTCGACGAAATCCGCCGCGAAGCGAAGCGGAACCCGGAATTCGCCGATCGCCTCGATGCGGTGCTGCAGCGGCACGACTCGCGTCGTGATGTGCCGGATGAGGTGCTGGAAGACGTCGCTAAAGGCGATGACACGCCGACTGTCAAAGCGAAGGGCAAGACCGCTAGGACCGCCGGCGTCCCCGCCGGCAAGTCTGATGTCTCCAAAGATGCCGGCGAGACGCCGGCTGTCCAAGACGCGCCCGAGATCAATCCGGCCGGTGTCTTCCGGAAGGAAGGCGAAGAGGGGCTGGCCGCCGCACTCGCGGACCATGACCTAAGCGCACTCCGCGCGCTCGTCGCTGAGCACAATCTCGATCCCAGCGGCGTCACGCCTTCGCTGACGCGCGACGAACTCGCCGCCCACATCATCGCCCAAGCCAAGCGCCGCGCCGAGCGCGACGAGAAGATGTTCGACTACTGAGACCCTGGGCGGGGATAGTAGCAATACGCCACGCCCGGCTGAAATTGAGGCGGTTGCGCTGGCGGGTTGAGAAACAGGTCTCCATCGAAATCGCACTCGATGCGCTGCGTGTTCGGAGTGGCCTCGATCCAAGTCATGATGTTGTAGGCCAGCGTCGCGAAGGGCGGTGCGCCTTGGACGCGCATGGCTTCGAAGATTGGGCGCGAGGACGCCCGTCCCTGTCCGCCGCCTAGATTGTATCGGGCGACATTTCCGAAGAACCAGCATTGAACGTGCGTCGGGTCTCGCAGATCGACGCCGGTGCCATAGCAGCTCGTCTCGAGTTGCAGCGCCGCTTGCAGGTTCGGCGTCACGAGTTGCTCGCCGCCGACGCGTCCGCCGCCATAGAGATAAGAAAGGAAGCCGGCCGAGATGTTGTCGAAGAACAATACCGGCTGGGTAGAGACGCCATACACCGGCTGCACGTTCTCCATGAGCAATTGCACCGCGCGCGCTCGATCCTGCGGGATGGCGAAATTGTAGCGCCGAGCGGCAGCGCTGTTGGTTCGTCCCTTCAGCAGCGCGAACGCCAGGTCACGGCGCGCATTCCATTGGCCCGCCGCCGCAGCGCGTTCCAGGCCGGCTTGTGTTGGCGTGCAGTCAGCCAGGCGCAAGCGGCAGAATTCGAACTGCTGGTAGAGCGACGCCGCCCAGCCGCTGGCCGCAGCGCGATCAATATAACCCGCTGCGCGCTGCAGGTCGGCGCGCTCCAGGGCCGTGAAATTGTAGTTGCCGTCAGGTGATGTCACGACCCGGGATTGGAAACGCGAGACCAGCGCTTCGGACGCCACGAACATCGCCGGCTCATAGCCGGCGTCAGCCAGCGCAAAGAGTCGCGCTCTCAGCCGCTCGGCCTCCGCGCCAGGCAAAATAGTCGGCGTGCATGTGGTGCTGACAAAGTAGA
>CAYUOC010000213.1:0-5851 GCA_964446305.1 uncultured Terricaulis sp. | reverse complement strand
GCGCCTTTATGGAAGAGCCCGATCGCGCCGCGATCCAGAATCGGCTTCGCATAGGGTATGAGTCGGTTCAAGGGAGCCAAAGCACGGGCGGTAACCACGTCATACGGCCCTTCGCCGGCCGCAAACTCCTCGATCCGCTGGTTGAAGACCTTGATCGGCAGCCCAGCCTCCTCGCCCACGGCACGGAGAAAAGCGGCTTTCTTTCCAGTGGATTCCACCAGATGGACAGCGGTATCGGGTTGATCGGCCAGGAAGGCGGCGACCACCAGCGCGGGGAATCCGGCCCCCGACCCCAGGTCCACCCACCTTTTCGCCTCTGACGCGAATTTTAGGAGCTGGGCGCTGTCCAGGGCATGCCGGGACCAGAAAAGATCGAGCTCCTTGGGGCCAACCAGGTTTATCCGCTCCGACCACTCGGCCAGCAGGCGGTGGTGGGTTTCCAGGCGGGCGATTGTTTCACGGGGAACGGTGAAACCGAGAGCGCGTTGAAACTCGTCGGGACCGTAGCTCATCCCGCACGACCCAAAGCTCTCTCATTCCGGCCTGAGGTGCGTAGCGCCGCAGAGCCGGAACCCAGGGCAGCGACCTCAGTGTTTGCCCTGGGTTCCGGGTATCGCTCCGCGATCCCGAAATGAGAGATGTAGCTCACGGATGTGGCCCTGCTCCGCCGTATGTGGCGGCGAGATAGCGTGTGATGGGCTTGGGTTCATCAAGGAAGTAGCGGCCCTCGTATTCCTTCGCTTCGGGCGGCCGCGCGGCGCCATCGGCGAGCACGAGCACCGGCATCGATTGGTTCTCTTCGCCGATCAGATTGATGATCTCGCGGCGCGGGCGCGGAAACTCGCTGCGGCGAACATCGACGCGATTGGCCCAATGCGGATTGGCGAGCAGCGCGCCTTCCATGGTTGCGCACGACGTGCAGAACCACGTGCCATCCATCGCGGCGTCTTCGAACGGCGCCTTCAGGATGAAGAGCGTATCGCGGCTCAAGCTCATGCACGTTTCCTTTGTTCGCGCTTCACATGCGCCAGCAATGCGGTGAGCGCGCCGGGCGTCACGCCTTCGATGCGCGAGGCTTGGCCGAGCGTGACCGGGCGCGCGTTGCTGAGCTTCTCGCGCACCTCGTTGGAGAGACCGCCGACGGCGGCGTAATCGAGATCGGGCGAGATGCGCAAATCCTCGTCGCGCTTGAAGGCTTCGACGTCGAGCGCCTGGCGTTCGAGGTAGCCTGAGTAGAGCGCGTCGATCTCAAGCTGCTCACGCGCTTGTCGGCTGAGTGCATTGAGCTCAGGCCAGATGCCGGCGAGCTGATCGAAGCTGATCGAGGGATACGCAAGCAGCGCCAGCACATCGCGGCGCACGCCATCCTGATTGACCTTGAGGCCCTGCACTTGCGCCTGTGCGGGCGTCAGTTCGAGCGCGTGCGCCAATCCGCGGGCGGCTTCGATTTCCCGCATTTTATCGGCGAAAACGCGCGTGCGCTCCGAACCCACGCAACCAAGCTCAATGCCCTTCGGCGTGAGGCGTTGGTCGGCGTTATCGGCGCGGAGGCTCAAGCGATACTCGGCGCGAGACGTGAACATGCGATAGGGCTCGGTGACGCCGCGCGTAACGAGATCGTCGATCATCACGCCGATGTATCCCTCAGCGCGCGTCACCTCGAACGGCCCTGCTCCAGAGGCTGCGCGCGCGGCGTTGAGGCCGGCGACGAGGCCCTGCCCGGCCGCCTCCTCGTAGCCGGTCGTCCCGTTGATCTGACCGGCGAGATAGAGCCCCTTGATGCGCTTGGTCTCCAGCGTCGGCATCAGCTCGCGCGGATCGACGTAGTCGTACTCGATCGCATAGGCGTGGCGCTTGATGACGACGTGCTCGAGCCCCGGGATCGTGCGGATAAAGCGCTCCTGCACGTCTTCAGGCAGCGAGGTGCTGATGCCGTTCGGATAGACGGTGTCGTCGTCGAGCCCTTCGGGTTCGAGGAAAATCTGGTGCGCGTTCTTCTCAGCGAAGCGCACGACCTTGTCCTCGATCGACGGACAATAGCGCGGCCCCCGCCCGTTGATCGCGCCTGAATAGACGGCACTCTTCGAGAGCGACTCTTCGATGATCTTGTGCGTTTCCGCCGTCGTGTAGGTGACGCCGCAGGCGACCTGCGGGTTGGTGATCTTGTCGGTCAGGAAGGAGAATGGCGACGGCTCATCGTCAGCGTATTGCTTCTCCAGCGACGCCCAATCGATGGAGCTGGATTGGAGGCGCGCCGGCGTGCCGGTCTTCAGCCGGCCCATCGCGAAACCCGCGCCGTACAAGCGATCCGAGAGCCCAATGGCCGGCGCCTCGCCGTGGCGTCCGGCCGGGATGCGCTTGTCGCCGATATGGATGACGCCCTTCAGGAACGTGCCGGTGGTGAGGACGATGCGGGGAGCTGAGAACTGACGGCCGTCTGCGGTGGTAACGCCCGCGACGGCGCCGTCAGCAAGGATCAAATCCTCAACCGCCGCCGCCTCAATCGTCAGCCCCTCCTGGGCCGCCAGGGCGGCCTTCATGGCCTCGCGATAGAGCTTGCGGTCGGACTGGGCGCGGGGGCCGCGGACGGCTGGACCCTTGGAGCGGTTGAGCAGCCGGAACTGGATCCCCGCGGCGTCAGCCACCCGGCCCATGACCCCATCCAGCGCATCGATCTCGCGGACTAGGTGGCCCTTCCCGAGGCCGCCAATGGCCGGGTTGCAGCTCATCTCGCCGATGGTCTCGAGCTTATGGGTCAGCAGCAGCGTGCGCGCGCCCAGACGCGCGGAAGCCGCAGCAGCCTCGCAGCCAGCATGGCCACCGCCGATGACGATGACGTCGAAGGAACGCTCAGAGCTCATGTGTTGCGGGCTTCATATAGGAGGCGCTGCGCGGCGTCACTGATCCACACTCACACCCATTCCCGGGTCGATGCGGAGCATCGAGCCCGGGACCCATAACCCCATCTGGGCGGCGTTAGAGCGCGGCCTTCGAACACGCGTGTTTATGGGTCCCGGACTGCGCTTCGCGCATCCGGGAATGGGTGAGCTTGGATGAAGTAGTGAGCGCCACGCTTCACGTGCAACCCGCTAATTTCGGTTCACCAGTTTCGCGTGAAACGGCCCATTCCATGCGGGTTTTCGCGCGTACTCATTTGCCGATGCAAAAGCTCGAAAAGATTTCGCCGAGCAGATCTTCGACGTCGATGCGCCCCGTCAAGCGCCCGATCTGATCCGCCGCAACGCGGACGTCTTCGGCGGCTAATTCGGGCCCAGCTTCGAGCGCAGGGATCGCGCGTAGCAGCGCCGCTCGTGCCTCTTCCACCAACCGCCGATGCCGCGCCCGGGTAAGCACCGGCGCCTCTTCGCGACCGAGGGCTTGTGTGACGCGTTCCGTGACGAATGCTTCCAGTTCGGCGACACCTTGGCCGGTCTTGCTCGACACCGCGACGGTCGTACCTCCGGTCAAAGCGGTGGTCAGACCCGCGACAAAGCTAGCGGATAGACCAGGAGGACCGGTATCCAGATCGACCTTCGACACCACCAACAGATCACCCTCGCGCAGCACCCCGGTCAGGCCGTCGGCCTGACCCTCGCTGTGGCCGACCTCGACGAGGCCGATACGGAGATCAGCCTCCTCGGCCCGCGCCAAGGCCCTGCGCACGCCCTCGGCTTCGATGGCGTCCGCCGCCTCCCGCAGCCCTGCTGTGTCGGCGATCCAGACCGGGAAGCCGGCCAGCACCAGGCGGACTTCGACGACGTCTCGGGTCGTGCCTGGGATCTCCGAGACGATCGCCGCTTCGCGCTGAGCCAGCGCATTCAGGAGGCTCGACTTGCCAGCATTGGGCGGGCCGATGATGGCGATGCGGAAGCCGTCGCGGATACGTTCGCCGCGGTGGGCGTCGTTGAGGTGCTGGCCCATGTCGTCGACGAGGGATTGGAGGATGGGCCCAGCCCGCTGCGCCAGCGCGCCCGGCAGATCTTCGTCCGGGAAATCGATCTCGGCTTCGATCAGGGCCGCCGCCTCGATTAGGCGGGCCCGCCAGCCCTCATAGACGGCGCTCAGGGCCCCGCGCCGCTGGCGGAGCGCTTGGCGGCGCTGGCCCTCGGTTTCGGCGTCCACGAGGTCGGCCAGGCCCTCGGCCTCGGCCAGGTCGAGCTTGCCGTTCTCGAAGGCGCGGCGGGTGTATTCGCCGGGCTCGGCTGGGCGGACGCCAGGTTGGCTCAAGGCCGCATCCACCACAGCCGCGATGACCGCCGGGCCGCCATGGATATGCAGTTCGACGACGTCCTCGCCGGTGAAGCTGTGCGGCCCAGGAAACCAAAGCGCCAGGCCGTCATCGAGCGAAACACCGGTGCGCGGATCGCAAAACGCCTCGCGCGTCGCCATGCGCGGCTTGGGCAGATCGCGGGCGGTCAGCGCGCTCAACGTGGCGCCAGCGGCGGGCCCGCTCAGCCGGATCACCGCGACGCCGGCGCGGCCAGCGCCAGTCGCCAGCGCGACGATGGTGTCCGGTTTCATGTGAAAACGCCTAAGACCGGATTAGGGCTTTTCACGTGGAGCAGTCGCGCCCGCGGCCATGCTCGCGCCCGACGTCATCAGCTTCACGAAGGCGTCCTGCGCCTGGGTGCCGACGCTCATCCACGAGCTCATCATGGCTTCGCCGCTCATCAGCTGGAGGTTCTTCTCCATGCGTTTGCCCATCTCCTCGACGAGCTTCTCGTTGATCGGCGTGACATCCGGCAGGCCCATGAAGCGGCGGGCTTCCTCGGGCGAGCACTCGACATTGACGGTGAACTTCATCGGACCAATTCCTTCGCGCAGCTGGCGCACTGCCGGTCTATAACGCGGCAACAGCCAAGGAGCGAGCTATGGGTGATTGGGTTGAAGTCCAGGGTCCGGACGGGGCGTTCAAGGCGTACGTCGCGCGGCCATCGGGAACGCCCAAGGGCGCGGTCGTGGCGATCCAGGAAATTTTCGGGGTCAACGCCGTGATGCGCGGCAAGGCCGACTGGCTGGCGCGCGAAGGCTTTCTGGCTGTGTCGCCAGATCTCTTCTGGCGGATCAAGCCCGGCATCGATCTCACCGATCAGAGCGAGGCCGAGTGGAAGCAGGCGCTCGACTACATGAACCAGCTCGACAAGAACGCGAGCGTCAAAGATGTGCAGGCGACGCTGACGTGGGCGCGCTCACAAGGCGTCAGCAAAGCCGGCGCGCTGGGCTATTGCATGGGCGGCTACATTGCGTTCCTGGCGGCGTGCCGGACGGATACGGACGCGACGGTCTGCTACCACGGTGGCGGCATCCACACGGCGCTTGGCGAGGCTGGCGGCATCAAGAAGCCGGTGATGCTTCACAACCCGATGAAGGACGGCTTCATCCCGGTCGAGGCGCTCGACACGATCCGCGAGACGCTTGCGAGCAATCCGCTCGTCACCGTGTGCGAGTACGCCGAGCAAGATCACGCGTTCACGCGCGAAGGCGGCGCGCACTACGATGAGGCCGCGAAGCAACTCGCGGACGGGCGCACGATTGAGTTCTTGAAGAAGGCGCTGGCATGAAGCGGGCTCTGCTGATTGCTGCGGCGTTGGCGCTTGCGGCTTGCGATGCTGCCGTCGGCCCACGGATGGGGCCGGTTGAAGAGAGCGAGACGACAGCCGCGGCGGCGCCTAGCAATCTGGTCGCATACTTCGATTGCTTGCGCGATCGCGGCTTCACCGCGGTGTCGGCGCATCGCGGAGGCCCGGCGCCCGGCTTCGCCGAGAACGCGATCCCGACATTCGAGAACACGCTGCGCGAAGCCCCCGGCGCGTTCCTCGAAGTTGATGTCTCGCAGACCGCCGATGGCGTG
>CAYUOC010000212.1:0-5877 GCA_964446305.1 uncultured Terricaulis sp. | reverse complement strand
GTTGGTCGCGACGGGGCCCAGGTCGTTGATCGCCACCACTTCGATGTCCGTGCGGCCGCTCTCATAGATCGCGCGCAGAACGTTCCGGCCAATGCGTCCAAACCCGTTGATGGCAACCTTCACGCCCATAAGCCTCGTCTCCCGGAAAATGCTGAATTTGGTGGCTTCCGATTAACTGCTATTGCCCGTTGCGTCCACGTCCGGAACAGCAACTCAGCCTTCCATCGAATCGATCACGGACGTAACAATTCGTCGCAATGGCGAGCGATTCCCTCACCGAGGCGCTAGACGCTCTGGAAACCGCCCTGGACCAAACCGAGGGCGCGGATGCGGACGCATCCGCCGAGGCGCTCGTCGAACCCGTCAAAGCTCTCAACGCAGCGGCCAGGGAGGCGCTACGCTGATGCATGCAACCGTGAAGATCCTGGGCGAGGATTACGCCATCGAATGCGCCGAATGCGACGCGCGCCGCCTCGAAGACCTCGCCAAAGTGCTCGAACAGCGCCTGCAGGGCTTCAGCGGCGACACACCCGCCATGCGCCGCCTTGTGCTCACGGCTCTTGGCCTGATCGACGAAGCGCAGGCTACAAGCGCCGCACTCGCCCGCGCCCGCATGGAAATCGAGCGTCTCACCGACATGCTGGTCGAAGCGCAACTCGCGTCCGAGCCGCCTGAGCCGACAGACACGCCCGATCGTGGTCGCGTCGATGCGTTGCGGGTTGCGCAAGGCAGAGCTTGAGCCGAGGCCGCCCCCGCACTAGATTCAACGCGGGCGGTTTCTGCGGCGTGCGTGAGTTGCTTGCATCCCTGGGACCGTATCATTTCTCTCGGGAGCTGGCTCTGTGCCGGGCCGTGGCCTGGCGCACCTGGCGCCCACCTAGCGTGCTAGGGTTCGAGAGGATGAGTATCGCTTACGGCGCATGTGGTTCCGCCCAACCTTTGCTTTGCGAACAATACTCCACCCATTCCCGGGGCTCGGCGTGAGCCGAGAGCCCGGGACCCATAACCCCAACGGCCTGAGGGTTCGCGGCGCCATTCGTGTTTATAGGCCCCGGACTGCTCACTGCGTTCGCATCCGGGGATGGGTGCTGTGAGCGATCAAGAACTCGAAGCCGCCAAAGCCGACGCGCGCATGCTGATGCGCGCCGAACGCAACGCCGTCGAGCCGCGCGACGCACCACTGAAGCTCATCGAAAATTTCCCGCTCGAACTCGCGAAGCTTTCGCCCGTCGCCGGCTACTGGCCCGTCGGTAGCGAGATCGATGGCCGCCCGTTGCTCGCAGCGCTCGCCAAGGCTGGCCGCGTTGTGGCGCTCCCGCGCATGGAGAACCGCAACGGTCCCGCCCGCTTCCTGCAATGGCGCGGCAACGAGATCCTCAGCGCCGACGCCTTCGGCGTGCCGTCGCCGCCCGCCACCGGCGCCGATCTCTCACCGCGCCTCTTCCTCGTCCCGCTCATCGCCTTCGACCGCGCCGGACGTCGTCTCGGACAAGGCGGCGGCCACTACGACCGCATCATCTCGCTCTACCGCGCCCACGGCGCGATCGCCGCTGGATTGGCGTACGCGGAGCAGGAGATGGGGGTGGTGCCAACCGGCCCGCACGACGCGCATTTGGATTGGATCATCACGCCCAAAGAAGCGATCCGCTGCGGCAGAGGCGAGGGGCTGCGGGGAACAAGCAGCGGGTAACATGGTAGCGCCCGGTTGACCGCTTGTTGCGGTATGAGATCGCAACAGGGGAGGCAATCTTGCGATCACTCATTCTCGCTCTGATTTTCTTGGGCGCTTGCGCGAGCGCGAACGTCGATGCGCCGCGCGAGTCGATCAGCGTCGTCTATGTGCCCGACCGGATGGAGTACTCGATCACGGATGGAGGGCCAGCGCGTGTCGTCAGCGCGAGCGGCGTTCATCCGCTCTACGAATTTGAAGCGAGCCGCGACGATTATCGCCGCATCGCCGATCTGCTCGATCCGTTGAAGGAAAATGGCCTCGCCTGCAGCCAGCCGTCCGAGCATTCCGCACCCGGCTACATCATCTGGCGGCGTGGTGCTGACGAAGTGCGCCGCGTCGAGATGCACACGTCCTGCTATTCAGACGGCACGCGCCCGCTCGCACGCAACACCAATGAGGCCCTCCAGTTGATGGAAGAAATGGGTCATTCCCGTTATGTGGCGCCCGCAATCCCAACACCCACGATCATCACCCTCGAGAACCGATACTGGGGCCGCGTGACATCGAGCTGGACGATCCCAAGAGGCGGCGAGGGCCGTTACTCCGATCCCCAGCGCACCGTGACCTTCGATGTCTCGGAGGAGACCTTTGATCGTATCCGCGAGAACTTCCGCCCCTATGAAGCGCGCGATTTTCATTGCAACCGCGTCGTCACTGACGGCCCGTACGGTTTTGTGGTCTGGTCGTCAGCGGAAGGGCAGGAGGATCAGCGCACGCAGTGGGATGCGGGTTGTGTGACCGGCGACGCCAGCGATCTGTTCACGCGCATCGACGCGGCGATCGAAGTTCTGGTTCCCATGCGCGAAGCGGGAACGGTCCAGGCTCAGTGAGCGCTGCGATTTAGTCTCGAGCCGCCGCCATCTCCGTGGCCACCATCGCCGTGCGGCGATGGGGCCTCAGACTAGGGCGCTCTACGTACACGATCTCCTTCCCCGCGCGCTGCAGACCAAGCTGCAGAATGCGGTTTAGCAGATCGGCGTAGGCGATGCCGTCGTGCAGCGCCGATTGCGCCAGCTCTTCGCTCGAGGCGATTTCAGGGTTTGGATTCGCTTCAATAAAATAGGGCGTGCCCTTCGCATCGAGACGCAAGTCGATCCGCGCGTAGCCATCCATCTCAAGCACGCGGCAGCAACGTTTGACCAAGTCGCGGATTTTGTTGGTGAGGGTCGGGGTCAGTTCTTCCGCTGGCCCCTGCACAACGCCGCGCTTCCTCTGGTACTCGACATTGTGCTTCACATGCTCTGTCGCGATCGGCAGCGCGCCCGCGGCAAGCGCCGTGAACTTCAGCTCCCAAATCGGCAGCGCGGTCAGCCGGTCATTGCCCAAGACGCCAACATAAATCTCGCGCCCATCGATATATTGCTCGACGATCGCCGCGGTCCCGATGCGCTCGTGGATGAACGCCACGCGCTCTTCCAGCTTCTCATCGCTATCGACAACAGAGTTCTGCGAAATCCCCGCCGACGCATCTTCCGTCACGCTCTTCACGATGAGCGGAAATTTCAGCCGCTTAGGCCGCTTTGCCTTGCGCCCAATCGGCACCACAACAAACGCCGGCGTCGGGATGTTGTGGTACTTCATCAGCTTCTTCGACAGGTCTTTGCCCTGCGAGAGCATTTGCCCGCGCGGCCCGCAGCCCGTGTACGGCACCTTCAGAAGTTCGAGGAAGCTGGCGACGTGTTGGCAATAGAGCGTGTCGCCGTGAAACTGATCGAGCAGATTGAAGACGATGTCCGGCTTGAACTCGTCCACCGCATCGCGCAGCGGCGTCAGATCAAACTGCACGCCGAGGCCCTGAACCTCGTGTCCGTTCGCGCGCAGCGTGGTGAACACGTCCCACTCTGTCTTGCAGGCGTAGATTTCTTTCTCGCTGAGGCCCTCTAGAGAGTCCGGCGGCAGCTGATCCGGCCGGCAAATAACGAGGACGCGCAGACTCTTCATACGGCGAACCAGTGCCGGCGAGTGGTCGAGTAATGCATATGGATCGCTTTTGAACTCAGCATCGCCGTGATTTCAGCCCGCACCGTCGTTTCCGCGCGAGGCGACCTGAGTTTCAGCGCTTTCGACCGCGTGATCATGTCGTCGATCGCCGCATCAAGCGCGAGCGGAAACTCGCCGGTTCGCTTCGCCACCGCCCTAATGATCTTTCCACGATTATTACGAATGATTGAACTTGCGTGCGGGGCATTCGGTTTCCGCGGGTCCTGCGGAAACATCCTGCGCAATTCGCGATCGAAAACTGTGGGCGTTTCGATAGCGTAGCGTTCTCGCTTTGCAGCGTAGTGTTCGCCGAGCGTGCCCTTGAGTTTGCCCAGCGGATCGACCTCAAAGCGTCTCTGTGGCGGCGGTTTCTCACCCGCAATTTCAGCCATCAGTTCGTCGATGTATTCAAGCTTCTCGAGCGCTTTCGGCCATTCGGCGTAGCGCTTCTTCCAATTCGAGCGCGGCGTGAGCCAAACCGCGAACGTTTCGGCGAAATCCTCATCCGGATGGCATTGCGCGTACCAGCGCCGCAGGTGCTGCACATGCGCCTTGCTGTTTGGATCGGGGCGGTAACGATCAGGGTAGCGTTCGTTGGCGCGCCCAAACAAACGTTGGAAGCGCTTTCGCTTATGCAGCCCAAACGCGTATTCGACGACGTGGCCCGCCTCATGCCGCAGCAATTGCATGCATTCACGCCGCGTGCCGCCCTCGACCTCGAGCATCATCTTGCGCTCGAGCCGCATCAGTCTCGGATGTGCGAGATAGAAGGGGAACGCCACGCCGGGCGTTTCTGTCGGGCTGAACCACTCATCCGAGAGCCAGCCGTGCATTTTGAGAACGATGCCGCGCGACTTCAGCTCGGCATTCACATCGCGCAGACAATCGGCCAGCCAAGTGCCTTCGATGCGAACCTTCAGGTTCTTGACTGGTAGGTCCAGGAGGTCGGCCTCCGGGAGATCGGCCCATCGCGTGGTTTCTCCACGCCCAGACCTCTTCCGCGCTGTCTTCATGGACGCTCAATTCCATGATTGCGCCCCGGAGTGCAAACCCTGATCGCGAAACAACCCAAACCGCCGCAGGCGCTTGAGCCTGAGGGGCTCCCCGGCTAGAGACCCCGCCCATGGCAGGCCATTCAAAATTCGCGAACATCCAGCACCGCAAGGGCGCTCAGGATAAGAAGCGCGCTCAGGCGTTCACTAAGATCGCGCGTGAAATCCAGGCGGCGGTAAAGCTCGGCGGCGCCGATCCGAACGCCAATCCGCGCCTGTTCCGCGCCATGGCCGCTGGCCGCGCCGTCAACATGCCGAAGGACAACATTCAACGCGCCGTCGATAAGGGCAGCGGCGCGGGCGCCGAGCAGCTCGACGAAATCCGCTATGAGGGCTTCGGTCCCGGCGGCATCGGCGTCATCGTCGAGTGCCTCACCGACAACAAGAACCGCACCGCCGGCGAAGTCCGCTCGGCCTTCTCGAAGCACGGCGGCAATCTGGGCGAATCCAATTCGGTTTCGAACGCGTGGCGCAAGGTCGGCGAAGTCCGCTACCCGCTCGCCGCCGCCAGCGAGGACGCGATGCTGGAAGCCGCCATCGAAGCCGGCGCCGATGATTGCACCGTCGAGGAGGAACACCACGTCATCACCTGCGAGATGAATGCGCTCGCGCCCGTCTCGGCAGGCCTCGCAAAGAAGTTCGGTGATCCCGCCAGCGCAAAGTTCGTCTGGCGCACCGACATCGCCATCCCGATCGAAGGCGAGGGCGCCGAGACGCTGATGAAGTTGTTGGATCAACTCGACGATCTGGACGACGTCCAGGATGTCTATTCAAACGAAGACATCAGCGACGAAGAGTTGGCGCGGCTTTCGCAGTAGCGCTGCTCGCGCGCCAATCTATTCAGGGATAAGCGTCCCTTCTCCTGGTTAAGGAGAAGGTGGCCGCGAAGCGGCCGGATGAGGTTTGCCAGCGCCGGCAGGACGGTGCTCAAGCCTTCAAACACCGGTAAACCTCACCCGTCGTTCGCTTCGCGCACTGACACCCTCTCCCTCACCGGGAGAGGGGACGAAAACCGGGGATAGAATCCAATCAATCCTACAGCCTCAAAGCTGAGCTAAACTTCTCCCGTTCCGCATCACGGAGGGGCTCACAGGAATTCCAGCCCGGTTTGCG
>CAYUOC010000211.1:3501-5884 GCA_964446305.1 uncultured Terricaulis sp. | reverse complement strand
CGCCGCCGGGGACCGATCCAAGGGAGTGAAAAACCTCCCCGTGACGGCCCGGCGCTTAACGATCACACGGGGCGCGTTGAACGCGCATCGCCAGTCGCAAGGCTGGAACGCACTACCCTTGGCGCCGACCACGCGCCCCGCTCTCCCAGCTTGGGAGCTTCGAGCCGAAACGGGAGAGCGAGCCGCTCGTCCCGCCGCGCACTAGTCCGTTCGGACTATGAGATCGGGGAGTGAATCCTCCGACAGCGTCGTTGAGCCGCGCCAGAGTTCGCCACTGCATTAAATGGTGTTTCACGCTACTGAGAAATTCTCTTGCCCGTGACGAGAGTCGATGGCCACCGAGACTTAGCATTGATCCGCGCCAGCGGCTCGACGGCGCGGGTGCTCAATTTGGCCCGTGTCTATGAGCGTTTCGGCGACACCGACGCATACCGCGACCAGCCGCTTTTCAAGAACAAGCGCCTGAATCGCGCACTCATTCTCAAGCATGTGGTCCGATCGAACGAGCGCGAATTGTTCGCGCGCCCGACGGCTTCGACGACAAAGGTCGTTCTTCCCTACTCCGCGACCGAACTTGAACTCGGCGGGATCAGTTTCCTCGTCGGTGAGATAGCATTTGAAAGAATGATGCGCGACACGGTCGGCGGATACGAAAGCAGCGCCGACTTATCTGACGACATTGAGTTGATGCGGATGATCGCTGGGTTGCCGTCGTTCGATCCATTTCTTATGCGCGAACGCCTTCGGCATTTGGGACTTAGCCCGTCGCGCGTTTACTTTGATCTTGCCGACGCCGACATCGAACGCATGCGCAACTTCGTGGGCGGTGAGATATCACAACTCGTGAAGTTGGCGTTTGCGACTGGCGGGCATGAAGCGGGCGCGCTCGCGCAACGCCTCGCCGACAAACTCATGACCGATGAGACCGCAAAATCGCTCGATCCGTTGCGTGAGACGTTGCGGCTGTCCGGCGACGAATACGTCGAGGGCGTCTTCGCTTGGAAGGGGTTCCTCTACTACAAGTGGATGACTGACGAGTTCAGGCCGCAACTGGAAGTCTTCAAGCCGCGGTTCGCCGCATTGCGTGTAACCGGCGCGTCCTCCGATCAGCGGCGGGAATTGGCGGAATTGCGCCGCGGAATTATCGAGAAGGTCGAGCGCGCCGCTCAAAGGGTCGACGAAACGCTCTTGGAGTACGGCGCGGCATTCGCGGCGCTTGCCGATGGTCAGCCCGCGGCGTTCCGAACCTTCCTATTAACCGCCCCATCGTTGTTCCTTCCGATGGGAGAAGCCGTCGGCGTCATCCGCCACATCCACTCTTTCTGGGGTTTTCGTTTTCCCGGCGAAGGCGCGACGGTGATGGATGCGCGCGAAGCCTCCGACGTGCTGCAAGAATTTGAGCTTACCCTTGGCGGCGTAGAGTTCGCGCAGACGCCAACCGCGGACCACATGCTGGCGAGCTAGCTGCCTGGCCGTCGCGAGATAATTCTCGGCGAAATCGGGCGCGCACTTACGCCGCTTCGCGCGTCGGCGGCGTCGGTGGCGGGCCGGCGAGCGGCGCGTGGGCTGGCAAGTGGCACGTCACCGTGACGCCACGGCCTGGTTCGCTCGAAAGCGCCACCCAGCCGCCGTGCATCTCGACGAACGAACGCACCAGCGCGAGGCCGAGCCCCGCGCCACGGCGATCACCGGACTCGAAGCTATCGAACGCGCGCGCCTGTTGCTCGAACGCCATGCCCTTGCCGGTATCGGCCACGGTGAGGCGCACAACGCCGTCCAAGCGCTCGGCGGATACCGTGATAGTGTCGCCGCGCTCGGTGTGGCGGAGCGCGTTCGAGAGCAGGTTCACGATCACTTGCGTGATGCGCTTCGGATCGGCGTTGATCTCGCCAATCTTCGGATCGCATTTGATCTTGATCGGCACTTCCGTATCGCGCGCCTTGGAAGCGGCCATTTGCACGGACTCGGAGATCGTCTCGTAGATATCCATCGGCGCGACGTCGAGCTGAACATTGCCGGCTTCGACCATGGCGACATCGAGGATGTTGTCGATCAGCTTGGAGAGCGAGCCCGCGGCTTCGATGATCGAACCCACCTGCTCGATCTGGCGATCGTTCAGCGGGCCGAACACTTTGTGCGAAAGCAGCTCGGCGTTGCCGTAGATCGCCTGCAGCGGATTGCGGAGCTGATAGGAGACGTTCTCGACGAACTGGCCCTTCAGCTTGTCGGCTTGTTCAAACGCTTCCGCGCGCTCGCGCAGCGCGTCTTCGACGCGGCGGTCTGCGGTGATGTCCTGGAACGCGACGAGCGTCGCGCCATCCGGCAGTGGACGGGTCAGGAACTTGAGCACGCTCTCATCGCTGCGGCGCATTTCACCGCGGAA
>CAYUOC010000211.1:0-3401 GCA_964446305.1 uncultured Terricaulis sp. | reverse complement strand
CACCCAGAAATCTTCCGGCAGGTTCTCGTGCTCTTGATAGAGAGCAAGCTCGCGCGCACGCCATTCGGCGTAGTTCGCGTGCGCCGGAAGCTTGCGCTTCTCTTTCAGATAATCGAGCCACGCCGCGTGCGACGGGCGATCCTGCAGGAACGCCGGATCAAGACCCCACATCTGCTCGAAGGCGCGATTGTGAAAGACAAGGCGCTTGCCCTGGTCAAATACGGCGATGCCCTCAGCCAAGTGATTGAGCGTATCGTCATGCGCACGCTGTTGGCGCGCCATGGTTTCGTTTGCCGCTTCGCTCTCGGTGACATCGATCGCAAGCCCTGCAGCGCCGCCGGCAACCGGGCTGACGCGCAGGCGCAGCGTACGCAGCTGAGTGTCAACAACGGCCGAGCGCGTTTCTTCGACAGCTTCGCCGGTTTCGATGGCTTTGCGCGCCAGATCGACTGCGGCCTGGTCCAGCTGCAGATTGCGCTCGATGGCCTGCGCCAGCGACTTGGCATTCAGCGCGCCGAGATAGGTCGGGTTCGCCCATTGCAGCTTCAGCGCACCATCGACGCGCCACGCCATGAACGGCGCTTCGTTCCACATTTCGAGGAACGCGGCAGGATCGCGCGCGATGACTTCCGTCGCGCCTTCGATGCGGCCGCCAGCGCCACCCTCTTCGACACCGCGAACGCTGGCGTCGAGAATCCAAACAACAGCGCGCGCACCGGCAGTGCGGCCATCGACTTCGACGTAAACGCCATCAGGCGTCGAGATCGTGAGCGAGAATGGCGCGCCCTCGCGGCGCAAGCGCTGCAGCGCCGGCGCAAGACGCGTCATCACGCCAGTGGCGCCGCGCGCGTCGAAACCTGTGAGGCCCTGTAGAATGCGAATTGCGGGCTCAGCCGCATGTGCGGCGCCCGAAAAGCGCAGCAGCGAGGCGAGCGCCAACGGGCTGCCGTAGATCCGCGGCTTGCCCCAGTCGGTCTCGGTGTCGGCGAGCGTGTCTTCCCAGATCAGCACCACGCCCGGATGCGCGCCGAACACGGCGTCAGCCCAGGCGACGGTGTCTTCCAGTTCGCGCGCGCGCTTCTTCCAGGCCTCAACGCCGCCACGCGCGCCTTCTGTGACGCGCATCGCCCACAGCAATGCTGCAATCGCAATTGCGGCCGAGCCAGCCGCTACCAGCAAGCTTCCGTCCAATGCCGACCCCTAATTCCATCTTTGCGGCGAAACGAATCGCCGAGCCCCAAGGGCTAGTTTCCCGGTTTGCGAGGGCGTTTGCACGCGCGCGCCTGCCCGGGCCGGTTAACAAAATGCTAAAAGGGTGAACGGCGAGTTAAGTTAAGAAATATCAATTGGTTAACGTTGCGGCCCCGAAGGTTGCCGCAAGTTTTCAACAGCTTGTTGGGCAGCCACCAAAGTCGGGCGCAGCGTCCGCGCGCGCCTTCCGGCGTCTCGCGCCTTCGAGGCGCCGGAGATGCGGAAGACAAACGGCATCTTGTAGCTGGCGCCATAGCGGACGTGGACGTCCTTCGGCTGGAACTTGGCATGCTGCAGCGCCTCGCGCGCCGCGTCGTAGAAGACGTCGGACGGCCAAGCATCGACGCAGTTGATGTTCTTGGCGCGTCCATCGGCGCCAACCTCGAACTCGGCGATGGCGATACCTTCGACACCAAGCCGGCGGGCCAGCTTGGGATACCGCGCGCGCAACGGGCCAACGACGTCCCAAGGCATGTCGGAATGGTCGGTCTCTTCCTCATCGAGCAACTGACGCACCGTCTTCTCCTCGGGTGCACGCCACACCACGCAGCACGGACCGCTCGGCAGACGCTGCTTCACGCGCTGCATTTCCTGGCGCTCACGCAGGCGGTCGCGCAGCCACTCGCCGGCACTGAACACCACGATCACGAAAACCAGGACAATTGCGCCAGCGATGAGCATGGCGACGCCGCCACCCCACCCTTGCGCCAGCAAAAGCGTGGTGATGGCCAGGTGCGACAGCACGACGACCGCGAACAGCACTGCGTAAAACAGCGCGCGCATTGCCCAGGTGGACAGCGTTCGGGTGGTGCGGATGAGCATCTGGCTTTCCCCGGGCCTAGATGCACGCGCGGGTGCGTATGCGCAACGGTTTGGGGCCGCGTTTCACGCAACGTTCAGTGGAATGCGAGCGCCGCGAAGATAACCGCCAGCAACGACGAGATACCGGCGATCTGCCCGAAAGCGGGCACGCGCGTGGCGGCAATGGAGTTTCCGGCTTTGACTTGGCCGTAGAGCACCTGTGTCGCGATTGCCGCGAGCGTCAGCGTGCTGATGAAAATGAACTTCACCCAGAACATTTGCGGCAAGGCGCTGAAGCCGCCGTACTTGAGGAACACCAGCGCGAGGCCCGTGACCCACATCAGAATGAGGCCGATGAACGAGAAGCTCGCAAGCGCCGGGCCGACGGAACGCAGCGCGGCCGCCTGATCGGCGGGGCGCTTCAACGCTTCGCGCTGCGTGATCATGCTGCCAAAGCCGCCGCCCGCGCCCATCATGAGCCCGATAATGTGCGCGGCGATAAGAAGATCGATCAGCATGTTGCTCCCTCTATAACGAAAAGCGGGGAGCGTTTGAAACGCTCCCCGCTCGCTCGCGACGGTTTTCGCGATTTAGTAGCGATAGTGATCCGGCTTGAACGGACCAACCTGCGGCACGCCGATATAGTCAGCCTGCTCTTTGCTCATCTTCGTCAGCTTCACGCCGAGCTTTTCGAGGTGGAGCGTCGCGACCTTTTCATCGAGGTGCTTCGGCAACGTGTAAACCTCGTTCTTGTAGGCCTTGCCGTTCGTCCAGAGCTCGATCTGGGCAAGCGTCTGGTTGGTGAACGACGCCGACATCACAAAGCTCGGGTGGCCGGTGGCGTTGCCGAGGTTCACCAGGCGGCCTTCGGAGAGAAGGATGATCTTCTTGCCGTCCGGGAATTCGATGTGGTGCACTTGCGGCTTGATCTCGTCCCACTTGAAGTTCTTCAGGCCAGCGACCTGAATTTCGCTGTCGAAGTGGCCGATGTTGCAGACGATGGCGTTGTTCTTCATCGACCGCATGTGCTCAACGGTGATGACGTCCTTGTTGCCCGTCGCCGTGCAGAAGATGTCCGCGTGCGGGGCGGCCTCTTCCATCGTCACGACTTGATAGCCTTCCATCGCCGCCTGCAGCGCGCAGATCGGATCGACTTCGGTGACCATCACGCGCGCGCCGCCTTGGCGGAGCGAGGCGGCCGAGCCCTTGCCGACATCGCCGTAGCCGGCGACGACAGCAACCTTGCCCGAAAGCATGACGTCAGTACCGCGGCGGATCGCGTCGACGAGAGATTCACGGCAGCCATAGAGGTTGTCGAATTTCGACTTGGTGACGCTATCGTTCACGTT
>CAYUOC010000210.1:0-5899 GCA_964446305.1 uncultured Terricaulis sp. | reverse complement strand
AAGTCGGCATTGGTCCGGGCTCGATCTGCACCACGCGTATCGTCGCCGGCGTTGGCGTGCCGCAGCTGACGGCGGTGATGGATGCGGCCTCCGCCGCGCGCAAAGCCGATGTGCCGGTGATTGCCGATGGTGGGATCAAGTTTTCTGGCGATTTGGCGAAAGCGCTCGCCGGTGGCGCAGAAGTCGCGATGATCGGCTCGTTGCTGGCGGGCTCGGAAGAGGCGCCAGGCGAAGTGATCCTCTACCAGGGCCGCTCCTATAAGAGCTATCGCGGCATGGGTTCGCTCGGCGCGATGGCGCGCGGCTCGGCCGATCGATACTTCCAGAAAGAAGTCACCGATCAGATGAAGCTGGTGCCCGAAGGCATTGAAGGCCGCGTGCCGTTCAAGGGGCCGGTGGCGAACATCATCCACCAACTCATTGGCGGCTTGCGCGCCTCGATGGGCTATGTCGGCGCCGCGACGCTCAAAGAGATGCGTGAGAAGGCGCGGTTCGTGAAGATCACGAGCGCGGGCCTGCGCGAAAGCCACGTTCACGACGTCTCGATCACGCGCGAAGCGCCGAACTATCCGCTCGGGGGCTAGGCGATGGAGAAGGGCCAATTCATCCGGATTACGCCCTTCATCCATGTGCCCGACATTGCCGCCGCTGTGTCGTTCTTCGAGAGCCTCGGCTTCACGACGTATTTTCGCTTTGAAGACTACGCTTACGTTCAACGCGAAACGGCGGGCGTGCGCTTGCTGCAGAACCATGGCGATGATGGCGCGCCGCCAGGAAACCGGCGCTTCGCGTACTATATCGATGTCGAGAATATCGAGGCGCTTTACCAAGAGCTGAAGTCGGTTCTCGACGCCATGCCGAAAGGCGATGTCCACGGCCCAGCCGACAAGCCATATGGCCAGCGTGAGTTGTGCATACTTGCGCCGGACGGCAATTTGCTCGTATTCGGCCAATCCATCGGAGGCTGAAGCCTCCATAACACTTTTTGTGGGGCTCTCCCGATGCGCAACGGCGCCCGCCAGCAGGCGGCTATCGAAATTCTGACGTCGCTCGAAACCCAGCGCCAGCCCGCGGCTGACGCGGTCAAGGCGTGGATGCTCACGCACCGCTTCGCCGGCTCGAAGGACCGGGCCGAGATTGGCGACCTTGTGTTCGGCGCGCTGCGCTGGAAGCAATCGAGCGCTTGGCGCATGGGTGAAGACACGCCGCGCGCCTGGGTGTGGGGCGCGCTGCGTTGGGGGTTCGGACAAAGCGCCGAATGGATCGAACAAAGTCTGATCGATGATCCGCACGCGCCGGCGCCAATGACGGATGCCGAACGCGCTGCGCTGAATGGCGACAACATCTCCGCTGCGCCCGCGCATGTGCGTGGTGATTTTCCGGAATGGCTGAGCGAAAGCTTGTTGCGTGCGTTTGGCGATGACGCCGCTGAGGAAGGTGCGGCGCTCGCCGCGCCAGCGCCGCTTGATCTCCGTGCCAATACGCTGAAGGCCGACCGCGAGAAGGTGATCGCGGCGCTGAGCGAGAGCCCGAAGCTGAAGGAGCCGCCGCAAGCGACGCCACATGCGCCGGATGGCGTGCGCATTCCATGGTCGCAGGGGCGCACGTTTCCGTGGGCGACGGAGCAGGCGTTCGTCAAAGGCTGGTTCGAGGTGCAGGACGAGGGCAGCCAGATCGCCGCGCGCGTTTCCGGCGCAGAGCCTGGGATGCAGATCGCCGACGTCTGCGCCGGTGGTGGCGGCAAGACGCTCGCGCTCGCGGCGTTGATGCAGAACAAGGGCCAGATTTTCGCGCATGATGTTGATGGCCGCCGCCTCGCGCCGCTGAAGGAGCGGCTCGATCGCGCCGGCGTACGCAACGTGCAAATACGCACGCCGATGCGCACAAAAGATGCGCTGGCCGATTTGCGCGAGCGCATGGATGTCGTGTTCGTTGATGCGCCATGCACTGGGTCGGGGACGTGGCGGCGGAGTCCGGATTCCAAATGGCGCCTGCGCCCAAGTGCATTGGCGAAACGGTTGGAAGAGCAGCAGCAGGCGCTCGCCCTGGCGGCGCCACTGGTGAAGGCGGGGGGGCGGCTCGTATATGTCACTTGCTCGGTGCTGCCCGAGGAGAACGAAGATGCAGTGGCGTCGTTCCTCGGGTCATACGCCGAGTTCACGCCTGTCGGATTGGAGCTCGCGGGGTTGCCTGCGTACGAGCGGCCAATTGGCGTGCAGATGACGCCGCGCTTGACCGGTTGCGACGGGTTCTATGTCGCGGTGTTGCAGCGCGCTTAAGCTTCGATATCGACGTGACGGCCCAAATGCTCGGGCCTTTCGCGCGGCGGGTCGCTTGAGCGTGCCTCTGGCGCGTGGCGTTTCTTGTGCGCGATGGCGGCGGGATCGACGCGCAGTTTTTCTTTGACCAGGTCGCGATGCGTCACCGCCGCCCCGTACTCGACTGGGGCGCGCTGGGGCTGCTGATCCGTCGCCGTAGTGACCGGCGCGGGCGCAGAGACGGGCGCGAAGGTGGTCATCAAGGGAACATCATGTCACATCGCGGTTAGCGCTCCGTTCGGATGTGTTGCTAATCTTTGCTAAGCTAAACGGCGCGAAACCATAATGAAGCGGCTCAATATCGCGATTGCTGGGTGCGGTGTTGCGGGGCTTGCGTGCGCGACGCTGCTGCGCCGCGCCGGCGCCAAAGTCGTCGTGTTCGACAAGCTTGAAACGCCGCAGCCGCTGGGCTCCGGCATTATTTTGCAACCGGTTGGGTTGCGCGTTCTCGATGACATCGGCGCAGGTGGCGCCATCCGTGCGCTCGGCGCGCCGATCACGCGGCTTTTCGGAAAGGCCGAGCCACATGGGAATGTGGTGCTTGACGTTCGTTACGACGCGCGCGGCAAGGGTGCGCCCTGCGGCCTTGGCGTGCATCGTGGTGCGCTGTTTCAGGTGCTCTATGAGGCCGCGCTTGCCGCGGGGGCGGAGATCGAGAGCGGGCGCGACGTGGTGCGTGTGCACGAGGGGCGGCTCACTTTCGCCGATGGCGGTGAGAGCGCCTCGTTTGATTTGATTATTGATGCGCTTGGCATGCGTTCGCCGCTTTCGGGCGGGGCGCCGAAACCGCTGCCGTTCGGTGCGCTGTGGGCGAGCCTGGATTGGGCGGGTGCTTTCGATGACGCTGCGCTTGAGCAACGGTATCGCCAGGCGCGCAAGATGGTTGGCGTCATGCCGATCGGCCGGCTCCAGGGGGCGACGGGAAATCAGGCGGCGTTCTTCTGGAGTTTGAAGCACGCCGATCGCGCTGCGTGGCAAGCTACGCCGATTGCGGCGTGGAAGGATGAAGTGCGCGCGCTTTGGCCGGAGACTGAACCTCTGCTGGCGCAGATCGAAAGCCATGACGACATGGTGTTCGCGACCTACGCCCACCGCACAATCTCCAATCCTGTCTCGCGCGATTGCGTGCATGTCGGCGATAGCTGGCATTGCGCCAGCCCGCAGCTGGGGCAGGGCGCCAACATGGCGTTGCTCGATGCGTTGGCGCTTGCGCGCGCATTAGAGACGCAAAGCAATCTCGATGCGGCGCTGGGTGAGTACGCGCGCACGCGGGCGTTGCACATCAAGCTTTATCAGCTGGCCTCCTGGATGTTCACGCCGGCTTATCAATCCGACAGCGCCGCGTTTGCGGTGGTGCGGGATTGGATCATGTCGCCGCTCTCGCGCCTGCCGCCGGCGCCGGCGGTGCTGGCGGCGCTTGTCGCCGGCGAGATTGGCGCGCCTCTGAAAACGATTGGCGCTTGACGGCCCGGCCGTGGCTCACGCCAATGTGCGGCAATGTTCAAGTTCATCGGCGATTTTATCGGCGGGCTTTGGCGTACGGCGCAGTTTTGGCGCGTCTCGCCGATCGGGCAGGCGCGCATCGGCAGCCCGCTTGCCGGCGGCTTGCTGTTTCTGGTGCTGCTGTTCTTCTTCATCGGCCTAGTGCTTACGGTTCTAGGCGCGGTGTTCGGTTTCACGCTGGCTGACGTCGATCGCGTGATCGATGGCGCGGCGCCGACATTAGATTTCATCGGCAAGGTGCTGCTTCAGAAAGTGCTGATGGCGATCATTCTGCTGATCTGCGTCGGCTCCGCTGTGGCGTTGGTGTTTTTCCGCAAGGGTGAAGAGATGCCCGGCTGGGGCAAGACGATCCTGTTGCTGCTGGTGTGCCTGACGTTTGGCTATTGCTCGGCAGTGAACATGATCGCGCCGCTTGATCCGTACTGACGGCGCGCGCGTACGCGGCCGCGTTTGGCGCGGTTGAGAAAAAGTGGGAGCAGGGCGCGTGGGACGCGCTGGGTTAGTTCCTGTGTTGCGATGCGCGATTGCTCGAACATCGCCGCGTGTCGCCACGCGCCCTTTGCGATCGTTGTGCATCGGACCGTCACGGGGAGGTTTTTCACTCCCTTGGATCGGCGCCCCGATGGCGTGCAGAACTCTGCCGTGAGCTCCGGTGCGCTCCCACGGTTCGCTTGTCGCTCCCGTGGGCTTCTGCTTGGTCCGGATTGCTCCGGCCCGCGCATCACGCTCAATCGCGCCCCTCGCGCTCGCTTGGCTCGGCTAGCCTATTGAACCTCCCGTGCGAGGGATGAGCGCATGATACGGCTGGTGCTGGGGGTGTAGGATAGATTTATTTCAGTTGTTGGTCGTGCTTCGCACGATGGCGGGGCGCTCCGCTGACTGTACCGCCGACGCCGTATTGGTACCGCCGGAATAGATGAGCTGCATAAACAACGCGAACACGCTGGTCAGCACCGTTAGCCAAGCGGTCGTGCGAACGTTGGTGTCTGGGTGTTTGTAGAGCAGGAAGTGCGGATCGATGGGGAAATGAAACTTCACTGCGAGACCCAGAGCTTGGGGCTCACGCACCTCTCCGTTTCCTATTTTCGCGAGCATCTGCCCGATGCCGCCCTTCTGTAAGGCTTGATAGCGGCTTACTTCCTTTTCCATGATAGGAGCGATTTTTCCCAACTCGATATAGTCCACCCGACTTCCGGCCATCGTGATGATCGTGACGCCATCCTGATCCTGAAACAGATCTTCCTCTTCGGGCGTGTATTGGTGGTCGCCCTCGTGACCAACTGCCAACGAACTTGGATTGGCAATTTTCTTGACGTGGAAGCGAACGCGATAAGTCTCAATCTTCCTCGTTCGCACTTTGCCCGTGGCGTCGCGATACCGAAAATAGAACAGCACGTTAGAAAACGTGTCGTTCATGGTGAGTGGGACTAAGTATTGCGGCAGATGACAAACGAGGTCTCGTTCGCGGCGAAGCCGGCGACGCGCTTCGATTGTCGTGCGTTGATCTGGAGGTAAGGTCGCGCCCTTGGCGGACGGCGCCAAGATTATGCGGTGAAGTTTGTTCTGAATCTCGCCGCGATAGACGTCGCCAACGATCATCAAAATGATCAGGACAAAGAGCACAAGGATCAGTGCTTTCACCAAGTCCTGGAGTGTGGGGTGAATTCCCAGCCAAGCTAGAAACCCAAAAACCGCTTCAAGCACGGCACCGCTGGCCGTCGTTATCAGTTCCATCGTTCCGCCCCACACTATTCCTCTGGCGGAACATTAACCTTAGGAAATGATGGAGAGCAACTACGGCGCGAGTGGCTTCATTGGAGCCCGCTTCGCCTCGATCTTCGCCCAGGCGCGGTCGTGGAGCAGGAAGGCCACCGTTTGCACCGCTGGCTCGATCAGGCCGACCGCCAGCGCGGCGCGCCAGTCTTGGGTGATGGCGTAGGTGGTGGCGGTTGCAACCGTGAGGTGCATCAGGGAGTAGGAGCCGGTTTTCAGGGCGAGGCGCATCAGTTGAAAATAGTCGTCTTGCGAATGGCTCGCAAGTGAGGCGGGTGGCTGGTGGTTCACCCCACCCCTGCCCC
>CAYUOC010000209.1:0-5940 GCA_964446305.1 uncultured Terricaulis sp. | reverse complement strand
AGCTTATGGGTCTTCGAACGCACGACCGCAGTCAAAGGCAAGCGCCCTCTCCCCTCACCTCAATTCATCCGGGGCGGGTGGGCGGGTCTCGCGATAGGGATGGACGCCCGAAGGGCCGAGACCGTGAGGGCTCGGTGCGAAACACGAGAGCCCGGCCCGTTGGCGAAGCCAACGGGATCGCCCTTACAATCGAAAAACGAAAATGCGGCGTCTTGCGGCAAAAACACCGCGCACGCGTTTGGGTGGGCGGGCGGGCCAAATGCGGATGCCTTTCCGCACAGCAAACACGGTCAATGCGCGTTGCTTCGATTTGGCCAGATAGTGTCAGCCGCGATAACGAAGCGCTTCCACCAGCAGCGCGAAGGCGGGCGAGTGTTGGCGGCGGCTCGGGTAATAAAGGTGATAGCCCGAAAACGGCGGAGTCCAATCGGCAAGGACCAGATTGAGCGATCCGTCGGCGAGTTCGGCCTCCACGGCGTCACGGAACACATAGGCCAGGCCAAGACCTGCGCGCGCCGCCTTGATGATCAAGCGGGCGTCGTTGAAGACAGCTTGTCCTTCAACGCGCACCTTCAACTCGCGTCCGCCCTTCTCGAATTCCCACGCATAGACGCCCCCGAGCGTGCGTAGCCTCAGATTGATGCAACGATGCTCAGCAAGGTCGTGTGGCGTGCGTGGGCGGCTGTGCGTCTTCAAATACGAAGGCGCGCCGACAACGACCATCTGGACGGCGGGACCGATCGGCACCGCGATCATGTCCTTAGCGACCTGCTCGCCCAGCCGGACACCGGCATCGAAGCGATCCTCGGCTAGATCGCGCAGCGTGTCGTCAACGCTGACCTCGACGTTGATGTCTGGATATTTCGGCAGGAGCTTCTCCAGCATCGGCCAAAGGATTGTCTCAGCCGGGTGATCGCCTGACGTGATCCGGATCGTGCCGGCAGGCTTGTCGCGAAGCGCGCTGAGGCCCTCTACTTCGCGCCGCACCTCATCGAAGTGGGGACCGATTGCGCCCACGAGACGCTCGCCGGCTTCGGTCGTCGATACGCTGCGGGTCGTGCGGGTCAGGAGGCGCATGCCTAGGCGCTCCTCCAGCTTGCGGACCGTGTGGCTAAGCGCCGAAGGCGACACACCAAGTTGCGCTGCCGCGCGGGTAAAGCTCCGCTCCCGCGCAACCGCGAGAAAAGCAACGAGATCCGCCATCGTCTCACGCGGCATTACTGAATTCCATTCAAAGGTGCATGTACTTTATAGCGCCTAATCGAGGTAAAGCCCACCGCCTATCTTGCCCTTCTCGGATGTGCGGAGCGCCCGATGCGCGCCGCAGCAAAAGGAAGAGCGAAATGGCTGATAACGACAACATCACCGGCAAGGTCATCGTCATCACTGGCGCATCGAGCGGTATGGGCGCAGCTGCCGCGAGCTATCTCGCCGCCAGGGGCGCGAGCGTCGTGCTCGGCGCTCGCCGCGCCGACCGGATCGAAACGCTCGCGGCCGAAATCACCAAAGCTGGCGGCAAGGCCACTGCAGTCGTCACCGACGTGACGAAGCGCGACGACGTCCGCAAGCTGGTCGACACGGCTGTGCAGACCTACGGACGCATCGACGTGCTGATCAACAACGCCGGATTGATGCCGCTCTCACCTCTTGATCGGCTGAAGGTCGATGAGTGGGATCAGATGATCGACGTCAATGTGAAGGGCGTGCTTTACGGCATCGCCGCGGCGCTCCCTTACATGAAGGCGCAGAGATCCGGCCACGTGATCAACCTCGCGTCCGTCGCGGGACACAAGCTCTTCGCTGGCTCGGCGGTTTATTCCGCGACCAAGTTTGCGGTGCGCGCGCTTTCCGACGGGCTCCGACAGGAGATGGCGGCGTACAACATTCGCACCACCATCATCTCGCCGGGCGCGGTCAAGACGGAGCTTCTCGATCACATCAGCGAGAAGGACGTCCAGAAAGCCAACCAAGACTATGTCGGTGAGGTTGGCGTTCCCGCCGAAACCTTCGCGCGCATGGTGGCGTTCGCCATCAACGAGCCCGATGACGTCGGCGTCAACGAGATCCTGTTCCGGCCGACTGCCCAGGAGCTCTGAACTCAACAACGCGCCGACTCGCCGAACACGCGCATCGCGACTGAAGAATGGAAAAGCGCATGACTATCGACAACACATTTGACGGCAAGGTCGCCTTTGTCACCGGTGGCGGATCAGGCATTGGACGTGTGACGGCGCAAGCCTTTGCACGCGCAGGCGCCAGCGTCGCGGTGGTGGGACATAACCCCGACGACAACGCCGAAACAGCGCACTTGATCAAGGAGGCCGGCGGCCAGGTGCTCGCCATCACCTGCGACGTCACACGCTCGGCGGACATTGAGAGCGCCGTCCAACGCACCCTCGAGACTTATGGCCGTCTCGACTTCGCATTCAACAATGCCGGCATCGAGCAGCCGGTGAAACCGATCCTCGACGTCACCGACGAGGAGTGGAGCCGTGTGCTCGACGTCAACCTGCGCGGCGTCTTTCTGTGCATGAGACATCAGCTGCCACCGATGCTGCGCCAAGGCGGCGGCGTGATCATAAACACCTCGTCGGGCGCCGGCGTGATGGGCATACCCGGTCAAGGCGCCTACGCCGCGTCGAAATTCGGCGTCATCGGCCTGACCAAGTCGGTGGCGCTCGACTACGCCGCCCAGAACATCCGCGTCAACGCCATCTGCCCCGGCATCATCGACACACCGATGATGGACCGCTTCACCGGCGACACGACTGAAGGCCGCGCGCGCGTCATTGCGCAAGAGCCGGTTGGAAGGATGGGCAGGCCAGAGGAGATCGCCTCGGCCGTCCTGTGGATGTGCTCCGACAACGCCGGTTTCCTGGTCGGGCATGCGCTGGTGATGGACGGCGGCCAAACCGCCTGACGACCAATCAAGAGTTGGAGATTGAAAATGAACACCGACAGCGAATTCGCGCGCATCGAGCGCTCATCCCGTGATCTCAATCGGCGGGGCCTGCTGAGCCTTGCCAGCGCAGGCGCTGTAGCCTTAAGCGCCGCTTCGGTTGCAAGCGTGGCTGCGGCGCAAGTACCAATCAGCTCAGACTGGGACAAAACATTCCCGAGGAGCACGCGCGTCGACCACCAGAAGGTCACCTTCACGAACCGCTACGGCCTCGCTCTCGTGGGCGATCTCTATCTGCCAAAAAACCGAGGAAACAGACGCCTGCCCGCGCTTGCCGTTGGCGGTCCCTTCGGCGCAGTCAAAGAACAATCGTCAGGCCTTCATGCGCAGACCATGGCGGAGCGGGGCTTTGCGGCGCTCGCCTTCGATCCCTCCTTCACGGGCGAAAGCGGCGGCCAACCGCGCAATGTCGCCTCGCCTGACATCAACACCGAAGACTTCAGCGCGGCCGTCGATTTTCTAGGGCTTCACGCTTCTGTCGATCGCGAGCGCATCGGTGTCCTGGGCATTTGCGGTTGGGGCGGGATGGCGCTGAACGCCGTGGCCGTGGACAAGCGCGTCAAGGCGGTCGCGGTCAGCACGATGTATGACATGACCCGCGTGATGTCGAAGGGTTACAACGACACCGTCACCCTCGAAGAGCGCACCAGAACGCTGGAGCAATTGAGCCGCCAGCGTTGGCAGGATGCTGAAAACGGAAGCCCGGCCTACGGCCCGGCGCTGAATGAGTTGCGTGGCGGCGAACCGCAATTCCTCGTCGACTATCACGACTATTACAAGACGCCCCGCGGCTTCCACGCAAGGTCGGTCAACTCGAATGCTTCATGGACGGTGACGAACCCACTGTCGTTCATGAACATGCCGCTCCTGACGTACATCAAGGAAATAGCGCCGCGCCCACTTCTGCTGATTCACGGCGAGAACGCGCATTCGCGCTATTTCAGCGAGACCGCTTATGCGGCGGCGTCTGAGCCCAAGGAATTGATGATCATTCCGGGTGCGAACCACACCGATCTCTACGACAAGGTAGACATCATTCCATTCGACCGGCTCACCGCATTCTTCCGTCAGCATCTCGCGGGCGACGCATGATGAATCCGGCTTGGTCAAGCGCCCTGACGCTTGCGCTCATGCTCGCCATCAGCTCGGTTCTAGGCTGCGGCCCAGATACAGTTGAAAGCAACTCACACCCTGCCGCGGCTCAGAGCAGCAGCGGCGCGAACGCCGCAGCGGACACGTCCGCACGAGAACTTCAAGAAACGGAAGCCACCATGTCGAACACGCAAATCGTGATTGCGTCTGATCAGGGCGAGGTCACCGCCGAACTGATCGACAACGCCGCAACGCGGGCGCTGCTGCGCATGCTTCCTCTCACCATCGAGATGCGTGATCACCTGCGCCAAGAGAAGACGGGGACTCTGCCGTCGCCGCTGCCCGAAGAGCAGCGACAAACAAACTTTTCTGTCGGGACGCTCGGAATCTGGGGCAACGACGACTTCGTGATCTACACCCGCAACGGGCGCGTGCCCGCGCCGGGCATCATCGTCATCGGCCGCGTGATCGGCGATGTAGCAATCTTCGATCACCCCGGGCCTGTCACGGTGCGGATTGCGCTCGCCGAATGACGCTGCATACGATCAGAGGATCCGATGAGAGGAAGGCGTAGTTGCGAATGTCAGCAACGGGCCGCCGCAAACTGACGAACGACGGTAAGTCGAAGCAAACCAGGCTGACGCTTGCCGCAAAGCGCTAGACGGCGACGGACCGGTTGGGGCTGCGGCGCAACTGAGCTTCAATCCTCGCTGGGCAGAAAGATCATATCGTTCTGAAGCCAGAGCGTGATTTCGGGCAGCGGAAAGTCCTTGAAGACGATGGGCTGACTGTCGCCCAATCCTTTCACCTCAATGCGGGCGGGTGGGTGGGAAGCGCTCAAATAGCGCATGATACGCCACTTCGATACGAACCTTATCGCTGTTTCCCCCGAAGCGCAGCGATTATTGGAGCGTGGTCGGAACGCATGCGCGTCCACGCGTTATCTCTCTATCCACAAATCGCCGGCGGCGAGCCGGCCCATTCTTCGTGAGGAACCCGCCATGCACGTTCAGCAAATGCTCAGCTCTCATCCGGCCGTTCAGGGCAATACCAATCCAGATCTCATCAAGTGCATCGAGGAATGTCTCGACTGTGCGCAATCGTGTACCGTGTGCGCCGATGCGTGCATCGGCGAGGACATGGTGCTGCAATTGCGGCAATGTATCCGGCTTAATCTCGATTGCGCCGACATGTGCGACGCAACGGCCCGCATCGCCTCGCGCCGCACCGGCTCGAATGAGAGCGTGATCGTCGCGACATTGCGGGCGTGCGAGGAAGCGTGCGCGCTTTGCGCCGCCGAATGCGAGCAGCACGCCAAGAACCATGAGCATTGCCGCATCTGCGCCGAGAGTTGCCGGCGCTGCCAGCAAGCCTGCAACAGCGCCGCCGCCTCAATCGGCGCCCGTCACTAGGGTTGGCGCCGGCGAGACGATCCTTGGCTCTCGGCGTCTGGATCACACACGAAGCGAGCCCAGACGCAGCGCATTGGCGATGACCGAGACCGATGAGAGCGCCATGGCGAGCGCGGCGATCATCGGCGACAAGAGCATGCCGGTCAGCGGATAGAGCACGCCTGCTGCGATCGGCACGCCCGCAACATTGTAGGCAAAGGCGAAAAAGAGATTTTGCCGGATGTTGCGCATCACCGCGCGCGAGATGGTGCGTGCGCGGACGATGCCTATGAGATCGCCGTGCAGTAGCGTCACGCCCGCGCTCTCGATCGCGACGTCGGTGCCAGAACCCATGGCAATGCCGACATCGGCGGCCGCAAGCGCCGGTGCGTCATTCACGCCGTCGCCAGCCATGGCCACGACGGCGCCCTCGCCCTTCAGCCGCGTCACCACATCGGCCTTATGCTCGGGCAGCACCTCAGCCTCGATGTCGCTGAT
>CAYUOC010000208.1:0-5940 GCA_964446305.1 uncultured Terricaulis sp. | reverse complement strand
ACGTTGATGGGTGAGCAAGCCGGTTTCGATATGATCGAACTTCATTGCGGCCACGGCTATCTGCTCTCCTCTTTCCTCACGCCGATCAGCAATCAGCGCACGGATGAGTACGGCGGCAGCATCGAAAACCGTCTCCGCTTCCCGCTCGAAGTGTTCGAGGCGATGCGCGCGGCGTGGCCGAAGCACAAACCCATGAGCGTCCGCATCTCCGCCACCGATTGGCACGACGACGGCCTCACCGCGGAAGACTCCATCGCCATTGCCAAAGCGTTCGCGGAAGCGGGCGCCGATCTTATCGATGTCTCCGCCGGCCAGACCACGCCGCTCGCCAAGCCCGTCTATGGCCGCATGTTCCAAACGCCCTTCTGTGACCGCATTCGCAACGAGGCGCGGGTGAAGACGATGGCGGTGGGCAACATCTTCGAGCCGGATCACGTCAATTCCATCCTGGCTGCGGGCCGTGCTGATCTCTGCGCGCTTGCACGGCCGCATCTGATGGATCCGAACTGGTCGCTGCGCGCCGCCGCCGAACTCGGCTGCGGCAAACTCGCGCCACCCAAGCAATACCGAACCGGCTACGCGCAGATGCAGCGCATGCTTTCACGCAAGGATTCTTAATGGCTCACCACGTCTTCATCACTGGCGGCGGCACCGGGATCGGCCTCGCAACAGCGCGCGCCCTTGCACCAACCGGCGCACGCTTCACGCTCGTGGGCCGCGATGGCGCGCGCGCGCAAAGCGCCGCAGAAGAGTTCGAGAACGGTCAAGGCCTCTCATGTGACGTCGCAAACGAAGACTCGGTCGCCGCCGCCTTCACCGCTGCTCGCGATCGCTACGGCCCTATCGACATTCTCATAAACAACGCCGGCATCACGCCCTCGGCGCCGCTCGACCGTATGGATCTCTCCATGTGGAACCAGTGCCTCGCGATTAATCTCACAGGCGCCTTCCTCTGCTCGCGCGCCGCGATAACGGACATGTACGCCAACAAGTGGGGCCGAATCGTCAACGTCGCCTCGATCGCCGGCTTGCAAGGCGCCGCCTACATCAGCGCCTACTGCGCCTCGAAACACGGCATGATCGGCATGACGCGCGCGCTCGCAAAAGAAGCCGCGAAGAAGGGCGTCACCGTCAACGCCATCTGCCCCGGCTACGTCGAAACCGATATCGTCACGCGAGCTGCCGAAAACATCGCAAGCAAGACCAAGCTCAGCGAAGACGAGGCGAAGGCCTCGCTCTACGCCAAGAACCCGCAAGGCCGCCTCATCACCGCCGATGAAGTTGCATCCGCCATCGCCTGGCTCTGTAGCGACGGCGCGGCGGCCACGAACGGCGCGGCGATTCCGATGAGCGGCGGCGAAGTGTAAAGTGACCAGCGCGCAAGACACTGTCCGCCTCTCGCTCAGGCTGCTCACCACGAGCCGCCTGATTGAGCGCGAAGTCGATGCACTCATGCGCGCCAAGTTCGGCTCAACTATCGCGCGCTTCGATTTCCTCTCCGCGCTCGATCGCCACGGCGCGCTGACGCTCGGCGAAGTCTCGCAATACCTGCTCGTCTCGAACAGCAACGTCACGCAATTGCGGACGCGCCTCTCCGCCGATGGCCTCATCGAAACCGAAGCCGACGAAAACGACCGCCGCATTCAACGCGTGCGGTTGACGCGTCAGGGCGAAAGCGTATTCAAGCACATGGCCAAAGCGCACGCGGCATGCGTGGACGCGCTGTTGCGCGATCTCACACAAGCCGACAAGAACGCGCTGTCGCGGCTCCTCGATGCTGCCAAAGCATCGTTGCGCCGCAAGCTGACGAAGGGAGCGGCGCCGTGATCAACGATGCCTGGAAGAGCGCCGACTACAGGGCAGAACATTTTCTATGGTCCGTTAGCGATCGCGTCGCCACGGTCACGCTGAACCGCCCGGAGCGCAAGAACCCGCTGACGTTCGAAAGCTACGCCGAACTGCGCGATCTGTTCCGCCGCCTCTGCTACGCCGACGATTGCCGCTCTATCGTCGTCACCGGCGCGGGCGGCAATTTTTGCTCCGGTGGCGACGTGCATGACATCATCGCGCCGCTCACCAAAATGACGATGCCGGAGCTGATGCGCTTCACCCGCATGACCGGCGATCTCGTCAAAGCCATGCGCGCCTGCCCGCAACCGATCGTCGCCGCTGTTGAAGGTGTCTGCGCCGGCGCCGGCGCGATTGTGGCGATGGCGAGCGACATTCGCTACGCCTCTGCCAACACCAAGACAGCGTTCCTCTTCACGCGCGTCGGCCTCGCCGGTTGTGACATGGGGGCGTGCGCAATCCTGCCGCGCATCATCGGCCACGGCCGCGCCAGCGAGTTGCTCTACACTGGCCGCTCGATGAGTGCCGAAGAAGGCGAACGCTGGGGCTTCTTCAACAAGCTCACCGAAACGCCGCTCGCCGACGCACAGGCGTTCGCGCACTCACTCGCCACCGGCCCCGCGTTCGCCCACTCCATGACCAAGAACCAGCTCAACATGGAATGGAACATGAGCCTCGAGCAGGCGCTCGAAGCCGAAGCGCAAGCGCAGGCCATCTGCATGCAGACGAAAGACTTCGAACGCGCCTACGTCGCCTTCGCGTCGAAGCAGAAGCCCGTGTTCGAGGGCGATTGATGGCGGACAAAAGCTATCTCAACTGGCCGTTCTTCGAAGCG
The DNA here is from genome assembly GCA_964446305.1 of uncultured Terricaulis sp. Taxonomy (GTDB): domain Bacteria; phylum Pseudomonadota; class Alphaproteobacteria; order Caulobacterales; family Aquidulcibacteraceae; genus Vitreimonas. The sequence continues at coordinate 3,257 of CAYUOC010000208.1, read as the reverse complement.
CGCCACCGCGATCTCGCCGCCTCGCTCAATGCGTGGCTCGATGAGACGCCCTTCCCGCATCACATCAACGAAGACAAAGTCGACGCCGCGTGCGCCGAGTTTCTCGCGGAGATGGTGGAGGGCGGCTTCGTGAAACACGCCGTGCGCCGCGGCAAAGAAGCGCTCGATGTCCGCAGCCTCTGCCTCATCCGCGAACATTTCGCGCGGCACTCAGGTTTGCTCGATTTCGTGTTTGCGATGCAAGGCTTGGGCTCAGGCCCAATCTCGCTCTTCGGGAACGAAATGCAGCGCGCCCACTATCTCGGCGATGTCGCCGCTGGCGAACGCGTCGCCGCTTTCGCCCTCTCTGAACCAGAAGCTGGCTCAGACGCCGCCGCACTCACACTCACCGCAACGACCGACGGCGATCACTACGTCCTCAACGGCGAGAAGACGTGGATCTCCAACGGCGGCATCGCCAGCTTCTACGTCGTTTTCGCCCGCACCGGGGAAGCGCCGGGCGCCAAAGGCGTCAGCGCGATCATCGTTGACGCCGACACACCTGGCCTCAGCGTCGCCGAACGCATCCCGCTGATCGCCGCGCACCCGCTTGCGCGGTTGAGTTTCGATAACGTGCGCGTCCCACGCGACAATCTGATCGGCAAGCCAGGCGAAGGTTTCAAGATCGCGATGGCGACGCTCGATGTCTTCCGCTCCACCGTCGGCGCAGCGGCGCTCGGCATGGCGCGGCGCGCGCTCGATGAAACGCTGGCACGCGCCAAGACCCGCCAAATCAACGGCGCGCCCATGGCGGAGTTGCAAATGGTGCAAGCGATGATCGCCGACATGGCGCTCAAGATCGACGCCGCCGCCCTTCTCATCTACCGCGCCGCCTGGACGAAAGATTCCGGCGCAGCCCGCGTCACCCGCGAAGCCGCGATGGCGAAGCTCTACGCCACCGACACCGCACAAGAAGTGATCGACGCGGCGGTGCAGCTCCACGGTGGCTGGGGCGTCGTGCACGGCCACCCGATCGAATGCCTCTACCGCGATATCCGTGCGCTGCGCATCTACGAGGGCGCCTCGGAAGTTCAGAAAGTCATCATCGCCCGCCAAACGCTTGCGGAGGCGCGGCAATGAGCGCGCACGTCGACACCTTCGTCCGCGACAATCTCCCGCCGCGCGATCAGTGGGCGGAGATGAAATTCACGTTGCCGGAACTGCAATTTCCCGCGCAATACAACGCGAGCAGCATGCTCGACGCTGCGATCGCGAACGGTCACGGCGCCAGAAACGCCGTGCTGCTTTCGGCAGACACGCTGACATACGACATGCTGCTGCAAGAAGCAGCGCGCATCGCGCATGTCCTGATGCACGATTTCGGCCTCGTTCCTGGCAATCGCGTGCTCATTCACGCATCCAACACACGTCTCTCACTTCCCGTCTGGTGGGGTGTGTTCCGCGCGGGCGGCGTCGCTGTCGGGACCATGCCGATGTTGCGCGCACACGAACTCGCCGTGATCCTCAACAAGGCGCAGATCACGCACGCTATTGTCGATACGCACCGCGCCGCGGAACTCGAAGCCGCGCGTCCGATGGCGCCGGTCCTACAGCACATCGTCACAACTGACGACCTCACGCAACGAATGGCGAAAGCACCGAGCGGCGGCCCCGCCGTCGCCACCGCCGCCGACGATCCAGCGCTCATCGCCTTCACCTCGGGCACCACCGGCACGCCGAAGGGCTGCGTCCACTTTCATCGCGACATCGCCGCAATGGCGGAGACGGTGTCGCGCCACATCTTGCAACCCAAGCCAACAGATGTGTTCATCGGCACGCCGCCGTTCGCGTTCACCTTCGGCCTCGGCGCCGGCATGGTCTTTCCTGCCAGCGTCGGCGCGGCGACCGCGATCTGCGAAAAGCCCGGCTTCGACGTCCTCGCCGATACAGTCGCGCAGCACAAAGCCACCACGCTCTTCACCTCGCCCACCGGCTATCGCGCGTTGATGAAGCAGGACCTGAGCAAGCTAACTTCGCTGCACACCTGCGTCTCCGCTGGCGAGCATCTGCCGCGCGCCACATCGGACCAGTGGTTCGAGCGCACAGGCATCCGCATCATCGACGGCATCGGCTCGACCGAGATGATCCACATCTTCGTCTCCGCGCGCGGCGACGACATCCGCCCCGGCTCAACCGGCAAAGCCGTGCCTGGCTACGAAGCGACACTCCTCAACGACGACGATCAACCGTTCGATGGTGAAGGCGAAGGCCGCCTAGCGATCAAGGGACCGACGGGCTGCCGCTATCTCGCCGACGAGCGTCAGAAGAACTACGTCGCCAACGGCTGGAACGTCACCGGTGATATCTATCGCCGCGATGCCGACGGCTATTTCTGGTACGTCTCCCGCGCCGACGACATGATCATTTCGTCCGGCTACAATATCGGCGCGCCGGAAGTCGAGAACGCCCTTCTCACGCACGAAGCCGTCGCCGAATGCGCCGTCGTCGGCGCGCCTGACGAAGAGCGCGGCCAGATCGTCAAGGCGTTCGTGGTGCTCAATCCGAATGCCAACGTCACCGAGCGCGCGCTGCAGGATCACGTCAAAGCAACGATCGCGCCGTACAAATATCCGCGCGCTGTTGAGTTCGTCACCGAACTCCCCAAAACCAACACCGGCAAACTGCAACGCTTCAAACTGCGCGAACCCAAATGAAATTTACCCGCGACCTCATCATCCGCTTCGAGCATTGCGACGCCGCCGGAATCATTTTCTATCCGCGCTTCTTCGGTCTCGTGAATGAAACGGTCGAAGATTGGTTCGCCGGCCTCGGCCATTCGTTCAAGGCACTGCACCTCGATCAGCGCAAAGGCGTCCCGACTGTGCGGTTCGAGTGCGAATTTGTCGGCCCCGTCCGTATCGGTGACATGCTGCAGCAGCAGCTCGGCGTCGATTCGATCGGCAATAGCTCGCTGAACCTGAAACACATCGCCTCGATCGGCGACCGCACGGTCGCACGCTTCGATCAGACCATCGTCTTCACTGATCTCGCGACGATGCGAGCAGAGCCCTGGCCGGCCGAACTCCGCGAGGCCATCACCGATTTTGCAAAGCTAGACTCATGAGAACCCTGCTCCCCGAGGGCTGGCCGCGCCCCAAAGGTTATTCGAACGGCATAGAGGCCGAAGGCCGCATCGTTTTCGTCGCCGGCCAGATTGGCTGGACACCCGAGGGCAAGTTCGAAGCGACCACACTCGCCGCGCAGTTCGCGCAAACGCT
>CAYUOC010000207.1:0-6033 GCA_964446305.1 uncultured Terricaulis sp. | reverse complement strand
CACAGCTAGCGCGGCGGACGCAGCCATGGCGTAGGTCTTGGTGAAGGCGAGCGGCGCAAAAAGGCGACCCTCCTGCGCCTGCAGCGTGAACACCGGCAAGAACGAGAGCGTGATGATGAGGAGGCTGAAGAAGAGGGCGGGACCGACTTCAACCGAGGCCTGGGTGATGACGCGCCAGTGTTCGGCGCCCCTGGGCATCTCGCCGCCGTGGGCGTCGCGCCATTGTTCGAGCCGTTTGTGCGCGTTCTCGATCATGACAATGGCCGCATCCACCATGGCGCCAACGGCGATGGCGATGCCGGCGAGCGACATGATGTTGGCGTCGACGCCCTGAATGCGCATGATCAGGAAAGCCATCAACACGCCCAGCGGCAAGGTTATGATGGCGACGAAGGCCGAGCGCAGGTGAAAGAGAAAGAGCGCACACACCAGCGCGACGACGATGAATTCCTCGATCAGCTTGTGGGTGAGGTTTTCGATGGCGCGGTCGATCAGGTGCGAGCGGTCGTAGGTGGTCACCACTTCGACGCCTTCCGGCAGGCTGCGCTCCAGTTCGGCGAGCCGCGTGCGCACCGCCTCGATCACCTCGCGCGCATTTTCGCCGGCGCGGATGACGACCACGCCGCCTGCCACTTCGCCTTCGCCGTCGAGTTCGGCGATGCCGCGGCGCATTTCCGGGCCGATCTGCACCCAGGCGACATCGCTCAGGCGCACCGGCACGCCATTGGCGCCCAGACCAAGCGGAATCGCATCGAAGTCTTCCAGCGTGCGTAAATAGCCGCTGGCGCGCACCATGTGCTCGGCCTCGGCCATTTCAACGACGGCGCCGCCCGTTTCGCCGTTGGCCGCCTGCACCGCCTCCGCAATGCGCTGTTGGGAAATGCCGTATGCGGCCATGCGTTCGGGATCGAGGACGATCTGGTATTGGCGGACCATGCCGCCGACGGATGCGACTTCGGCGACGCCCGGCACGCTCTTCAGCTCGAACTGCAACAGCCAATCCTGCAGGCTGCGCAGCTGGCTGATGTCGTGACGGCCGCTTCTGTCCACCAGCGCGTACTGGAACACCCAGCCGACGCCGGTCGCGTCCGGGCCCAAAGACGAGCGCGCCGTGGGCGGCAGGCGCGATTGCACCTGATTGAGATATTCAAGCACGCGCGAGCGCGCCCAGTAGAGGTCCGTGCCGTCCTCGAAAATGATGTAGACGAAGCTGTCGCCGAAATACGAATAGCCGCGGACCGTGCGCGCGCCCGGCACAGACAGCATCGTCGTCGTCAGCGGATAGGTGACCTGGTCTTCGACGATCTGCGGCGCCTGGCCCGGATAGGTGGTGCGGATCACCACCTGCACGTCGGAAAGGTCGGGCAGCGCATCGACCGGGGTTGCGCGCACGGCAAGCGCGCCGGCGATGGCGAGCGCCAGCGTCGCCAGCACAACCAGGAAACGGTTGGCGACCGACCAGCGGATGAGCGCGTCGATCATCGCCGTGCCTCCGTCTCGGCGATCTCTTCGATGAGATAGCCTTGCTCTACTTGGCGAAAACGGAAGCGCACCTCGTCGCCCACGCTGAGACCGCGCGCCATGTCAGGGCGCTGCAATTGAAACGCCATCGTCATCGCCGGCCATTGGATGCTTGCAACAGGGCCATGGGCGATGGTGATCGTGTTGTCTCCGATCGCCGTGACGCGCCCGCTGGCTTGATGCGAGCCGTCGCCGCTCTGCTGCGGCGCCTGTGCGCCTTGCAGCCGCTCGAGCGCGCCGGTGAGACTCGCCTCGGAATCGATCAGGAACTGGCCAGATGTGACCACGCGCTGACCTTCGCTCAAGCCCTGGCGCACCTCGATCCGGTTGCCGGCGCGGCGGCCGAGTTCGACTTCGGTGGGGACGTAGCGTCCGTTGTCGCCGACGACGATCACCACAGTGCGGCGCCCGGTTTGAATTGCCGCTTCGGCGGGGATGATGAGCGCCGTATCAGCGTTTCTCTCAGCGATCTCGGCGTCGGCCGTCATGCCGGGACGCAGCCGTCCATCGCTGTTGGCGAGCGCGATCCGCACCTCGACGGTGCGCGTTGCGGGATCGGCGGCTGGCAAGACACTCTCGATGCGTCCGGCGAACCGCTCGCCGGGATAGGCTGTTGTGTGCGCCACAACGCGCGCGCCCGGACGCGCTGCGCCCGCATCTGCCTGTGCTAGCGAAACCACGAGCCAAACCGGCGAAATACCGTTGATGGACGCGAGCGGCGCGCCCTGCATGACGGTCATGCCGGCGCGGATGTCGAGCTGGGTAATGGCGCCGGCGATGGGCGCCGTCACCGTCGTGATTGGACGCGGCGCGCCTTCGCGCTCGACACGCGCCACCAAAGCTTCCGGCATGCCAAGCATCAACAAGCGCCGTCGCGCCGCTGCGGCGAGATCGCCGCCGGCGTTGCGCAATGCGAGATACTCGGCCTGCGCCGCGGTCCATTCTGGCACGCGGATGTCGACGATCGGCGTTCCCGCTGCGACCACATCGCCGACGGCGCGCCCGTACGAGCGCTCAACGAAGCCGCTCGCGCGCGCTTGCACGATGGCGACCTGGCGATCATTGAAGGCGATTACGCCCGCCGCCGTCACCGAACGCGAGAGCGGTTCGCGCTCGACCGCCGCCAAGCGAACGCCCAAATTCTGCGCCACGCTGGCATCGATGCGCACGCCGGCCTGACCGCTGTCTTCGTCGGCGTAACGCGGCACTAGATCCATATCCATGAACGGCGAGCGGCCCGGCGCATCGAAATGCTGATCGGGAACCATCGGGTCGTACCAATAGAGCACTTCGCGTTCGCCCGCTTCTTGCGCCGCGCCGGCGTCGTCTCGATTGGCGCCAAGCCAATAGCCGCCGAAACCGATGAAAGCCGCGGCGGCGAACGCGCCAGCAATCGCAAGCCCGATGCGGACGCGCTTTTGCTTGAGATAATCCATCATGGCGCGCTCCGTCCGTATTGCAGCGTCAGCGCAGCGCCCAGCATCGCCAGGCGCTGTTCGAGTTGGAACACGTCGAGTTCGGCTTCGAGCGCGTCGCGGCGCGCCAGGATGAGTTGCTCGGCGCTTGCAGCGCCGCCGGCGAAGGCGCCGCTCGCAGCTTCAGCGCGCTGGCGCGTCAACGGCAGGCGCGTGTCGCGCGCGCGCGAAAGGTTGGCCAACGTCGCGCGGTGCTCGGCGAGCAGGCGCTCAAGCATGGCCGACACTTGACGCTCGGCGGCCGTGCGTTGGGCCTCGACGCCTTGCATCTCGGCGCGCCGGGCCTCGATCAGCGGACCCTGCCTGCCGCTCTGAAACAGCGGCAGGCCAATGCGCACCTCGACCGATGCCATATCGGAAAATTGCGGCGCGCGGCGCTGATACATGACCGACCACGACCAGTCGGGGGCGCGCTCGGCGCGCGCGAACCGCAGATTGGCATCAGCCACGGCCGCTTCCGCCCCGTACGCCGCCAGATTGGGGTGGGCGTCGAGATTGGCCCGCAACTGCGCTTCATCGATCGGGAATTGCGGCGCCGCAGGCTCAAGTTCGATGGCCGTATCGCCGACCCAGCGCTGCAATTGCGCGCGTGCGGCGGTGGCCTGTGCGGCGAGGTCGGCGCGTCTGTCGTCAATGCGCGCGGCCTCGATCTCAGCGGCGATGGCGCCGTCGACGCTTCCCGCGCCGCCGGCGAGGCGTCCGCGCGCGGCCACGGCAAGCGCGCGCGCCTCTTCGCCAAGGCGATCGATCACCGTAAGGCGCCGTTCGGCGAAATAGAGTTCGATCCAGGCTTCAGCGGCGCCCAGTTCGGCTTCCAGGCGCGCGATGTCGAGCGCGGCGCCGGCGCGGTCCACCTCAGCCGCGGCGATGGCGCGCCGAGCGCGCCGCTCCGCGCCGTTGGGCATGTCCTGCATGATCCCGACGGATTGCATGGTCATGAAGTCGCGATCGAGCCGGTAGGCGTCGGGGCCGTCGGCGGGGACGTTCTGCAAGCCCAGCACCAATTGCGGATCGGGTAGGGCGCCAGCGGGACGCACGGACCGTTCGGCGGCGGTGACGCTCGCCCGCTGGGCGGCGACGCTCGGTCCTTCCAGGCGCGCGCGTTCAATCGCGTCGGCGAAACTTAAGGGTTCGGCGTGAGCGCCGCCGGCGAAGGCGGCAAGCGCGGCGCAGCTCGACAGCCACGCTTTGGGCGCCCGAATTGAGGGCATGGATCGGCTCCTGACATGCTGAGACAGGACGCATCACCGGCGCGGACGCGCGCTCGGCTTGCGTCAGTTCAGAGTCAGATCGCTCGTGGCGGGCGGAAGAGGTCTTGCAGCGGCCCGCTCGGCGGCGGGGGCTGTCCCCATTCCACGTAGCTCGCAGAAATGGCGGAAAACAGGAGAGCGCTGGGCGAGGGCAGAGGCGCGATCGCGGTTGCCGTGCGGCAAGACATGCCGACGGCGCAGCCCGCCATCTTGCCGCTGTCGTCATCCTGAGCGGGCGCGCCGCCTTCATCGTCGCAGCAATCGTGCATGCCGCCAGCCGATTGGCCCTGTTGCATGGGGCAGTCCTGGGCCGCAGCGGCGTTCGTCACGCCCCCGAGACCCAAGGCAAAAGCCGCAAACAGGGTAAACAAAACCCGGCGCATCGCACCCATGATAATGGCAATCGGTCGACAAGACGTCAACGCGGCTCGCCTTTTGCTCAGACTCGGCCCGCCATTGGACCGTCAGCCGGCTTGGGGACTAGCGAAGCCGCGCGGGGCCCAAGTTGGGATCGCGATCTTACACCCAGGGGGCAAAAGCTGGCGCAAGTATGAATTATTGTGGTGCAAGCAACGTCGTTTCCGATCCATCAAGCATCGACAGCCCACGCTGCGATATATGGTTGGCCGAATGAGACAACGCCCCGGTCATTCCTCGGCATTGCGGCCCACCCCGCAGAGGCGAGGGCTCTGGCGCCGACGCTGGATACGCAGCCTTGCGATCGAACTGGCGCTCGTGGGCGCCCTCGCGCTCGCGCAGCTGACGCTCTCGCCGCCGTCGATGCAATCTGCCGCTCAGGAGCCGTCCGCGAGCATTCGCCTTCGCGTCATCGATGGCGACACGGTTGAAGTTCGAGAGACCGGTGAACGTATCCGGCTGGAAAATATTGATACGCCTGAGACCGGTGATCGCGCCCGCTGCGCGGGCGAACGCCAGGCCGGTGAGCTGGCGACCGCTGAAGCGCGCAGGCTCATTGGTCAAGCCGATCGCATCAGCATTCGCCGCAGCGGGCGGACCGACCGGTATGGGCGCACGATCGGATGGATTGCGCTGGACGGACGCGATCTCGGCGCCATGCTGATTGAAGCGGGGCTTGCGCGGCCCTGGCGGGGACGGCCCCAACCTTGGTGCTCAGCCTCAGGACAATTGCTGCATTGAGCGGCGGCTTAGTCGCAGCAGGTGGCGGGCGATGAGGCCTGCAATGGCGGCGCACCCAAGCGCTTCGAGATGGCCGGCGCCGCACCGTTGCGCGAGCCAACCGGAGAGGGCGCTTGCAGCAATGACCGGCGTCCAGCGCACCAGGCCGAGCGCAATTCTGTACGCGGCTTCGAGCAATACGATCGCGAACAAGACGAAGAGCGATACGATCAGCGCTTCCATGATGGCGCGCTCCAATTCCGGTGCGGTTGGTCAAAGGAGCGGCCGCGCAGCTTTGGCCCGTATCTGCGCCGGCGCTCATATTGCGAGAGCACGGCGCCGTTAAGGCGCTTCGCTTTCCAGATCGCCTTGATGTCGCGCAGTGTTTTGACCTTGTGGCACGCGGCGCACATGAGCTGGTCGGGTTTTGCGCGCCGCCATGCGTTCGGCGTCGAGTGCTCGCCGATCAGACCTTCGGTCTCTTCGCACTCGTCGATGCAGCAAGCGCCGTTCTGCTTTTTCAGCAGCGCTTGGTACTCGCGCGCGGTCAGGTAGAGACGGGTCATGTCGAGACGCGCCTTCTTCAAAAGTTGAATCGAAGGGCGCTGATGTCTCGACGTGTTTGGCTCGCAACGCTGCGCGCCGAACGG
>CAYUOC010000206.1:0-6033 GCA_964446305.1 uncultured Terricaulis sp. | reverse complement strand
CGCGCCAACGCTTCCGAGCGATTGCGGTCCTGCGTGCGGTGCTCGTCGGCGCGGATAACGATCTCGCCATCGAGCGTCAGACGCCGGCCGGCAAGCTTCTCCAGCCGTGCGCGCACATCCTCCGGCAGCACCGTGTAGCCATTGACATTGAAGCGCAGCTCCACCGCGGTGGAGACCTTGTTGACATTCTGTCCGCCCGGGCCGGCCGCGCGGATGAAGCGTTCCTCAAGGTCGCGCTCGTCCAGCGCCAGGGAGGGGGTTACGGGAATCATCGGCGGCCAGTGTAACGCGGGCCGGTTTCCAATCGTTCACTTCACTGCGAAGCGGGAGACAAGCGCCCCGTCACTAGGCTAAACCCGCCCCAATCGAGGGAGGACGCGATGAGAAATCTGCTGGCCGGACTTGGAGTTGCGTTGTTCGTCGGCGCTTGCGCGGGCGGGGCAGTGCCTGGCCTGATGATGGCGATGCCCAGCGAGCAGGTGACCGCGTCCTCGCCCCAGATACTGGCCGCGCTCGCCGATAGCCGCCGCCCGGACGCGGACCGCCAACGCGACGCGCTGCGTCATCCGGCGGAAATCCTCGCTTTCACAGGTGTCCAGCCCGGCTGGCGAATTGCCGACGTTGGCCCCGGCGGCGGGTATTATTCGCGCCTCTTCTCGGTCGCTGTTGGCGATGGCGGGCATGTTTACGGCATCGATCGCCCGAACGCCGCGCCGGATCGTCCGCGCGCCATGCTCGCGGTCGCGCCGCAATATCAGAACATCACGGTGCTGCAGGCTGGCTACACCGGCTGGAGCATTTCCGAGCCGCTCGACGCCGTGTTCATCTCGCAAATCTATCACGACTTCTTCTACCCGCAGCTCAACGTCGATGTGCCCGCGTTCAACCGCGCTGTGTTCGAGGCGCTGAAGCCGGGCGGGGTTTACGTCATCATCGATCACGCCGCCGAAGCGGGCCACACGATCAACACCGCCGACCCGCAAGCCGACATTCACCGCATCGATCAAGCGCAGATTATCCGTGAGGTCACGGCGGCCGGCTTTGTGCTCGAAGAGGAAAGCCAAGTGCTCCGCAACCCAGCTGACAACCGCAGTGTCCGCGTGTTCGAGGGCGACGTTCGCGGACGCACTGACCAGTTCGTGCTGCGCTTCCGCAAGCCGGCGAACTGAGGCGTTTGGGTTTGCTCCTCCCGCACAACCCGAACGCCTTCACGCGTTCGCCGCTCGATCGCGCCGGTCATCACCGCAAGGATGAGGCTTGGTTGAAAGCCGCGATGGAGAATGACCAGGCCTCGCTCTTGGTCTTCAACAAGGGCCGGGTGTTTTTCCACGAGGAGGGCGGTGGTCTCTCGGTGCGTTGGCTTGCGCCTCAGGTGTACCAGGAGCTTGGCGATCGCGACCTGCCGCTGTTGTTCCTCGGCGTGGACGAAGGTCAGACACCGCACTTTGCATGCGAAATAGCTGATCCCGCGGCGCTAGGCGATCTCGGCATCTTCGAAGAACTGCGTCCGGCCGCGCCGCGCCTCGAGGCGAACGCGCTGCCGATTATCGGCGCGGCGCGGGCCGTGTTCGAGTGGCACGGCCGCAACCGCTTCTGCGCCAATTGCGGAACCTCGTCGCGCGTCATTGAGGCAGGCTGGGTGCGTAAGTGCGATGCCTGCAATGCCGAGCACTATCCGCGCGTCGATCCGGTTTGCATCATGGTGCCGACGTTTGGCGACAAGTGCTTCCTGGGCCGTCAAAAGGCTTGGCCGCGCGGGATGCACTCAGCCCTTGCTGGCTTTATCGAGCCCGGCGAGGCGATCGAAGAAGCTGTCGCGCGCGAAACGCTGGAGGAGGCCGGGCTCAAGGTGCGGGAGGTGCAGATGCACTCCACCCAGCCTTGGCCATTTCCGCATTCACTGATGATCGGCGTCCTCTGCGAAGTTGAGGACGACAAGCACACTGTCGATACCACCGAGCTCGAAAGCGGCCGCTGGTTCACGCGCGAAGAGGCGCGACTCCTCATCGCCGGCAAGCATCCGGAATGCTGGGCGCCGCCGCCGTTCGCGATTGCCCACCAACTCTTGAAGACTTGGTCCGAACGCTAGCAGTGCTCGCAATCGTCGCGTTGCAGACGTTCGATTTGCAGCGTGACGTGCGTGATCCCGAACGTTCGCGTGATGCCCTCGGTGATCTCGGCGAGAAATGCGTCGTCACCGCCCTCCGGCCGCACCAAATGCGCGGTGAGCGCCGGCTTGGTGGCGCCCATGGCCCAGACGTGGAGATCGTGGATGGCGGTGACACCAGGCCGAGAGAGCAGATATTCGCGCACCTTTGCGACATCGATATGCGCAGGCGCGGCGTCGAGTGAGAGATCGAGCGACTCCCGCAAGAGCCCCCATGTGCCCCAGAGAATGAGCAGCACTACGGCGACAGAGATCGCCGGGTCGATCCAGTTCGCGCCAGTGAAGAAGATCAACGCGCCGGCGATAATGACAGCCGCCGAAACGCCGGCGTCCGCCACCATATGCAGGTAGGCGCCGCGGACGTTCACGTCTTCCTTGCGCCCCGCGAGGAAGAGCATCGCGGTCCCACCATTGATCACAACACCAACGGCCGCGACCGCCATGATGAAGAGCGGCTGTGTCGGCTCAGGCGAGAACAGCCGCGTCGATGCTTCCCACAATAGCCCCCCGCACGCGACCACCAGCACCAGCGCATTGGCGAGCGCGGCAAGAACCGTCGCTTTTGAAAATCCGTAGGTGCGCTGCGATCCCGCCTGCTGCTTCGCCAGCCACGTCGCGCCGCCCGCAAGTGCGAGCCCGAGCACATCGGAAAGATTGTGTGTCGCGTCCGAAAGCAGCGCTGTCGAGTTCGCGAAAATGCCGGCCGCTGCCTCGACGATCACAAAGCCGAGGTTCAGCGCAATTGCGATAGTATAACGTTTGTCGGACGGCGCGGGGTGGTGATGGGCGTGATCGTGGTGATCGTGCGCGTGCCCATGATGCCCATGCATGGCGTCCATTTGGCCGCGAATCGCGTGAACGGCAAGGCGGCATTGACAGCCGTGCGAACTCAATTCTCATGGGCCGCGCGAGGGATAAGATAACATCATGCATTCACGCCGGACCTTGATGGCGATTGGCGCAGCCAGCTTGGCGTCATCCTGCGCGACAGCGCGCGGGTTTGGCGGCGGGTTGATGCGCGATCTGCGTGTTGCGCCGGGAACGGGTCCGGTCCGGTTGCCGCCGGTCTTAGTGTCGCCAGAGCGTGTCATCCGTATTGACGTTGGCTTGCGTCCATTCCGGCCAAGCGGCTTTCGCGTGGAAGGCGAAGCGCTGGGCGACAAGGTGCTGGTCCACAATTACGGCCACGGCGGCGGCGGCATCACGCTGTCGTGGGGTACTGCGAAACTCGCCGTCGATCTTGGCTACGACACATCGAAGCCGGACGTGGCCGTGCTTGGCTGCGGCGCTGTCGGCCTTGCGACAGCGCGGCTTCTGCAAGAGCGCGGCGCCCGCGTGCGAATTTACGCGAAAGATCTGCCGCCCAACACCACCTCGAACGTCGCCGGCGCGCAATGGTGGCCGGCGTCCGTGTTCGATTCCGATCGCGCGACGCCCGAGTTCTTGGAGCGCCACTTCGCCGCCGCGAGCTTCGCGTTTCGCCGCTACCAGTCTTTGGTGGGTGACGCGTACGGCGTGAGTTGGGAAACCAATTACAATCTCGCCAACCGTCCCATCACGTCTTACCCCGCGCGCGAGGAAGAACTGATGCGGGGGCTTGTCGTCAATCAGCGAGATTTGGCGATGGACGAGCACAACTTCCCGCGTCCGTTCGTGCGCCAGTTCGACACGATGATGATCGAGACGCCGCTTTATTTGCGCCGCATGGAGCTGGATGTCCGCCAACATGGCGCCGAGATCGTCGTGCGCGAGTTCGCCGACGCTTCGCAGGTCGCGGCTCTGCCGGAGCAGACAATCTTCAACTGCACCGGCCTCGGCGCCGGACGCTTATTCGGCGACACGGAGATCATGCCGGTCCGTGGGCAGCTTGCGATCCTGCTGCCGCAGCCGGAAGTGAACTACAACACGATTGCGCGCGAGGGTTACATGTTCGGCCGGCGCGACGGCATCGTTTTGGGCGGCACATTCGAACGCGGCGAGTGGTCGCTTGAGCCGAACCAAGAGACCATCGCCGGCATCCTTGCCGGTCATCAATCGATTTTCGGTGAGATGCGAACCTAGAGCGGCATGAACAGCACGCGGCCGCCAAGTGCTGCGGCTGTACGTTCGGCCGTTCGGCAGTCGCTTTGCGCAGGCTGCTCGGCCGCGCCTTCAATCCAAGCGCGGCACCAGCCGGCGCGCGGCAGATCACGCGCGGGGACGCCGGCGAAGTTGTTGCGGCCTTCGTAGGCGGCGCGTTCGACCAATCCGTCGCCGGTCATTTCCATAACGCGGCCGCCCCACCGTTGCGCGACCCAATGGGCGTGCTGACATTCCATCGGCGCGGGTTGGCGATCGGTGGCAAGCTCATCGTAGGCGATGCGGCAGCGGCCAAGGCGTGTGTGCTCAGCGGTGATTTGCGTGGTTTGTGGAGCGCGCGTTTGTTCCGGCTGCTCGCGCATAGCGGAAAGGGCGGAGCCGCCAAGCATCACCAGCGCGAACGCTGTGGCGACACCGGAGGCGGCTAACTTCGTCATATCTCCCCAACACGCGTACCCAGGCGATGGTTTCCTGAGCACAGAGATGAATGTAGGGAGGCGAACAGATGCATGCCGTGACGACGGTCACCCTGCAGTTCTGGTTCGATCACAAAGCGTTGAACGGCGGGCCCGACGCCCGCCGTTTCTCACGTTACGCCACTTGCGGCTCGCGCTTCAGCGCTACGATCTGCAGTTCCGCGAAAAGGCCGACAGCGACCGCCTGAGCAATGACAAACGCGTAGCCAAACAGGGTCGGCGTGGTCAGGAACAGCGCCGCGATCGAACCGGCCACCCAAAGCGCATTGATGGCCACCACCCAGTGGACGCCGACGCGGGGCACATTCGCCATCCGCGCGAGCGCGAAGAGCGTCACCATCCAGGGCAGCAGCGCCATGCCGGCATAGGTTAGCAGGTCCTGCGGCAACTGGGTGAGCGGCGCGAGGAAGCTTCCGCCGATGATCATGACGACGCCCGCGGCGCCCGAGACAGCGCCATCAGCCAACAACACGCGGCGAAGAAATTGAGAGTTCATGGTGTCCTCCTTTTTGATGGGAGGACGATGACGCACGCCAACGGGGGAGGCGATTACGTCAGAGGTAATGGCGCGAATGACGCTTGAGGTTATCTTTGCTCCATGCAGAGCACGGCCCAAAGCTTCGGCGACCACCTTCGCACCTGGCGTCAGCGCCGGCGGATGAGCCAATTGGATCTGGCCAGCGAGGCCGGAATTTCCACCCGGCACTTGAGCTTCGTTGAGACGGGCCGCGCCGCGCCATCGCGCGAGATGGTGCTGCAGCTGGCCGAGCACCTGCAATTGCCGCTGCGGGAGCAGAACGCCTTTCTCGTGGCCGCGGGCTTTGCGCCGCGTTTTGGCGAACGCAAGCTCGATCACCCCGACTTGGCGGCAGTGCGCGGGGCGGTCGAGGCCGTGCTGAAAGGTCATGAGCCGAATCCCACGCTGGCGATCGATCGGCGCTGGACCTTGCTGAACGCCAACCAGGCGGCGCTGCGTTTGATGGCGGGTATCGCACCGGAGCTGCTGCAACCGCCGGCGAACATGCTCCGCGCCAGCTTGCACCCCGATGGCCTGGCGCCGCGCATCCTCAATCTCAACGAATGGCGCGTGCACATCTTCGCGCGGCTGGAGCGGCAGATCGAAACGACCGCCGATCCGATTCTGATCGAACTTCTGGAGGAATTGCGCACTTATCCGGGCGGCGGCTCACACGCGGCGCCGTTGCGCGATGCAGCGCCCGTAATTACGCCGCTGCGTCTGAGAACCGAGGCTGGCGTGCTGTCCATGTTCGGCGTCACCACGCTCTTCGGCATGCCGCAGGACGTGACGCT
>CAYUOC010000205.1:0-6063 GCA_964446305.1 uncultured Terricaulis sp. | reverse complement strand
CCTCCCTCTCCGCCAGATTCCCCGAGACATTCAAACACGAAGCCCGCTTGCGGGCGATGGGTGATTGTTGGCGCGGTGGTTGCGGGCCTGCTTGTGGGCTAAGTTGAGCGCATGAGTTTTCATGCATTCAACCGCGCAATCGTGCGTACGCCTGCGCGATCGGTTGTCGACGGCTTGCGCGCCGTCGATACCGGCGCGCCGCGTTACGAAGGCGTGCTGGCCGAGCATGCCGCTTATGTTCGCGCGCTGGAGGCGCTGGGCGTCAGCGTCGAGACGCTGCCAGCACTCCAAGCGTTTCCTGACTCGGTGTTTGTTGAAGACACAGCGCTTGTGTTTCCCGGCGCCGCCATTCTGTTACGACCCGGCGCGCCGACGCGGCGTGGCGAAACGGCGGAAATCGCGACGACGCTTGAGCGAAACTTCGCGCGCGTGTTGCGTTTGGAGGATGGAACCGCGGAAGGCGGTGATGTGCTGGCGACGCCGCGCGCGGTATTTATCGGCGCATCGGCGCGCACGAGCGTCGCCGGCGCCGCGGCGCTGGTCTCGTTGTTTGCGCAAATCGGGCGGCAGGGCGTGGTTGTGCAGACGCCGCCGGGTGTGCTGCACCTGAAGTCGGACTGCTCGATGCTGGACGAGGAAACCATCCTCTGCACGCCGCGGCTGGCGGCGGCCGAGCCGTTTCCTGGTTTCCGGCTGATCCTGACGCCCGACAGGGAAGAGGGGGCGGCGAACGCGCTCCGGATCGGCGAAGCGGTGCTTATCTCGGACGCCTATCCGCAAACCGCGGAGCTGCTGGCGCGGACCGGCTACGGCGTGACGCAGCTGGCGACCGGCGAGATCGCCAAGATCGATGCCGGCCTCTCCTGCATGTCGCTGCGCTGGCGGGCACAGTAAGTATATGTAATAACAAGGTAATTGTGGGGCCGGCGGGAGCGAGTGCGCGCTCAGCCCATAGCTTCAAAATCCCGCGAAAATGTCCCGCTTCCGCATTGACGCTGAGGGGGCGTCTCCCTTATACCCCCCGCTCCCCGCCCGGGCGAGCTACGTCCGGGCGCACGAATTTTTTGGCGGTTACGATGTTCGCGGTAATCAAGACGGGCGGCAAGCAATACCGGGTGGCGAAGGACGACGTGATCGTCGTCGAAAAGCTCGATGGTAAGGCCGGTTCGAAGGTCACGTTCAGTGATGTGCTGATGTCGGGCGACGGCAGCAGCGTGAAGCTCGGCAAGGATCTCTCGGGCTTCACCGTCACCGGCACGCTCGTTGACACGAAGAAGGGCGACAAGGTCACGGTGTTCAAGAAGCGCCGCCGCAACACCTATCGCCGCAAGATCGGTCACCGTCAGACTGAATCGCACGTCAAAATCACCGCCATCGGCGGCAAGGAATAAGAGGGCGTCATGGCTCACAAGAAAGCAGGCGGCTCTTCGCGCAACGGTCGTGACTCGGCCGGTCGTCGTCTCGGCGTGAAGCGCTTTGGCGGCCAGTCGGTGCTCGGCGGCGAGATCCTCGTCCGTCAGCGCGGCACCAAATTCCATCCGGGTTCCAACGTCGGCCTTGGCCGCGATCACACGCTCTTTGCCCTTTGTCAGGGTCAGGTGCAGTTCGCGACGAAGCGTGATGGCCGCACTTATGTATCCATCGCGCCGATTGCAGTCGCGGCGGAATAGGCGAGAACGGAAGCAACTTCCCGGATCGCCTGACAACAGGGCGATCCGGTTCCCGAGATAGCGTGGGGCGCCCGGATCAACGGCGCCCCTTTCTTTTTGCCCCACGCGATAGAGCCAAAGGAGCGGCTCCTATGCGTGACGTGATTGAGATCGAAACACCCAGACTGAAGCTGCGGCGCCTGCGCATCTCCGATGCGCAGCGTATTGCTCAGTTCTGCGACGATCCGGGCGTCGGGCGAAATCTCGCACAGACGCCGCTCCCCTACCTTCCATCAGCCGCCGAAGGCTGGATCATGATCAACGCCGCGCGCGCGCCGCTCGGGCGCGATTTCGTCTATGCGGTTGAGCTGCCAGGCGAAGGCCTCATCGGCGCAATTGGCGCGCACAAACGCGACGAAGATGGGTTTGAGCTCGGCTATTGGTTTGGCCGGCCCTATTGGGGCCAAGGCTTCGCAACAGAAGCGGCGACCGGCTTCGTCGTGGAGGCGCGCAAGCTTGGCGAACTCGGCGCGGGTCACTTCGTCGATAATCCAGCTTCGGGCCGTGTGTTGAGCAAGGTTGGCTTCGCCTACACCGGTGAGACCAAATCCATGTTCTCGCTCGGGCGCGGTGAAAGCGTCGCGTGCAAGCGGATGCGCTATGCGCCGAAGCTGGAGCGCGCGGCTGATCGTTCAGCGATGGCGATGCACTGACTAAAACATGATCCCGGCGTCGCGGATCAAATCCGCGGCGCCGTTGATCACGGCCGTGAACAAGGCTTCGACATCCCAGCCGCCAACGTGCACGGCGAAGAAGACCGCGTATCCGATGATGAACAGGATCGGCATGGCCCGTTCGAGCGACCACCACTTCATCGCGCGGCGCTTGCCGGTGATGCTTTGCCATTCGTCGCGGATAGGGTGCACACCGAGATCGTCTTCGATGGCGTAAATGTTCTTGTACTTCGCCGCGAGCAGCACGGTGTAATACGAATTGGACGTCCGCCAGATCGCGCAGGTCAGCGCCAGGGCGATGGCGCAGAGCGTGAACAGCACCGGGTTCGGCAGTCCGCCCGCGCTCGAAAGGAAACCCAGCGCGCTCATGCCGGCGATGTTGAGGGTCGTGAACACGTTGGAGAGTTCGCGCCGCGCCCGCCGCGCATCGCGCACATCCTCGACCAGCAGCTTGTAGACTTCCAGATTGGTGGCTTGATCGGCCATGTCCTGTCCCCCCTGTCGGCGCTGAAATGTAATGCGGCTATGCGCTTCTGTCCCGCGCTACGCCTTGGAAAAACCTAGCATTCTGCTTAGCTAGAGGCACGCGGCCCGGCGGAGCGCCAGGGCCTGCGGGAGACGAATTCATGGGATTGCGCGTAGCCGTCGTCGGCGCCACCGGGAACGTTGGCCGTGAAATGCTGGCCATTTTGGAAGAGCGGCTTTTCCCCGCTGACGAAGTGATCGCGCTCGCCTCGCGCCGCTCGATCGGCGTCGAGGTCAGCTACGGCGACAAAACCCTGAAGTGCAAAGACCTCGAAAACTTCGATTTCTCCGGCGTCGATCTGGTGCTGATGAGCGCCGGCGGCACAGTGTCGAAGGAATGGTCGCCGAAGATCGGCGCGACCGGCGCCGTCGTGATCGACAATTCCAGCGCCTGGCGCATGGACCCGCGTGTGCCGCTGATCGTGCCGGAAGTGAACCCGGACGCCGTGCTCGGCTACGACAAGCTCAACATCATCGCCAACCCGAACTGCTCGACCGCGCAGCTCGTCGTTGCGCTGAAGCCGCTGCATGATCGCGCCAAGATCAAGCGCGTCGTCGTCGCGACGTATCAATCCGTCTCCGGCGCCGGCAAGGACGCGATGGACGAGCTCTGGATGCAGACCAAGAAGCTCTATGTCGGCGATGAGATCGTGCCGGAGCAATTCCCGAAGCAGATCGCCTTCAACGTGATCCCTCACGGCGGCGACTTCATGGACGATGGCTACACCACCGAAGAGTGGAAGATCGAAGTCGAGACCAAGAAGATCCTCGATCCGAAAATCAAACTCACCGCGACCTCCGTGCGCGTGCCGGTGTTCGTCGGCCACTCCGAGGCCGTGAACATTGAATTCGAAAACGAGATCAGCGCCGATGAAGCGCGTGAGATCCTGCGCGAAGCGCCGGGCCTGATGGTGATCGATAAGCACGAAGACGGTGGCTACGCCACGCCGCTCGATTGCGTCGGCGAGTTCGCCACCTTCGTGTCGCGCATCCGCGAAGATCACACCGTCGACAATGGCCTGTCACTCTGGGTCGTCAGCGACAATCTCCGCAAAGGCGCCGCCCTCAACGCCGTCCAAATCGCCGAGCTGATGTTGAACAAAGGCTTATTCAAGCGCATTAAGGCTGCGTGATTTCGTTTCCCTCTCCCGGTTAGGGAGAGGGAGACAGTGAGCGCCAGCGAACGACGGGTGAGGTTTACCGGCGCATCAGAATAAAGCTGCGTCCCACTTTCGCAGCAGCACACTTCATCCTCCGCTACGCGGCCACCTTCTCCTTAACCAGGAGAAGGGGCGCAGAAATATCAGGAATGTCCGAGGTTGGCCCAAATCAGACGCTGACTTCAGTAGCCGGGCAGCCAAGGCTCGCGCTCAATCAGATCGATCTCACCACGAGCGAGCGCTTCCCATAGCCCGATCAGTTTCTCGTCGGTCACGCCATCCATATGACGCGGCGGACCGTCTTCGAGATTTTCCCAGGTCACGTAGCCGCCGCCGTAAGCGCCTAGGCACCATTCTGTTTCATGCGTGACGGACACGCTGCAATGCTCCTGGTCCTCGGGGTGCTCTTTGAGTTCGTTGAGCAACGAACGAAAGGCCGACAGCGGCGGGTCGCTCGTCATCGTCCCCAGGCGGTGGGTGATATGAAAGGCCATTAGCGGTCACTACCCTGTGTCAGCGGGAATGTCGCCTTTCGGCGAAAAGCAGACTCAACTTCGATGCGCCGCGAGCAAATCCCGAGGATAGATCCCAACTCTATCCGCCAAATTCCCGCACTAACCCGCTGACTCCAAAGCCCCCACAAAAAATCAATCCGACCGCTTCCGTACGCGCCTAAGATGCCCGCATCTCCTGCATGGAGGCTACGGTGCACCAATAGCTGATAGCGCGGGAGATGCGGTTTGAACGTGATGCGATGGAAGTCCGCGAGGAGGGAAGTCGCTGCTCGGTGAGACAAGGAAGCCGAGGCCCAGTGCGAAGGAATTGGTCTTCGCCCTGCACGTCAGCCGGGAACGCGAAGCTAGGCGCTAAGAGATCGCCGGATACCCAGCGTCGTGGGTGATCAGTCCGTTGAGAGCGGCAGCAATGCGCGGGGAGAGGTCCCGCACTGATCGAACTACCCAAGCCCACCTGTCAGCAAACGCATGGCCACCCGGGATATCCCAGAACGCCTCAAGCTTCCGCCGGCTGCTCAACACTCCGCGCAGGGCGCGCTTCGGCAAACCCCACGAACCAATTCTTTGAAGCTTCACCCGAAGCGCGTCCTGTTCTCCGTCCTCAAGCCATAGCGCAACCGCGCGACGGCGCGCGACTCGTGAGCGAAACTGACATCTGCTGTTACAAAATGTGTAGGCGGTTTCGTCGTTTCGAGCGTGGCGGAAACGCCTTTCCATTCCTATCTAGCAGGCGAGGGGACGTATGCCTGCCATCGCCATCGAACAGCCGTCGGAAACGGACATCGACGCTATCCACGCCGTGCTGCGCGAGACCTATTGGTCTCCCGGCATTCCGCGCGATGTCGTCGCCCGCGCCTGCGCGAACTCGATGTGTGCAATCGCGCGCGACGAAAGCGGCAAGCTGATCGGCTTCGCGCGTGTCGTGACAGACAAAGCGACGTTCGCGTGGCTCTGCGACGTCATCGTGTTGCCTGGCAAGCAAGGTAAAGGCGTTGGCCGCGCGCTCGTGCAGCTGTTTCAACGCCATCCCGAACTCCAAGGCCTGCGCCGCTGGCTGCTCGGCACCAAGGACGCGCACGGCGTCTACGCGCCGCTTGGCTTCACACCGGTCGAGGCGCCTGAACGGCTTATGCAGATCAAAAATCCCAATCCCTACGGACGTCCCGCATCATGAGCGAGACCGCAGCGCCCATAACAGCGAGCCCATCAGAGGCTGAACGCCGCGCAGGGTTCATGGCGGCGGCGGCCGCTTACGTCATGTGGGGCTTCCTGCCGCTTTACCTGAAGCTGCTCTCCGCGATCGATGTTCGCGAAGTGCTGGCGCAGCGCATTTTGTGGGCGGCGCCATCTGCGTTCATCGCCGTCTTCCTGATGAGCGGCTGGCGCCCAGGCTGGCGGGAAATCGCCGCAGCGCTGACGCCGCGTATGCTCGCCACGCTCACCGCGTCGGCCTGCTTCATCTTCGTGAACTGGGGGATGT
>CAYUOC010000204.1:0-6090 GCA_964446305.1 uncultured Terricaulis sp. | reverse complement strand
TCACCTGCTGCGCGCACGAGGCCACGGGCTTAGGCCCTGATTTGCCGCCAACTTTCACCTCGATCAGGCACATGCGGCAATTGCCGGCGATCGAGAGGCGCTCATGGTAACAGAAGCGCGGAATCTCGGCGCCGGCGGCTTCGCACGCCTGCAGCAAAGTGAACTCGGGAGGAACGTCGACTTCAACGCCGTCGACGAGAATTTTCGCCATGATCGCAACCGCTTTCGCGCCACGCGCATGGACGATTTATTGCGTCGCCGCAAGTGGGCCAAAAGCCCGCGCACGCGGCTCTTTTTGCGAGAGAGTCGCAATCTTTCCTCGGCACGCCAACCGCAGCGCGCACCCTGTCGCGGTAGCGACTTAACCCACGGAACTTGCTGTGTTTTTAGAGGAACGCGCCCATCGGCGGCACGTTGGTTCGTCAAGGCGGGAGAAAGGAGTCATTCCTCATGCCGAACAATCAGCCCAATCAGCCGCGCGAACAACAGCGCCAAGCCCAGCCTGGGCGCCAACCGAAGCCTGATCAGAATCGGCCCGAGCGCGATCGGGAGCGTATCGACAAGCAGCGCGAGCGTGACCAAGAGCGCCAGAAAGAGCACTAAGCGGATGGGGCGGCGAAAGCCGCCCCGTTTCCGTTTCAGACCTTCGTCAGCGCTCCTGCCCCGACCACCGTGATCCATTCGCGCACGCGCCAGGCCGTAACCACGCCATTGATGACGTACGGGTCCGCCCGCGCGAAATCCTCCGCCACCTGCGGCGTTTCGCCTTTGAACAACAGCAGCCCAAACGGCGGATCATCACTCGGCACTGCCCCGCCAAGCTGGAGTTCGTTCCGCGCGGCCGATTCGTTCGCGAGCGCGATATGCACGCCCCGATGCGCCGCGCGCTTCTCCAAATAGTCCGGCCCATAGGTGTAGATGAGGAGGAAGTGTTTCATTCCGCCGCCACTGCGCGCACTTGATGCACGCCCTTCGCCGCGCGGTAGCGGTCGATACGTTGCTCGATCTCGCCGCGGAAATGGCGGATCAAGCCTTGGATCGGCCAGGCCGCCGCGTCGCCCAGCGCGCAGATGGTGTGGCCTTCCACCTGCCCCGCGACGTCGAGCAGCAAATCAATCTCGCTGTGATCGGCTTCGCCCTTCGCCATGCGCTCCAGCACACGCCACATCCAGCCCGTGCCTTCGCGGCACGGCGTGCACTGGCCGCAGCTTTCGTGCTTGTAGAAATACGCGATGCGCGCGATCGCGCGGATAAGATCGGTGCTCTGATCCATCACGATCACCGCCGCCGTGCCGAGGCCGGATTTCAGCGCGACCAGCGAGTCAAAATCCATCAGCACGGTTTCGGCTTCATGCGCGGGGATCATGCGCACCGACGAGCCGCCCGGGATCACCGCTTTCAGATTGCCCCAACCGCCACGCACGCCGCCGCAATGCTCCTCCAACAGCGTCTTGAGCGGAATACTCATCGCCTCTTCGACGTTGCACGGCTTGTTCACGTGGCCGGAGACGCAGAACACTTTGGTGCCCGTGTTGTTGGCGCGCCCAATCGAGGAAAACCATTTCGCGCCACGGCGCAGAATGGTCGGCGCCACAGCGATGCTTTCGACATTGTTCACGGTGGTCGGGCAGCCATAGAGGCCCACGTTCGCGGGGAACGGCGGCTTCAAGCGCGGCTGGCCCTTCTTACCTTCGAGGCTTTCCAGCAGCGCGGTTTCTTCGCCGCAAATGTACGCGCCTGCGCCGTGGTGGATGTAGACGTCGAAATCCCAGCCGTGGACGTTGTTCTTGCCGATCAGCTTGGCTTCGTACGCTTCCTTGACCGCAAGCTCCATCGCTTCGCGCTCAGCCACGTACTCCCCGCGCAGATAGATGTAGGCCGCATGCGCCTGCATCGCGAAGCTTGCAACCAAGCAGCCTTCGATCAGCAGATGCGGATCGTGGCGCATGATGTCGCGGTCTTTGCAGGTGCCCGGCTCGGACTCATCGGCGTTGACGACCAGATAATGCGGCCGCTCCTTCACTTCCTTGGGCATGAAGGACCACTTCATGCCCGTCGGGAAGCCCGCGCCGCCGCGCCCGCGCAGGCCTGAGTCCTTCATCTGCTGGATGATCCAGTCACGCCCGGCGTCGAGCATGTCCTTGGTGCCGTTCCACGCGCCGCGCTTCTTCGCGCTTTCGAGGTCCGCCCCGCGCGTGCCGTAGAGATTGAGAAAGATGCGATCCTTATCCGCGAGCACGATTAGCCTCTCGATCCCCAAATCATAAACAAACGCAGCACGAACCACAGCGACCCGATCGCCGGCGCGGCGACCCACGGGCTCGTCAGCGGCATGCCTTGAACCAGCGCCATATACGCCGCGACGCCGATCAACCCCAGCACCAGCGCGCCATACACCAACAACGCGCTCTGCTTCATCGAAGCGCCCGCCGCCTTTGGCGCGTCGAACGGCAAACGCCCTTTCACGCGCGGCAAGCCGTTGTCGGAGGGTTTGTGATCGCTCACGCCTTCTCCGGCAAATTGGGCAGATTGATCTTCTGCGCGAGCGAACCGTCATAAAGCGAAGGATCGGTCAGCACCTTGGGCCCGCCCTCCGGCGCCGAGGTTTGGCGATCCATCGCCGACCCGGGCGCGATCTTCTCTCCGCGCGCGAGCGCATCGATGCGCGCCTCCAGCGTCTCGGGCGTCAGGTCTTCGTGGTAATAATCGTCGATCGCCACAACTGGCGCATTCACGCACGCGCCTACGCACTCGACCTCTTCCCACGAGAACAACCCGTCGGCCGAGACCTCATGCTTGCGCCCGATGCGGCGGCGGCAAACCTCTTTCAACTCTTCGGCGCCGCGCAGCACGCACGGGGTGGTGCCGCACAATTGAAAATGGTGCTTCCCGACCGGCGCGAGGTGAAACATCGTGTAGAAGGTCGCCACTTCCAGCACGCGGATTTTCGGCATGTCGAGCAATTCGGCGATCGCGCGGATCGCCGGCTCGCTCACCCAGCCTTCCTGCTTCTGCACCAGCCACAGGATCGGGATCACCGCCGAGGCTTTGCGCTCGGGCGGATATTTTTGCATCCACCACCGCGCCGTTTCCATCGTGGCGGGGGCGAACGCGAAGCTATCGGGCTGCACTTCGGCAAGGCGGCGGACGCTCATCTTCTTCTCACTTCACAAAATCGACGCGGGCGATCAGCCCGTTCTTAACGGTGTAGATAGCGACGGCTTCCAGTTTGGGGCCGTCGGGGCCGCGCGTGACGTCTTCATGATCGATCACGACATCGCCAAGACTGACCCGGTTCACCAGACGCGCCTTGTTCTGCGGATATTGCGCGAACATCGCGCTGTAGCGCGCGCGAATTTCCTCGCGCCCGTTCTGCGTCGCCGCGCCGTTCAGGTCGCAGATTTGGCAATCGGGCGCATAGGTCGCCAGGAAGGCGTCCATGTCCTGGGCGTTGTAGGCCTCAAGCTGGCGCTGCACGACATCGACCGCGCTCATGCCGCCGCCCCTCGCGCTTCGATCGCGTCAAGCTTGGCCAGCGCCTTGTCAGCATCGTCGCGCGCTTTCAGCAGCGTGGCGCGCCGGTAAGCGCGCAGATAGCGCGACAACAACGGCGCGCGAAGCAGCGCGCCGCGCCGGATGAGGATCAACAGAATAAACGCAGGCAGGAAGGAGAGCGAGGAAAGCCCAGGCGAAACCGGCCCTTCCATGAGCTGCATGCGCAGCGGCACCATCACGAACCCAATCAGCAGGCCAATGGTGAGCCCCTGGATCGCCGCCCCGATGCGCACGCGCGCGGGATGGTGCTGCACGTGATCTGCCTTGAACGCGAAGAAGGCGTGGATCACGAACGCGAGCATGATCACGAGCGCCACCAGGCCCTCGATCCAAAGCATCAGCGGTTCGTGCTGCCCATTCACCGATCCACCTCGCCGAACACGATGTCGAGCGAGCCCAGCACGGCCGAAACATCGGCCAGCATATGCCCCTTGCAGAGATAGCTCATGGCCGAAAGGTGCGGGAAACCCGGCGCGCGGATTTTGAGGCGATACGGCCGGTTCGTGCCATCAGCCACCAGATAAACGCCGAACTCGCCCTTCGGCGCCTCGACCGCCGCGTACGCCTCGCCCGCCGGCACGTGATAGCCTTCGGTGTAGAGCTTAAAGTGATGGATGAGCGCCTCCATTGAGCCTTTCATCTCCGCGCGGCGCGGGGGCGCGAATTTGGACTGCTCGGGCATCACCGGCCCTGGGTTTTGGCGCAGCAGCTTCACGCATTGCTGCATGATCTTGGTGGACTCGCGCATCTCCTCCACGCGGCAGAGATAGCGATCATAGCAATCGCCGTTCTTGCCGATCGGGATTTTGAACTCTAGCTCGTTGTAAATCTCGTACGGCTGGCTGCGGCGCAAATCCCACGCCATGCCCGAGCCGCGCACCATCACGCCCGAAAAGCCCCAATCCAGCGCGTCCTGCTGGCTTACCACACCGATATCGACATTGCGCTGTTTGAAGATGCGGTTGTCGGTCAGCAGGGTTTCGAGATCGTTCACGGTGCGCGGGAATTGCTCGCACCATGCTTCGATGTCATCGATCAGTTTGGGCGGCAAATCCTGGTGCACGCCGCCGGCGCGAAAATACGCTGCGTGCATGCGTGAACCGCAGGCGCGCTCATAAAACACCATGAGCTTTTCGCGCTCTTCAAAGCCCCAGAGCGGGGGCGTCAGCGCGCCCACGTCCATCGCTTGCGTGGTGACGTTGAGCAGATGGTTCAGGATGCGGCCGATCTCAGAATAGAGCACGCGGATGATCTGCGCCCGGCGCGGAACCTCGATGCCCGCCAACCGCTCGATCGCCAGGCAAAACGCGTGCTCCTGGTTCATCGGCGCGACGTAATCGAGCCGATCGAAGTACGGCAGCGCCTGGAGATACGTCTTATATTCGATCAGCTTCTCGGTGCCGCGATGCAGCAAGCCGATATGCGGATCGACGCGCTGAACAACCTCGCCATCGAGTTCCAGCACAAGCCGCAACACCCCGTGCGCGGCCGGGTGCTGAGGCCCGAAATTGATGGTGAAACTGCGCTTTTCTTCGTGCGGCGCGTTGTAGAGATCGTCAGCCATCTTTGTTGGCCTTTTCATCGCCCGGCAGCGTCATGCCTTCCCACGGCGAGAGGAAATCGAAATTGCGGAACGCCTGATTGAGCTTCACCGGCTCGTAAATCACGCGCTTCTGTTCAGCGTCGTAGCGCACTTCCACGTGGCCCGAGAGCGGGAATTCCTTGCGCAGCGGAAAGCCCTGAAAACCATAATCGGTGAGGATGCGGCGCAGATCCGGGTGCCCGGAAAATAGGATGCCGTACATATCGAACGCCTCGCGCTCGAACCAATCCGCGCACGGCCACAGGCCTACGATCGATGGCACCGGCGTTTCCTCGTCCGTCCGCACCTTCACGCGAATGCGTTGGTTCAGATGCATCGACAGCAGATGATAAACCACATCGAAGCGCTTGCTCCGCTGTGGATAATCCGCGCCACAAAGATCGATCAGCGTCGTGAACTTGCAGCGCGGGTCGTCGCGCAGGAACGTCAGCACGCTCACGATCTGATCGGCGCGCACGTCGAGCGTGAGTTCGCCCACGTTCACCGTCTGGCCTTCGACGGCCGAGGTCATCGAAGCGCCGATATGGGCGCCGAGGTCTTCAAGCGCGCTCATCGATTGATGTTCCCGTCGCGGCGGATTTTCCGCTGCAATTGCAGAATGCCGTACACCAAGGCCTCGGCTGTCGGCGGGCAACCGGGCACATAAACATCCACCGGCACAACCCGGTCGCATCCGCGCACGACGGCGTAGCTATAATGATAATAGCCCCCGCCATTGGCGCAGGAGCCCATCGAGATCACGTAGCGCGGCTCGGGCATCTGGTCGTAGACCTTGCGCAAAGCGGGCGCCATTTTGTTGGTCAGCGTGCCGGCCACGATCATCACGTCGCTTTGGCGCGGGCTGGCGCGCGGGGCGAAGCCGAACCGCTCCACATCGTAGCGCGGCATCGACGCCTGCATCATCTCGACCGCGCAGCACGCGAGGCCGAACG
>CAYUOC010000203.1:1236-6109 GCA_964446305.1 uncultured Terricaulis sp. | reverse complement strand
AAGCGGATGGTTTGATCGCCGCCTGGCGCAATCTCGAACACGCCCGGCGCGACGATGAGCGCATTGGTCGGCGTGAGGCGATCTTGGCCCTCAACCTGAGTCCAAACGTAAGCTTCAACTTCGAAGGAGACTGCGGTCGTGCGGCCGTTGTGCAGCTGTACCGAGCCGATCGCGCGCTCGGGGTTGAGACTGACCAAGACCGGCGCGACACGGATCCCGCCGGTTTGAGCGCTCGCCACGCCTTGCGCCATGAAAAAGAACACGGCGGTGATGAGCGCGCGGACGATCACCACGACACCGTGACGACGATCGTGTCATCGTAGGTTCCGGCGGGCGCTGCTTGCTGCATGGGCACGCGGCCATAAACGTCGATGGTGTTCGGCGTGCCGTCGCCTGTGCCGGAGAGACGGTCCGCTCCTGTTGTCCCCCACAGCACGGAGCGTTGATCGTCCTGGTAGAGAACGTAGCTCAGCGTTTCGGTGTCACCGGATTTGGTCATGCGCCGTTCGGCCATTGAGGCGCCAGCGCCATCACCAAGGCTCAAGCCGACGTGATAGGGCGTGCCGTTGGTGCAGGTGACACTGAGCGAAGTGTCGGCATCCAGGTGCGAGGCCGTCACTGGATCGTAATTGCCGAACGCGAGATCAGAGGCGCTCACTTCGCATGAGGCCAGCACAGTCGCCGTGACTTCGAAGCTATCTGTATCGCTGCCAGCGGCGAAAGCGGCGCACGGCGCAAGCGCCACGGCGAAAGACAAAGCAAAAAAAGAACGCAACATCACCACACCCATTGTTGTTCGCCTTTTGCGGCGGGCGGCGCTAAAGACCGCTTAAGTTGCGGTGCGCGACGACGCGCTAGAGCACGAAGCGGATAGCGGCCTATGCCGTCCGGCGTACGCATGTGAACGGCGCACGCCGCGGCGGTTTTTGTCTTTGCACTCGACATCACGCCACCAATGCAGCGCCGCCGCAGCGCACGCCGTTCACACGGACGTCGGCCTCTCCAAGGCGCACACCCAAGAGATCCGACAACCCGTTGAGAAGATTGTCCAGCGGCGCCGCGGCAGTGGTCAGCACGCCTTGCACCGCTGATGTCAGAGCGCCGGTGCTGAGGCCGAGGCCCGCCGCGCGCACGGTAAGCTTGGACTGGCCCAGCAGCGTGGAGACCGTGGCGCGCACGGCGTCACGCGTCTGCACGGATTTCACGGCCCCGCGCTCGATATCGCGATCGTTGAAGCGGACGTTGCTCCATTGATGGCCGCCAACGTCGATACGCGCCTCGCCTTCAACGCGCGCCACGCCGACGCGCACGAGTTGCGCGGGCGAGGGGCGAAGCTCAGAGCGGAAATTGTTGAGCCGGGCGCGGTCGATTTCACCGAGCATCAACGAGCCGATGCCGGGTGAGACGCCAAGCGTCACCGCCCGATTGCCGCCGCCGCCCCAGCCGCAATTGATCTCCTCCAGCCGCGCTTGGCCCGAAGCAAGCTCCAGCAGAACCGGAATGCGAACGTTCGCGAGTGCGCCTGCGCCGGCATTGGCTTCGACATAG
Organism: uncultured Terricaulis sp.; assembly: GCA_964446305.1. Classification (GTDB taxonomy): domain Bacteria; phylum Pseudomonadota; class Alphaproteobacteria; order Caulobacterales; family Aquidulcibacteraceae; genus Vitreimonas. The sequence goes on along the minus strand of CAYUOC010000203.1, from coordinate 4,561 downwards.
AGCCGCGTCTGCGCGCTGCGGATAACGACACTCTCGTCGTTGGTGACAGTGAGCCACGGCGAGTTGTTTGGCCGTTCGCCAATCGCTAGCCACACATTTGTCGATGCGAGACCGGGCACGCCAGCGCCGAGATCGAGCTGAACTTGGCGTTGGCCGTTGGCGACCTGCAGGATTGCGGTCGCTAAGTCCATCGCGCCAACCTGGATCTCCGTGTCGGCGCTGCGGGTGGCGTGGTCCTGGGGGCCATAGGGGCCAAGATCGAGCACGTCGCTGAGGCCGCGCAGCGGGCGATTGCGCTCCGAGGCGCGCGCCATGGCCCGCAATGCCCGTTCAGCGCGTTCGTCGGTCTCGGCGACAACGTCAGCAAGCGCTTCCAACGCTATCGGCGCGTCGGCGTTGGCGTCGAGCGTTTCATCGTAGCTTGCCGCTTGAAGCTCGAGGCGGGTGCGCAAGGCGTCGACATAGTCGAGCACGTCGACATTGGCGCGCAGCAGCGAGTTGTAGTCCATCACCGAGAGATTGACGCTGCTGCCGGTCAAGCCGCTCAGCACCTGGTTGGCGACGCCGCCCTGCAATGAAAGCAAGCGCGTGCCGATCTGAAAGCTGGCGAGCTGCGTCTCCGCAGCGGTGGCTTCGCGACGGATGGTCATGCGGCCCGCGGGCACGAATAGTCTGCCAAAGAAGAGCGGCGCAGAGGTGGTCACCTCGACGCGCACTGCATTGGCGCGGGCGGGATCAGGGCGGAAGCGCTCAGCCGGCCGAACGGAACGATCCGGCGCGTACGTTCCTCGCACGACACGCACTTGCGTATCCTGCGGCCACCGGTTGGCGGCGACGGTGGCGGCGGCGAGCGCTTCCGCTTGCGCCGGGTTCTGCATCGCCGCGAGCGCGGCGAGATCGGCGCTGCCCTGCAGGCGCCGGGATTCGAGGTAGACACTGCCGACATCGACGGCGAGGCCCGCGAAGCCGATCAGCACAACGGAGCTGACGGCGGTAAGTACGGAAACGCCACCATCGCGAGCGCGCAGAAAACAAAGCGCGCCCATCAGAAGCCGCCCATGCGGATGGTTGCATTACGGGAGATAGTGGAGGGCGGCGCCGGAATGAGCGACTGAAAGGCCCAATAGACGTCTTCGCTCGCGTCGTATGTCACCGCGAGCGAGATCGCCGCGCCCTCGCGCGTGAGATCAAGGCGCGAGACTTCGCCACGCATAAAGCGTTGATTTGCAATGCCCGCCTGCATGGCTTCGCGGGCGAGCGCGAGGCGCTCCTCGTCGTCGAGCCCGGCTATCGACGCGCGCGCGGCGTCATTCGCCAATTGCTGAATCGTGTGCGCCGTAAGGAAGTAGCCGCCGTAGGTGAAAATGCCCGTCATCAGCAGAAAGAGGATCGGGCCTACGATCGCGAACTCGACGGCAGCGCCGCCGCTGCGGTCGCTGAAGCGCCGCCGCGCCGGCGCATAGAACGCGGGCAGACGAAACGCCTTGAACCCACGCGACAACTTTAGCGCGAACCCCACCGCCACAGCTCCTGCTCAGACGGATGGAATAATGGCCTAGAGCTGTTGGCATATGACGCAGTCGAGTTCTTCGAAATCTACGCAAAACTCTAATAAAGAAGGCCTATCATTTGCGGCGTATTTTGCGAGAAGCGAAAGTGTCTTAGGGAAGGAACTTCGCCGAGTAGTTGCAGAACACGTCTGTGATGTCAGATTAGTTCGAGTAAATTGAGTCGGAGCGTCTTGTGCCCAATCGCATCAGTGTCTCTTCAGCAGATTTCATACGAAACATTGGCTATTGGCAGAACGAAGCGCTGCGACAGCCGATTTCAATCACGCATCATGGCCGTGAACGCTTGGTCCTCGCCGCGCCCGACGCATTTCAGGCAACCACGGGATCCGATGACGTCGGCAACAGCCTGGCGAAGCTTCGCGCGGATGTGGCGGCGGTGCAGGACAACTTGGGCGATGGTTATCTGAGCATCGATGCGCAGCTTTGCATCCGTCACAGCAATGCAGTCGCGGAAGCCTTCGTTGGCGCTTCACGCGAGGATTTAGAGGGTGCTTCGATCGTGAGTGTGCTGCCGCAGCCGCTCGCTTCCATTCTCGCCGACCGGGTTCAGCGCGTCATCCGCACGCGCCAGGCCGAGCGTTTTGAAGTCGGCGCGCCAGACGGCCGCCATCTCGCGGTCACGGTGTTTCCAGTGTCGGTCGGCGCCGCGGCGCTGATACGCAACGTGACTGAGAGCCATGCACTGCGGCGTCTGATGGAAGAAGGCGAGGCCATTCAACAGGCCGTTCGTATTCACGCCCAGGCCGCCGCGATCAAGCTCGATGCGCGCGCTCGTGTCGAAACCGTTGATGACGCTTTTACCTCTTGGTCGGGCTTCAGCAGCGCTGACCTAGCCGGGCATCGACTCCTCGATCTGGTTGCGGCGACGCAGCGGCGCGAGTGTGCCGAAACGATCGAGCGTGTCCTTCGCGAGGGACGACCCCAAATGATGAAGCTGACACTATTGGGCAAGCGTGGCGATGAAATCGACGGCACTTTTGCGCTCGCCCCCATTCTAACAGATTTTACGGCACACGGCGCATTCGCGCTCTTCGTGCCGTCCTCTGTCGCGGGGGACAGTCAAGCAGCTGCTCGGATGGCCATGTAAATGGCGTGGTGATTAAGCTAGCGCGTCCCGGGGGCGGGCCTGTAAACTCGTCCTTGAGGGATGCATGGCGCGCACGCAAGCTGCAGATTACGATGAACGGAAGTTAGCGATTGTCGAAGCGGCGGCGGCGCTGTTCGCATCGCGTGGTTTCAACGGCGCCTCGGTCGCGGATATCGCAGAGCGCTGCAAGACCTCGAAGAGCCTGATCTATCACTATTACGAGTCGAAAGAGGACATCCTCTACGATGTGATGATCAGCCACGTCCGTGCGCTGGAGGCAGCGGCGAACGACGCCATGGCCGGCAAGGATGGCCCGGAGCAGAAGCTGCGTGACCTGGCTCAGCTTTTCATGGCCCTCTATGTTGGCGCCGCCGATCGCCACAAGGTGCTGCTCAACGATCTCGACTATGTGCCGAAGTCGCGCCGGTTGGAGATCGTCGATGTGCAGCGCGGACTGATCGAGATCGTGCGCAAATTGCTGCTGGAGATCGAGCCGGGCTTGGCCAAGCAAGAGGGCGCTAGCCTCACGGCGGCGATGCTGTTTTTCGGCACGATCAACTGGACCCACACCTGGTTCGATCCGAAGGGCGCGGTGAGTCCTGAGGCGCTTGCGGATATGGCCGTCGATTTGACGCTCGGCGGCATCGCGCGCGCCGCCGGCGGCTAG
>CAYUOC010000203.1:0-1136 GCA_964446305.1 uncultured Terricaulis sp. | reverse complement strand
CTAGACGTCGTACGTCAGCGCCACGCCTTCGGTAAGGGGGGTTGCCTGGCAGGTGAGCACATAACCGTCGGCGATCTCTTGCTCGGATAGCCCGTAATTCACCTTCATGCTGACTTCGCCGGCCGTGACCTTGGCGCGGCACGTCGCGCAGACGCCGCCTTTGCACGCAAACGGGGCGGGTAAGCCAGCGGCGCGGACGTTATCGAGAATGGAGTGGTTCGCCGGATCGAACGCGACCTGCATGCGGCGGCCGTTGAGCGTCACGCTCATCTTCAAGCCTGCAGCCTGTTCCTCAAGCGCGCGCGCGGCGGCGGCCTGTGCGGCTGAGAGTGGCCCGGTGGTAAAGCGCTCGATTAGGATACGCGGCTTGTCCACGTTCTTGGCGAGCAATGCTTCTTCGACAGCATCCATCATCGGGCCCGGTCCGCAGATGAAGAAGACGTCGACGTCGCTGGGCTTCACCAAGCTCGAGAGAACCTCTCGCACTTTGGCGCTATCGAGCCGGCCGTTGAAGAGCTCGATCTCCTCTTCCTCTTCCTCGAGGAAATGAAACACGGAGAGACGATCGATGTACCGATCCTTCAATCCGGCGATCTCTTCCAGGAACATAACGCCGAACGAATTGCGGTTGCCGTAGAAGAGCGTGAAGCGCGAGTTCGGCTCCACAGCCAGCGCCGTCTTCATCAGCGAAAGGATCGGCGTGATGCCCGAGCCACCCGCAAACGCCACATACTCGCGCCGCGCGTTCGGATCGAAGGTCCAGCAGAAAGAGCCGTGCGGCGCCATGACTTCGAGTTCGTCACCGGCTTTCAGTTCGTCGTTCACCCAGCCCGAAAACACGCCGCCGGCGATCTTCTTCACGCCGATCTTCAGCACGCCTTCGCTGGGCGCCACGCAAACAGAATAGTTGCGCCGTACTTCCTCACCGCCGAACTCGCGGCGGAAGGTGAGGTGCTGTCCGGCTTTGAAAGCGAACGCTTCGCGCAAGGCCTCCGGCAGCTCGAACCGCACCGACACAGCGTCCGGCGTTTCGCGCTTCACTTCGGCCACGCGCAATTTGTGAAAATCGATGCTCGCCATCAGTGACACTTAAACCGGTCGAACGGCTCAGCGCACGCCTTGCAGCGCCAGAGCGC
>CAYUOC010000202.1:0-6168 GCA_964446305.1 uncultured Terricaulis sp. | reverse complement strand
GCGATGGAAAAGCGGCGGTCGAGCGCGCGGGTCACAGGCGGTGTCTAACGTCTGCGCGCAGCGCCAGCAATCGCGCACAACCGGGCCGCTGCTCCCCGATCCCGCGATGTCTTAGCCATCACGGCGAACGCGGTCCCGCGACTGGCGGAGGTGTTTGCAGCGAGGCGCCGCGCCCTCTAGAGAGTGGCGCATATGTCGAGCCTCCGCGCCAAACCGGATACGCTATCGCCCGCGCGCCTGACGCACTTGCAGCGTCTGGAGGCCGAGAGCATCCACATCATGCGCGAAGTGGTCGCCGAGTGCGCCAAGCCGGTGATGCTCTATTCCATCGGCAAGGATAGCGCCGTGATGCTGCATCTGGCGGCGAAGGCGTTCTATCCCTCGCCGCCGCCGTTTCCGCTGCTGCACGTCGATACGACCTGGAAGTTCCGCGCCATGTACGAGATGCGCGAACGCATGGCGGCTGAACTTGGGTTTGAGTTGCTGGTGCACAAGAACCCCGATGCACTCGCACGCGGCATCAACCCGTTCGACCACGGCTCGCTGCATACCGATCTCTGGAAGACGGAGGGTCTGAAGCAAGCCCTAGATCACTATGGCTTCGACGCAGCCTTCGGCGGCGCGCGGCGCGATGAGGAGAAGAGCCGCGCCAAGGAGCGCATCTTCTCCTTCCGCTCAGCCAATCATCGCTGGGACCCGAAGAACCAACGGCCCGAGCTTTGGCGCCTCTACAATGCGAAGAAGCAGAAGGGCGAAAGCATTCGCGTCTTCCCGCTCTCGAATTGGACCGAACTCGATATCTGGCAATACATCCACCTTGAGAACATCCCGATCGTGCCGCTGTACTTCGCCGCCGAGCGCCCGGTCGTGCGCCGTGATGGCGCGCTGCTCATGGTCGACGACGAGCGCATGAAACTGCGCGAGGGCGAGAAGGCCGAACTGCTGAAGGTACGCTTCCGCACGCTCGGCTGTTACCCACTGACAGGCGCTGTCGAGAGCAACGCCGAGACGCTCACCGCCATAATTCAGGAAATGCTGCTGACCACAACCAGCGAGCGCCAAGGCCGCGTGATTGATCACGACCAAGCCGCATCGATGGAGAAGAAGAAACAAGAGGGCTATTTCTGATGGCCCACGTTTCCAATCTCATCGGCGCCGACATCGAAGCCTACCTCACACAGCATCAGCACAAGTCGCTGCTGCGCTTCATCACCTGCGGCAGCGTCGATGACGGCAAGTCAACCCTGATCGGGCGCCTACTCTACGACTCGAAAATGATCTTCGAGGATCAGTTGGCGGCGCTTGAGGCGGATTCCAAAAAAGTCGGCACGCAGGGCGACAATCTGGACCTTGCGCTGCTGGTCGATGGCCTCGCCGCCGAGCGCGAGCAAGGCATCACCATCGACGTCGCCTACCGCTTCTTCTCGACCGACAAGCGAAAGTTCATTGTCGCCGACACGCCAGGCCATGAGCAATACACGCGTAACATGGTCACCGGCGCGAGCACCGCCGATCTGGCCGTCATTCTGGTTGACGGACGCAAGGGCGTGCTGACGCAGACTCGGCGTCACTCCTATCTCGTGCAGCTGATGGGCATTCGCCACGCTGTGCTCGCCGTCAACAAGATGGATCTTCTCGGCTGGTCGCGTGAGACATTCGACACCATCGTCGCGGACTATGCACGCTTCGCTGAACAGATCGGCTTGAAGAGTGTGTTGGCTATTCCGCTCTCGGGCCTGACCGGCGACAACGTCACCACCCGTAGCGGCCAAACGCCTTGGTATTCGGGCCCATCATTGATGGAGCATCTGGAAGCCGTCGAGATCGACGAGGCGCGTCGCGTTGCGGGGCCGTTCCGTTTGCCGGTGCAATGGGTCAATCGGCCAAACGCCGACTTCCGCGGCTTCGCCGGTCAAATCGTGAGCGGGCGGGTCAAGCCTGGCGATGCCATCCGCGTTGCACCATCGGGCAAGCTCAGCACGGTCGACCGCATTGTCACCAAGGACGGCGATCTCGGCGAAGCTATCGCCGGTCAATCAGTGACGCTGACACTGGCCGATGAGATCGATTGCTCGCGCGGAGACGTCATCGCGGCGGCGGACGATCCGCCAGAGACATCCGATCAATTCGAAACCGCGCTTGTCTGGATGGCGGATGAGCCGGCTCTACCTGGCCGCCCCTATTGGCTCAAGATCGGCGCGCGCACCGTTTCGGCAACCATCACGGAGATCAAACACAAGATCAACGTAAACACGCTCGAGCACCTGGCGGCCAAGACCCTCGACCTTAACGAGATCGCGGTCTGCAATGTCAGTCTCGATCAACCCGTTGCCTTCGATCCGTATGAGGTGAATGCCGACATGGGCGGCTTCATTCTTGTCGACCGCACATCGAACGCCACTGTTGGCGCGGGGCTCATTCACTTCGCCCTGCGCCGCGCACAGAACGTGCACTGGCAATCACTCGATGTGACGCGCACGGCGCGCGCGGAGATCAAGGGGCAGAAGCCGGCGGTGCTTTGGTTCACCGGCCTCTCGGGCGCCGGCAAATCCACCATCGCCAATCTCGTCGACAAGAAGCTTCACTCGCTCGGCAAACACACAGTGCTGCTTGATGGCGACAACGTTCGTCATGGCCTCAACCGCGACCTCGGCTTCACCGACGCCGATCGCGTCGAAAACATTCGCCGCGTCGCGGAGGTCGCGAAGCTGATGTCGGACGCCGGCCTCATCGTCCTCGTCTCGTTCATTTCACCCTTCCGCGCTGAGCGCGATATGGCGCGCCGCTTGATGGCTGACGGTGAATTCTACGAAGTGTTTGTCGATACCCCGCTCGCGGAGGCCGAGAAGCGCGACGTGAAAGGCCTCTACAAGAAGGCGCGCGCGGGGCAGCTCAAGCACTTCACTGGCGTCGATAGCCCTTATGAAGCGCCGGAAAGTCCGGAGCTGCACATCGACACAACCAAGCTCGACGCGGCGGCGGCGGCAGCGCTGATCGTCGAAAGACTGACGCGCTAAACGCGCCCCATCACCGGGACCAACGCTCCCGTCACGTCCTTTGCGTCATCGGACGCGAGAAAGAGCATGACCTTCGCCAGCGACGCGGGCGCCACCCACGCGCCGAAGTCCGCGTTCGGCATGTCTTTCCGGTTCTGCGCGGTATCTAGCACTGAGGGCAGAACGGCATTGACGCGGACTTTCCCCTTCAGCTCCTCAGCGAGCGCTTCCGTAAGTTTGTGCACGCCCTGCTTCGACGCAGCGTAAGCCCCGAAGCCAGCGCCGGCGCGCAACGCGCCGTTGGCGCCGACATTTACGATCGCGCCGCCGGTTTCGATCAGATGAGGCAAGGCCGCCCGGCTGGCGTTCAGCGCTGTCTTGGTGTTGATCGCGAACATCTTTTCCCAAAACTCAAGCGAGCTATCGGCAACGGTGCTCCAGGCGAAGCCGCCAGCGATGTTGAAGAGCGCATCGATACGACCCACCGCATCGCGCGCTGCTGCAATTGCCGTGGCCGCCGCATCGGCCCCTGTGAGGTCGACACCGCCCAGCGCAATCATGTCGCGGAAATCCGGATCTTCCGGGACGGGTGCGTAGTCGATCAGGACGGGCGTTGCGCCGGCTTTGCGTGCGGCTTGCCCCGCCGCACGGCCAAGCACCCCGAATCCGCCCGTGATGACAACCACTTTTCCCCGCACCTGCGCCTCCTAGAAGCGGCGTTCTAGCGTGGCCCGGAAGGCGGCGCATCCGAAACCACGCGCGGCGGCATCCTAGGACTAACGATGCATCGTTGCATGAAGAACCCTTGAGCGGGCGGGCAAACCGCCCGCTCCTTTTCTCAGGCTCAGGCGCGGCTCTTCATTTCCTGCATCACGCGCTGCGCATAGGCGCGGCTCACCGGCACCTCGTCGCCACTTTCGAGCACGGCCATCAAGCGCCCGTTGGCGTCGCGGCGGACGGCCTTCAGCCGCTTCCAGTTCACGAACGCCGAGCGGTGAACGCGCAACATCAGGTTTGGATCGAGCTTTTCTTCCAGGTGAGACATCGTCTCGCGGTGAAGCAGCGTGCGACCTTCCCAATAGAGCCGCACATAGTCGCGCTCCGCTTCGATGCGCTCGACGTCGGAGACAGGCACGCGCAGGAAGCGGCCGCGATCGCGGATCCAGAATTCCTTCTCGTAGCGTGGCCCCTCGCGCTCCTCCGCTTCACGCTTCAAAGCGTCCAGCACAGCGGCCAGTTCTTCCGCGCGGCGGCCTGCGTCTTTCGCCGCCCGGCGTTCGCGCGCCCTGCCGAGCGCGGATGCCAAGCGCTCGAACTCCACCGGCTTCACGAGATAGTCGACGGCGGAGGTTTCGAATGCCTGCACCGCGTATGAATCGAACGCTGAGACGAAGATCACCTCGGGCCCGCCGGAATCCTCAACCGCATTGGCGACCTCGAAACCATCGGCCAGCGGCATCTTAATATCGAGCAGAACGACATCGGGCCTCAGATCGCGCATCTGTGTGATTGCTTGAGCACCATCGCTTGCGGCCCCCACGACTTCCACGTCGGGGATCGCTTGCAGTGCAAGCTTGATGCGGCGAAGCGCCAGGGGCTCGTCGTCAGCTAAGAGCAGGCGCAGGGGTTGGGCGGACACTGTCTTCCTCCAGGGGTAGATAGAGTTCTATGCGGCAGCCATGCGGCTCCCTATTGCGCGCGATGAGCCCCGCGCGTTGGCCGTAAATCAGTTCGAGACGCTCGCGGATGTTGGCGAGGCCAACGCCGCGTCGGCGCGGAAGTGTTTCTTCACTCGGCAGCCCCGGGCCATCATCTTCAACGATGATACGCAGCACCTCGCCGTCGCGACGCGCTGAAACAACGACCGTTCCGCCGTTCACGCTCGGCGTTACGGCGTACTTGATCGCATTCTCGAGGATGGGCTGCAGGATGAGACTGGGGAGCTTCGCGCCCTCAAGGCCCGGCTCAATCTCGAACCGTACTTTGAGCTTATCGTCAAAACGGGTTTGCTCGATTTCGAGATACTTGCGCTGTGCTTCGAGCTCCGCGCTCAAATTGGCCAAGGCTGTGGGCTGGCGATCGAGCGAATAGCGCAAGAATCCCGCGAGCTTCAGGATCATGCTCTCGGCGGCGTCGTTGCGCTTCTCGAGCACCAGCGTCGAAATCGCGTTCAGCGTGTTGAACAGGAAGTGCGGGTTGATTTGGTAGTGCAGCATCCTGAGCTGCGCGTCGTAAGCCAGCGCTTGTGCACGCGCGACCGCACGCGCCTGCGCCATCGTTTCGAAGTGATAGCCGAGCAACGCTTGCGTGAGCCCCCAAAGCGGAAGCGCCCAGCCGAATTGGAAGAGATAGATCACAAACGGATACGGCTCGGGCGAGAATCCCGCGAGCCGTTGCGGCCAGAATTGTTCGCTGTATTGCGTGAGCGGCGCGATCGCGAGCGCACCGAGCACCAGCGCGAGATTGCGCGCCCAGTTTGACTGCGCCGCCCGCGGCCCCGCCACTGCGGCCAGCAACACGCCAGTCAGCACGCAATAGGTAGCGACGACGAGCGCGCGGTTGATGAAATACGGGAAGTCGTTGACGTCTTCCGGCGGATCGGCGCCGGCAGCGGCGGTGCGGATCGCGAGATAGGCGAACCAGAACGCGAAGTGCGCGCCCCAGCGCGTCCAAGCGGGGTGCTCAAGCAGACTCTGGCGCACGCCCGCCCCCTGCACGACCTCTGCCGGATCCCTCATGGCTCTAGCCTACCGAAGAAGCAGCCGCCCGTGATCAGGCCGACTGCAGCTCCCGCTCCCTTTCATCGACTATTCCAGTCGCTTCGTCGTACCCGCGGGTAAATCAGCGAAATCGCCTGAAATTCCGCGACTTAGAACACGACGCCCGGTTTACCCACGGACCACAAGAGCGAACCTTGCGCCAGGCGAACACATCATCGCGAGCCAGTGGCGGGACGCGCGTCTCACGCGGACTTTTTGAGCGCGCCGCATCGACATTAGTCACGACGCGAAGCGGAGCCCCCAGCCGCGCGGCGATCCGGGGCACATACGGAAAAAGGCCCCGCTGTTTCCAGCAGGGCCCTCGAATGCGCTTTTTGGGTGCGGGAGTAGGATTTGAACCTACGACCTTCAGGTTATGAGCCTGACGAGCTACCGGGCTGCTCCATCCCGCG
>CAYUOC010000201.1:4263-6310 GCA_964446305.1 uncultured Terricaulis sp. | reverse complement strand
TTCGATTCCGGCCCCAGCACCACTACTTCCGACACCGAAACTCAGTTCCACAGCGCAGCCGCGCCGTCTCGACCGCCCGCCCGCGCCGGAGCGCTCATGCTTCCATAGACGAACACGAGGCAGCGGACTGAGGCCGCCGCCGTCGCGATCGGATTTTCGGCGCCCGTCGGAACCGCCACCAGCGAGAGCGCAGGCAGCCCACTCGGCCGGGGCGCCGAAATCTCCGCCCCGTTGCGCATCTTGGTGGACCAATCGTCGCCGATCACGCGTCCAAGTGCGGCATCAAGTTCGCGCTGGCGATCGCCATCCCGCAGTGTGAGGCGATCCTCGTGCAAAGCGACGCCATCGTCACTCTCGAGCAAACGTTCCGCGGCTTCATTGCAGCGCACAACCTTCGCCGATTGGTTCAGAGAGAACACCGGCGTGTTGAGCGCGGTGAAATCCATGTCCTGCCCGAAACTCGTGAGGCCGCTGGGCCCATCGAGCAATAGGCTAAGCGCCAGGCGCATGTGCGACGCCGGCGCCGCCATCGCTTCCATATCCGCCGTATCGAACGGCTTTGATGACGTGCGCCGGAAAAGATTCAGCGAAACCGGACGCATATTGTCTTCAGCGGTGCGAATGATCGCCAACATCCCGCTCCCAATGCCGAGCGGCGCGATTATGCTTTGCCAGTATTCGTTGGTCTCGCGTTCCTGCGCAGGCATGAGTTCATCGAGCGTAAAAACTCCCGGCGCGCGTCCGGTCGCGATTGCGCGGCGTGTGAATTCCGGCTGCATCACCAAATCCGGGCGCCCCATCACGGGCGTGAAATCCATCTTGTACGCCATGAGCGGAACCGGCTTGCAGCCCGGAAGCGCGGGCGCGGTGAGCAGCGCCATGTCCGCACCTCGCCAATCCGCGATGCGCCCCACGAGTTGCTGCAGCCCAGACGGATCCCGGATCAGCACATAAATCTCATCGATCAGCCCAATAAGGGTTTCGTCCATGCTCATAGATGACGCTGACAAGACGCTCGAAAACGAGCCGCTCACGCCGGCACCATTGCACAGAGCCTGAACGCCGTCAGCCAGCGAATCTGCAAGGCCGTACCGCAGTCGAGCGCACGGTGAGGGAACTACTAGGGCCGCGCCGGCGTCCGCGAAGCAGCTTCCACTTCCGCGACCCGCTCACTGATCTGCGCCAATGCGTTGCCGTTAATGTCATGCGCGTAAGTGAACTCGCCGAACGGCCCGCGCGCCGCGAACGGCACCACCACGCCCCCGCGCGGCGAGCGCGGCGCCAGACGCGCATCCAAGCGCCGTCCCGGCAGATCGATCACTGCGATCCCCGGTATCCGCAGGTCCGCCGTGTTGAAAGAGAGCGAGTCCGAGGCGAGCACGCCGTCCGCGATGGCGAACGTAGCCGAGAAGCCCTGAAATGGCGTGCGCGCTTCAGGCGCAATCAACTCGCCGCGCAGCGCGTTGCGGATGGTGGTGGCGACGCCGCCGAGATCCACGCCATGCAGCGTGCCGGACACGACCTCCATGTGCGCATACCCGTCGGCGCTATTGATCATCTGGCTTTGCGTCAGCCCCTGCACCCGCACATTCAGAGAAAGCTCTGCACGCCCTTCGATGCCGCCATAATTGATGGCGTCGGTAAGGAAACGGCGGGCGTCCAGGTTTGTGAACGCCAAATCCTGCGCCATGCGCGTCGCCGGTTGGCGTGCATCAATCTCGAAGCGCCCGCGCCCAGAGCCGCCGTAGAGCGCGACGTTATGTACGGTCGCCGCCATGAAGCCGTCATTGAGCACGAGGTTCAAACGGCTCGCGTCGATGCGCATGTGTTGGATCAGCACGGCGCGCGTGACGAGTTCCAAATCCGCGTTGATCGCACGCAGTCCAGCAAAATCGATCGGCGTTTCGCTCGGCGCTTGGCGCACATCGATCGCACGCGGCGCGGCTTCCACGGTGGCGATCTCGGCTGTCGCTTGCGCTTGCCCTGCCTCCGGCATGGCGGCGGCGACTTCGACCTGCTCTTCGGTCACCGGCGGCGGCGCCTGGCC
>CAYUOC010000201.1:2922-4163 GCA_964446305.1 uncultured Terricaulis sp. | reverse complement strand
CCGGCGCCTTGGCGCGCATCGAAGAAGCTCACTTCGCCGTCATTGATCCGGACGCTGCGCAGGCTGGTGCGCTGGACGTCAACCGGCCCCTGTGGCGGCGGCGGCGTCGTGGGCGGCGGCGTCGTGCTGGGGGCCGGCCGCAGCAGCCAATTCGGTTGCCCCTCTGCGTCAACCTCGAGCGCCACGCGCGGGCGTTGGAACACGAGGCGGCGCACATTCACCTGCCGGTCGAGAAGCGGGCGGAGTTCCACGCCGATATCGATTTCGTCCGCCGCGATAAACGCCGCGGCGCGCCCGCCCTCGACATTCGCCAGCGTCACGTCCTGGGCCTTGAGGCCCAGCACCGGCCAATAGCTGACGCCGACAGCGCCATTGATGGTGAGGTCCCGGCCCGTAGCGGCTTCCACATTGCGCTCGATCTCGCCCCGCACGTCGAGGCGGAGGACGAGGTAGGTCAAGAGCCCCGCGCCCATCAGCAGCAAAGCCACGAGGCTGCCCAGCACGATCAGCGCTATCCGCTTCCAGCTCATTCGGTATCCCCACCGTTTCGCCGCACCCTAGCTGCTGGCGGAACGGCCCGGAATAGCTATCTAGGGGGCCATGACCCAGCCAGTTCCCGTTACCGTGCTCACAGGCTTCCTGGGCGCGGGCAAAACCACCCTGTTGAACCGTATCCTGACCGAGCAACACGGCAAAAAGTACGCCGTCATTGTGAACGAGTTCGGCGAAATCGGGATCGACAATGACTTGATCGTCGACGCCGACGAGGAAGTCTTTGAGATGAACAATGGCTGCGTCTGCTGCACGGTGCGCGGCGACCTGATCCGCATCATTGAAGGTTTGATGAAACGTAAGGGCGGCTTCGACGCCATCCTTGTGGAGACCACCGGTTTGGCGAAACCCGCTCCGGTTGCGCAAACCTTCTTCGTGGACGCCGATGTGCGCGCGAAAACCAAGCTCGACGCGATTGTCACCGTGGTTGATGCGAAGCACGTCCTTGAGCAGTTGAAGAACAATGAGGAAGCGGGCGAGCAGATCGCATTTGCTGACGTAATCCTTCTCAACAAAGTCGATCTCGTCTCGAAGGACGAACTCGCGGCAGTCGAACGCGCCATCCGCCAGGTCAACGCGACGGCCCTGCTGCACAAAGTGCAGCGTGGCGATATTGCGCTCGATAAGATCATGGGCCTCGGCGCCTTTGATCTCGATCGCGTCACCGAAATCGATCCGCACTTCCTGCC
>CAYUOC010000201.1:0-2822 GCA_964446305.1 uncultured Terricaulis sp. | reverse complement strand
CACCACGGCCACGATCATCACCACCATGATCATGACCACGATCACGTCTCCGCCAGCGGCATCACCAGCGTTTCGCTTTCAACCGAAAAGCTCATTCATCCCGAAAAGCTGCTGCCGTGGCTGAATGAGATCACCCAGGCGCGCGGCCCTGATATCCTTCGTCTCAAAGGCATCTTCGCCTTCCCGGACGAGCCCAAGCGCTTTGTCGTGCAGGGCGTTCACATGATCGTGGAAGGCGATACTCAGCGCGATTGGAAGGAAGGCGAGAAGCGCATTTCCCGCCTCGTCTTCATCGGCAAGAACCTCGACCGCGCCGAACTGGAAGCCGCCTTTGCCGCGTGCGCGGCGTGACGGCGCAAGTCTACGACAACGGCCGCCGCCTCGCGATCGGCGCAGGCGCGACGTCGGTCCACTGGATCGGCGGCGAGGCATTTTTCACGCTGAGCGACGGCAATGTATTCGTAGCGGCGCAGGAGGGCGAAACCCGCCGCGTCGCCGCGCATGACGGCGTTATTCTGAGCGCCACGCTGCACCCGAACGGCAAACGTCTCGTCACTGGCGGCGATGACGGCGCGATCAAAGCCATCTCGCCGGACGGTGAAGTCGCCACACTTGGAGACGTCCGCAAGTGGGTTGACCATCTCGTCTCGAGCGCGGCGTCGGGCGTGATCGTCGCTGGCGTCGGCAGGGATGCGATCATCTTCAAAGGCGACAAGGAAGCCCATCGCTTTGCGCACCCTTCAACGATCGGCGGCATCGCGCTCGACGCCAAGGGCCGCCGCCTCGCCGTGAGCCATTATGGCGGCGTCACCATGCGCCTCGTGCTGGCGGCCGATGATAAGGGCAACGCCCTCAAATGGGCCGGATCGCATCTCGCCATCACGCAGTCACCGGAAGGTGAATACATCATCACCGGCATGCAGGAGAACGCGCTGCACGGCTGGCGTCTCCCCGAGAAGACAGACCTGCGCATGGACGGCTATCCGTCCAAGACCAAATCGTTTTCGTGGGACAAACGCGGCCGTTGGCTCGCGACTTCCGGCGCCAACGCGGCCATCGTCTGGCCGTTTGTCGGCAAGCTTGGGCCGCAGGGCAAACCGCCACTACAGCCCGGCGAGCGCGGCGACGCGCTCGTCACCGCCGTTGCGTTTCATCCGACGGAAGAAGTGCTAGCCATCGGCTATTCCGACGGCGCGGCGATCCTCGTGCGCTTTGCGGACTCTCTCGGCATGGAATTGGACGAAGCAGGCGAAGGCTCAGTGAGCGCGCTCGCCTGGTCGCCGGACGGCAAGCACATCGCTCTCGCCGACGAAGCCGGCCGTGGCGCCATCATCACCGTCTGATCAGCGCGTTTCCCACGCCAACCAAACCGCGATCAACGCGATGCCTATGGCGAGCGCCCGCCGCACCGGCGCAGCGCCGCGCGACTTTGCGATCACCGCGCCAGCCTGAGCCGCGCCCAGCACGATCAGACTGTGGATGATGAGGCTGACCAGCAGGTGGAGAAAGCCCAGAATCAACGCCTGCACCCAAAAGGGCGCATGATCGGCGGCGATGAAGCCCGGCAAGAGCGTCACATAAAACACCAGCGCCTTCGGATTGAGCACATTGGCGATCAAACCGCGCCAGAACGGCGCGTGATCGACATCGCGCGCATGCCCTGGCGAAGTCTCGCTCGCACCGCGCCAAGCTTCCCACGCCAGATAGAGCAAGTAAGCCACGCCGGCCCAACGGAGCACACCGTACGCGAGCGGCGCGGCAGCCAGAATTTCGGCGACGCCCAGCACCGCTAACAGCATGTAAAAGGCAAGGCCGAGGGTCACGCCCGCGACGGCTCTGAAACCCGCCGTACGCCCATGCGAGGCGCTCAGCGCCGCGAGGTAGCCCATGTTGGGGCCGGGCGTGAGTTCGATGAGAAGCACCGCGATCAGGAACGGCGCCAGCGCCGCTGGTTCGATCGGCAAGCCGTCCATTACTGAGGTCTCTGCGCCTGCGCGGTCAGCACTTGATCCATCACGCCGAACACGCCGGAAATCTCATTCACGATCCGCCGCGCCCGCGCTGGGTCGACGAGCGGCTTAAACAAATCACCGGGCTCAAACAGATTGCCGCCCTCAACCGCCACCAAACAATCGCCGTCCTCGAACGCGCAGCGTAGGCGCTTGCCGTGCAGCTTTGTCTCCAGTTCGAGAAACCGCTCCATCATTACCGGATGCAGCAGATAGCGCGCCTCGACCTGATCGGTGCCCCACACCTCAAACGCCTTCTCGAGACGCGAATCCACCAGGCGCACCCGCTCCAGCTTTTGTCCTTGCGCTTTGCCGCCGCCGAAGACATTGAACACGCCCGCATCGCGCCGCACGATCGTCACCCCCAGAAACTCGCGCGGAAAATGCATGCGGATGAGCTGGCCGCGGAACACGGTCGTATAGCGCGTCCGGCCTTTGCTATCGGTGCTGCGCTGTTCGAGGTGTCCTTCGTAAAGCTCGAACGATGAGTTCTTATACGTTCCGCTGAATAGGTCCTCGAAGTTCGATCGCGCAAAACTCGGAACCAAGTTCAAACTGCGCAGGCGGTCGAACGCAGGAGCCTGGAAGCCGCCCATCGTGAAGTCGGCGCCGATCGCATCGGCGATCGCCGCGCAATATTGCTGCTTCAGCGTCTTCCCGACTTTCGCGAGCGGCTGGTACGCGATGACGCCGGCGCCGAGCCCGCCCATGAACAGCACGATGAAGAAAATGTCCCACGCTTGCCAAAACAGGTACGCGCCGAACGCCAACGCCAACACGATTCCGGCGCCGATCAACCCGCGCTTCTTGAAC
>CAYUOC010000200.1:0-6312 GCA_964446305.1 uncultured Terricaulis sp. | reverse complement strand
GTCAGGCCAACCACAAGACCGACGCTTCAGCCGGGATCGAAACCCTTGCCCTCACATCCGCTGCCGATCCTGAAGCCGAGCTGATCGCCGCCGAGCAGGCAACAGCGGCAGAAGCCGCGCTCGCCGCCCTGGAGCTGCATCTGCGCGAAGCGCTGCTGTTGCACATCGTCGAAGGCCTGACCCAGCCCGAGGCCGCCAAGCGCCTTGGCGTCTCGCGCCGCACGCTCCAGCGCTACATCGAGACCGCGCTCGCCAAGATGGCGCTCGCCCTCGCCGAACCCGACACGTAAAGCTCCAAGCAAGAATGCCTAACCGGCAAACCCTGACACGAGCCGAGCGCGAAGCCAGCGGCTGGATCGTCCGCATCAAGGCGCACGATGCGAGCGACGCTGACCGCCGTGATTTCCAAGCGTGGCTCGACGCCGATCCAGACCATCCAAGAGCCTACGCCAAGCTGGAGCGCACCTGGGGCGCGGTTCAATCGCTGCAGCACCTGAAAGGCCGCGCCGCAGCCAACGACACCGCGCCTCGCCCACGCCGAAGCTGGACCCTGCCCGCCGCCGCGATCGCCGCGTGCGCGCTGTTGGCGATCGGCGCAGGTATCTGGTTCACCCAGACGCCATCCCCTTTCGCGCCTTCCGAACACTACGCCACCGCACCGGCCGAAGTGCGCACCATCACTCTTGGCGACGGCTCCACCATCACGCTCAGCGGCGCAGGCGTTGCCTCGATTGCGATCAGCGACAGCGAACGCCGCGTCGAACTTAGCGCGGGCTCCGCCCTCTTCGATGTCGCCCGCGACGAGACGAGACCCTTCGTGGTGCATACGCCCGAAGGCGACATTCGCGTCCTTGGCACAGAGTTCGTGGTCCGCATCGGCGCCGATGAAGTCCGCACCACCGTCTTGCGCGGATCTGTCTCCGGCGCCGCTGAACGAAGCGGAATCCTATCCGGTCTCGGCCCCGTCCAAACCGTCACCGCGCAAGCCAATGAAGAGATTGTGCTGCGCGATGAGCGCGCCGAACTCGTCCCTATCGCGGCCGAAGCAATTCCCCGCCGCCTCGCGTGGCGCGACAACATGCTGGCGTTCGACGGCGAGACGTTGAACGAAGCAATTTCCGAAGTCTCTCGCCAAACCGGCTGGCAGTTCGAACTCGCCGACCCGGCACTTGGGGAAATGCGCGTCGGCGGCTACGTGCAGGCCGATCCCGAGGCATTCATCGAGCTCATGTCGTCGAGTCTCAACCTGGAGGCCCGCCGCGACGGCGATCGCCGCGTCGTTCTTTCGCGCCGCTCATAACCAGCGCAAAGCGCCGAGCTGGCTTGAATGTGCAGTAAAGCGGAGTGGCAATGCGCGTGGTTGACCGACAAGAGTTCGCGACGCTGACGGCCTTAGGTCGTTTCGCGCGCGCGGAGCCTCTCCTCGCCGGTCAAGACCCGACGCTACTTTGGGTGGGACAAAATAGTGCTTCGCTTCGCGTCCACCAAGGCGACGTCGATGGCGCCTGGAGCGCTATCAGAACCTTGCCGGAGCCTCGTTTTGGCGACGCCCTCTCCCGCAACCATCGCTGCACGCTCGGCCGGCGCCAGCGGTTCATAGAGCGGCTCGGGTTGCGCCGCGCAGGCCGCAACGGACGCCGCGAGCAGCGTAACGCGCAGGAACCGCCTCACCATGATGTCACCCGCCGCCAACCAGGAGCGCCGGCGTTGCGCGCGCAAACGCTTCTAACCCGGATTGAGCGTGTAGCCGTTCTGTTGCAGCAAGGCGTTCGCGGTCATCGCCGAGAGCGCCACTCCCACCCCCGGCAACAGATCCTCCTGGTCAATGTCCATGGCGGCAGCGGTCTGCCCGCACACCCAAATCTCCACGCCATTGGCGATCAGCGCAGCGATCAAACCGGCATTGGCGTTGGCCTCGCCCTCGCGCGGCGTGCTGGTCAGGTCGCGCGCGGCGGTGCCATGAACGACGATCGCCAGATGAATGTTCTCGCGCGGCACGCCGGCGCGCACATGCATGTTGAGGAAACGCGCGGCGGATTCGAGCCGCCGGTTGAGGACGCCGGCCTCGGCCGCTTCGCTGACGCTGAAGAGCACCTTGAACGTCGTCCCTGGCGCGATCGCCGGCGCGCCCGGCACGTCGGCCACCGGCCCGTACTCGGCGATCACCGGACCGGGCGTGAAGTCACTCGTATCAGCGGAGGCGGCGCCGCAGACCAGCAGCGCGCAACTGAAAACCAGAGATCTGAACATGAGCATGGCGCTATCCTTTGAGCCGCGGGCAAGGTCCAATTTGGCCGTGGCGCCCAGTATCGGCGAAATCACCGCCCCGGTTAAGAGCTCTGCGGCGCCGCATGGCGGTTGACAGTGTCGCGCCCATGGATTGCGATCCATTCGCTGCAGTCGCTACACAGGTGCATGACCTTGAAGCTCTTATCCTCGGTAAAGTTCATCTGCGTAGCGTTGCTCTCACTCGCCGCGGCGGCGTGCGGCGCGGAGCGCGAGGCGCCCGCCGCCAATCCGCAAGCCAGCGCAGCGCAATCTTGGCCGCACCCCGATCCGGCGGCGCTGGCGGAAAGCCCGCAAAAACAAGAAGTGCTCTACGGCGAGGCCTTGATCCGGCGCACCTACGCGCTGGTTGGGCCCGGCGTCGCAGACCCGAGCATGCGCTTCTCCGGCAACAATCTCGCCTGCGGCTCCTGCCATCTCGATGGCGGGCGCCAACGCTATGCGCTCTCGTTCATCGGCGCCGCCGACGCCTATCCGCGCGACATGGCGCGCGAGAATGCGTCTCAGACGTTGACCCAAAGGATCAACGGCTGCTTCGAGCGAAGCATGAACGGGCGTGCGCTGCCTGAGGGTTCACGCGAGATGGCGGCGATGATCGCCTACATCCGGTTTCTGAGCGATGCAGCGCCCGCGGGCATGGACGGCAGAGGCGCGCCCACGGTTGCGCTGTTGGACCGGCCCGCCGATCCCGCACGCGGCGCCGAGGTCTACACAGCCCATTGCGCGATTTGCCACGGCGCCAACGGGCAGGGCGCGCGCAACGCCGATGGCCCCGGCTATCTTTATCCCCCGCTCTGGGGTCCGGACAGCTTCAACGATGGCGCCGGCATGCACCGCATCATCCCGGCGGCGAACTTCATCCGCGCCAACATGCCCTTCGGCGTCACCCATGAGAGTCCGGTTCTCACCGGAGCGCAGGCGTTCGACGTCGCAGCCTTCGTCAACGTCCAGCCGCGGCCGCACAGAAGCGGCCTTGACCGGGACTATCCGGATCGCAACCGCAAGCCCGTCGATGCGCCGTTTCCACCCTACGCCGACGATTTCTCGCAGCAACAGCACACGTTCGGCCCGTGGCAAGACATGCTCGCCGCCCGCGAAGCGCAGTCGGCCAGGTAGGCGGCGAAAATGGCTGACTGAAGGCCGATGCCCGGCGGCGCCCGCCGCTCGCGGCGTAGCAGACCGATGACGGCCATTCGCCCATTTTTGTTGAAAAGTCGGTGCGCATTTCAGCGAACGCTGATTCCCTTGCGTTGTGAGCAAGGGAGGCTGTGATGATGGGAGAGAAGTCAGGCGCGCAGGGGCAGCTCTTCTACCAATTCAACCTCGATGAGAGTGGTTCCAGCCGATCACATGCTGCGCAAGATCGATGCGGTGCTCGATCTATCCGATCTGCGAGCGCAACTCGCGCCGCAGTACTCTCACATCGGCCGCCCTTCGATTGATCCAGAGCTGATGATTCGGATGCTCCTCATCGGCTATTGCTACGGCATCCGCTCCGAGCGGCGCTTGTGCGAGGAGGTCTCGCTCAATCTCGCCTATCGCTGGTTTTGCCGGCTCGGCACTGAGGATGCTGTTCCCGATCACTCGACCTTCTCGAAGACCCGCCACAGCCGCTTTCGCGACGCCGACATTCTGCGCAAGGTGTTCGAAGCCACCAGGACCTGCATGGACAAAGGCCTCGTCGGGGGGAAGGTTGCAACCGACGCCAGCATCATCCGCGCCGACGCCAACCGGCAAAATCACATCGATGGCGGCGACGACCACGATTGGACCGGCGGCGCCGGCGGCAGTCGCCCGAGCCGTGCGGTGAGCGAATATCTCAAAGGGCTCGACCGCGAAGCCGCGCCCCCAAAGAGATTTCCCTCTCTGATCCTGCGTCACGACTGACTGCAGCGGTCGGCAGGCCCGCCTTCTTCGGCTGGTGCACGAATTACCTGATCGATGTGAAGCACGCCGTGATCATGGACGTTGAAGCGACGCCGGCGCTGCGGACAGCGGAAGTCAACGCAACCAAGGCGATGATCGAATGTGTTGAGCAGCGCTTTGGCGCCAAGCCAAAGAGACTCATAGGCGACACCGCCTATGGAACGGCCGAAATGTTGGCCTGGATGGTCGGCCAGAAAAATATCGAGCCGCATGTGCTGGTGTGGGAAAAAGGCGAGCGTGAGGATGGCATCTTCAGCCGATCTGATTTCGAGTACGACGCCGAAACCAACAGTCTCACCTGCCGCAATGGCAAATGGCTCGTACAATTTCGGCGCACCTATCAGACGGAGCGCAGCGGCGTCACCAAGGCCAACACCCGCCTCTATCGCGCCAGCAAGCACGATTGCGACGTGTGCGCCTTGAAGCAGCCATGCTGTCCAGGACAGCCGATGCGCAAAGTCACGCGCAGCGTGCACGAGGCTGCCCACGATGTGGCGCGCGCCATCAACGCCAGTCCCGAATTTGAGCAATCACGTCGCGAGAGAAGGAAGGTCGAGAAGTTGTTTGCGCACTTGAAGCGCATCATGAAGCTCGACCGTCTGCGCCTACGTGGCCCATCGGGTGCGCACGATGAATTTACCCTTGCAGCATCCGCGCAGAACTTGAGGAAACTCGCAAAGGTGCTCTTCGCGCCGCCCCCGGTGGCGGCCGCAGCCTAGAGCGAGCAACCGGGCGGCTCGCGCCGCCGGGCGATGAACTTCGACGAAAGCCTCCGACACAACAGGAGGACCGAAGACCTCTCGGACTTTTTCAACAGCATCCGCCGATTCCTGTCGATCGCAGAGATCGAACCGACGGTACAAGCTTCGCTGGGCACGAGCCCAGGTGTTAAGCCACAGCCAAGCCGTTCCGCGCTTAGTGGGCGGTGTTCCGCAGTCGCCAGACAAGCGTTGCGGTCGCGCCAACAAAGAATATCAGGCAAACAATGCTGGCCTCTGGCCCGTGCAAACCGCCGGTGAGGATATCTGGCCCGCGCGGCACAAGCTTCACCAGAAGCGCCGACACGCCCGCGTCAAGTCCGGTAACAGGCAATTCGAAGCCGGTCGCTAGCAGCCAATTCCACCCAATGTGCCATCCCATGACACCCCAGATATTGCGCGCCACGAGCGCCCAAAGGCACGCGAAAGCTGAAAACAGAAATGCACTGGCCGTGACCAGCAGTTCCTGGCCTCGACCGTAGTGCAGCAACGTGAACACAGCGCACGTCAGTATGACGGCTAGGGCGACATTGAACTTGCGCGCAAGCGCGGACATCAGCCAGCCGCGAAAGATGATTTCCTCGACGCCAGCCTGAACCACGAAGCACAGAAATAGAATGCCGATACCGATCAAGTCGCGTGGCGCAAAGAACGCGCTCGCGAATCCGTCCGGTTGGTATCCGCCCGCCGCCCAGATCGCAGCAACAACCGCTCCGATGGTCGCGATGCCTATGGCGAGTCCGCGCGCAAACGACGTCGCCCCGGCACTCGGCGTCAAGCCGATGGTACTGAGCGGGCGGCGTTCGACGAACAGCACCCACGCAAGCACCAACGCTCCGGTCATCGCAAACGGCATAAGCAAGAAGGCATAAAGGCCGTACGCGCCTATCGGATTGCCACTGTCGTCCACAAATCCCCATTGAATGAACGGCTCGTCGGTCAAAATCACCGGAGCGGCCACAAAGAAGATCAAGAGAAACGGCGCCAGCGCTCCCCAGGGAATCCATCCCTTTGCGGGTTCTGGCGAGAACAGCGATGTTGTCTTCATGGCGCTTCCATGCGCCAACGAACTAGGCCGTTCTAGAACGATCGTGCGTACGCCGCACGCCCCTAAGCCAAGCTTTCGGCGTTAACCCATAGGCCTGCTTGAACACACGCCCGAAATGGCTCTGGTCCGAAAAGCCGCAATCGTGGGCGATTTCGGCGATCGCGCCGCCGTCGCGCATCATGCGCCGCGCCAGGTCCAGCCGCCGCAAGCTGAGGTATCTGTACGGACTGGTGCCGAACATGGCGCGAAAATCCCGCGACAATTGCCAGCGGCAGTGGCCCGTCGCGCGCTCCA
>CAYUOC010000199.1:1386-6335 GCA_964446305.1 uncultured Terricaulis sp. | reverse complement strand
TCTGACAGCGTCGGGTGCGGGAAGACGGTTTCCATGAGTTCGTGCTCGGTGGTCTCCGTTTGCATGGCGATGGCGTAGCCCTGGATGAGCTCCGTCACTTCGGCGCCGATCATGTGCGCGCCGAGCAGTTCGCCGGTCTTGGCGTCGAACACGACTTTGACCATGCCCTGATCTTCGCCGAGCGCGATCGCCTTGCCGTTGCCGACGAACGGGAAGCGGCCGACCCGCACTTCCCTGCCTGCGGCCTTCGCCTTCGCTTCAGTGAGGCCGACGCTGGCGACTTGCGGGTGCGAATAGGTGCAGCCGGGAACGCGCTCCTTGATCATCGGATGCGGCTTTTGGCCGGCGATGGCTTCGATGCAGATGATGCCCTCGTGGCTCGCCTTGTGCGCCAGCCACGGCGCGCCGGTGACGTCGCCGATCGCGTAGAGGCCAGCGACATTGGTCTTGCCGAAGCCATCGGTGACGATGTGGCCGCGATCGGTTTTAACGCCCAAGCCTTCGAGACCGAGGTTCTCGATGTTACCGGTGATGCCGACGGCGACGATGGCGTGTGACGCCGTGAGCGTTTCCTGTTTGCCGTTGGCTTGAACGACGGCCTCAACACCATTCGCCGTCGCCTTCAGCGACTTGGCTTCGGTGGAGGTCATGATTTTCAGACCTTCCTTCTCGTAGCGCTTCTTGGCGAACGCCGAGATTTCCTCGTCCTCGACCGGCAACACGCGATCGAGCAATTCGACAACCGTCGTCTTCACGCCGAATGCCGCGTAGAAGCTCGCGAACTCAATGCCGATGGCGCCTGAGCCGAACACGAGCAAAGAGTCCGGCCACGATGGCGGCGTCATCGCATCGCGATAGGTCCATATGCGCTTGCCATCAGCCTTCAAACCCGCCGCCGGAATTTCACGCGCCCGCGCGCCAGTGGCGAGGATGACGTGCTTGGCCTCGTACGGCGCATCTTTGCCGTCCTTGCCCTTCACGATCACTTTCGGCGCAGCGCCGCCCTTCTCGAGCCGCGCTTCGCCTTCGATCACTGTGATCTTGTTTTTCTTCATCAAAAACTGGACGCCCTTCTCCATGCGTCCAGCCACGCCGCGCGAGCGCTTGACTACGGCTTCAGGATCGAACTTCACGTTCTCGATGGTGAGGCCGAAATCCTTGGCGTGCTGCGCGTTGCGATAAACCTCAGCGCTCCGGAGCAACGCCTTTGTCGGGATGCAGCCCCAGTTGAGGCAAATGCCGCCTAATCGGTCGCGTTCGACGATGGCTGTCTTCAAACCAAGCTGCGAAGCGCGGATCGCGGTGACATAGCCGCCAGGACCGGAACCGATAACGATGACGTCGAAGGATGTGCTCATGAGACTGTACTTAGCAGTCTAACACGGCGCGTGAAGGCGGGGATTGAGCTTGGCTCCCACCCATTCCTGCTCACCCATTCCCGGGGCTTCGCGAAGCGAAGAGCCCGGGACCCATAACTCCAACTCTGAACCGTTGTGCTCCTGCGAAGAGCATCAGTGTTTATGGGTCCCGGACTGAACGCTGCGCGTTCATCCGGGAATGGGTGTGGAGTTCAACCCGCAGCCGCGATCCCAAACACGTTCCTGATCCCGTCGACCACGAACTGCGCCGCCAACGCGGCCAGCAGGATGCCGAAGATGCGCGTCAGCATCGAGGCGACGGTCTCGCCCATGATCTTCGAGAGCGGCCCGGCCAGCAGGAAGGCGATCAGGCAGAGCGCGAGATTGGCGCCGACGCCGAGGAGGATGAAGCCGCGGCTAACGATGTCCTCGTGCTCGGCGAAGAAGAGCATGATCGAGGCGATGGCGCCTGGGCCGCTGATGAGCGGGATCGCCAGCGGGAAGACCGAGATATCATCCTGCACGCCAGGATGCTTGGCCTGATCCGCTGCAACCTTCTCCGCCCGTTCCTCACGCCGTTCCGAGCGCTTCTCGAAGAGCATGTCGACGGCGATGAGGAAGAGCAGCAAGCCGCCGGCGATACGGAACGCGTCGATCGAGACGTGGATCTGTTCCAACAGCCAGGCGCCGCCGAAGGCGAACGCGAGCAGAATGCCCGTCGCGATGGCGATTGATTTGAACGCCATCTTGCGACGCCACTCGGGCGTCATGCCGTTGGTCATGGTCGTGAACATCGGCGCCATCGCCACCGGATCGATGGCGACGAAGAACGTGACGAACGAGGCGAGCAACAGCGAAAGCATCAACACCCTTTAACCGATTCAGCGTTTGTTTACGCCGTTTGTTCGAACTCATTACCGCAATTTTTAAGACCGCACGCGTATAAAAGCGTCATGGCTGACAGGCGGGCGAAAGCGCAGAAGCTTCTGCGGATACTTGTTGTTGACGACAAGCCGTTCCAGCGGCGGTTGACGATCGAGACGCTGCGCACGATGCGCGCCGTCGTGGTTGAGCACGTCGAGAACGCCGATCTCTGCGTTGAGATGCTGCAGTTTTTCCAGCCGGACATCATCGTCACCACCTGGGATATGCCGGGATGCGATGGCGTCGCCATGACCCAACGAATTCGCGCGGGCGAAGCGGGCGAACTCTATCGGCGGATGCCGGTTGTGCTCGTCACTGAACGCGGCCGCGCCAGCGACATCGCCCGCGCCCGCACCGCCGGCGTCGATGAGTTCGTTCAAGTCCCGTTCTCGACCTCCACCCTCCTCCGCCGTGTGCGTGAAACGCAGCGCCGGAGCCGCGATTTCGTGGAAAGCGCCAAATATATCGGCCCCTGCCGCCGCCGTCGTGCTTCGGGCGGCGAATATGACGGCCCGCGCCGGCGCTTGTTCGACACCAACGACAAGAACGCCGACGCGCCGGAAGTGCGTATCCGCAAGGGCATGGCCCGCATGTATTGCGAGCGTATCTCGACGTTGCTCAAGGCCTTGCAACCTGGCGACGCCGCGGCGGTGCGTGAGCTTGGCCTCACCTGCGGCCAGCTGAGCGAACTGGCGAGCGACATGAAGGATCGCTTGCTGATGTCGGCCTCCTCCTCGCTCTTCAACTACATCAAGGGCGTCGGCGCCGACGCCGCGCTGAACGCCGAAGTGGTTCAGGCCCACTTGGACGCAATGGTGCAGCTTGCTGAGTTGCCGAACTATCAGGTCGAGCTGCGCCAAACCGTGACGCAGCAATTGACGGTGATGGTGACGAAGAAGCTTCGTCAGGCCGGCCAAGCCGCCGCTTAAGGCGTGACCTGCACAACGCCGCCGTTCTGCGCGGCTTGGAGCAGCGTTTGGATCGTCCCCAGCGTCGCATAGACCGCGACCGCGAACGCAATGGCATCGAGCGGGAGCGCCAGCCTGCGCATCAGCGGCGCGGCGCCCCTGGCGACAGCGCCCATGATCGCGCCAAGCAAGGCGCCAACCAGCACCGCCGCGATCGGCGCGCCGATGGCCAGGAAGAAATAGGTTTGATCCTGCCCCTGCGTGCTGATGTAGCCGTGCGCGAGCAGCAAACCAGGCGTGATGATCGTGAACAGAAGCGCGATCAGCGCCAGCGCGCCATGCTTGGGCGCCTCCTCGTCCGGCGAACGCGCGGCGCCCCATTGTTCGGCGAAGATCGCCAGCGCTTCGAGCGCAACCGCCAGGAAGAAGAGCGGCCCGACCAATTGAATCAGCGTACCCAGCATGCACCCACCATAGGCCCGCACAGGCGCCCCGGGGAGTGATTTGGACGGACCGTTTGTCGCTTAACTCACCGGGCGCGGCAGCGGCGCCTCAGTGGGTGAGCGCGTCCGCAGCGCCGACCAGCCAGGCCAGATCAAG
Organism: uncultured Terricaulis sp.; assembly: GCA_964446305.1. Lineage (GTDB taxonomy): Bacteria > Pseudomonadota > Alphaproteobacteria > Caulobacterales > Aquidulcibacteraceae > Vitreimonas. The sequence continues at coordinate 2,545 of CAYUOC010000199.1, read as the reverse complement.
CCGCGGCAGCGTCACGCCCACCGCCACGATCAGCGCACCGAACCCGGCGACAATGCTGGCCATGCGGAACATGGCGCGGGCGTCGCGGGTGACGAGCCCAATCAGCGCGCCGATGAGGGCGCCGAGGAAGCCTGCGAGTATGGGCAGAGCCATCAGGATGACGCGTTGCGTGGCGTCAGTGGCGACGCCGTAGCCGTGGAGGACGAGCACGCCTGGCGTCAGCGCCGAGGCGAACGCTAGCGCCGCCATGACAAATCCACGACGCTGCGGCTCTTCGTTCGGCGCGCGCGCCGCGCCGGCCTTGGCGATCAGGGCGGCAACGAACACCGCCGCGACCGCAGCGAAATAGCCTGGCCCAGCCGTCGAGACGAACCCGTCCATGCCCCACTCCCCGCTTGCAGTTAGCGCAGAGGCGGGCGCCGCCGCAACGATGGCGCGACGGCAAGTCTTAGTCTTTGCGGATGTCGAGCTTCCAGAATGAGTCCGGGTCTCGCGCGTCTGCTGGGCTTCGCATAACGGCGCCCGATGGCTGCGGGCGGAGGTAAGCATACGTCCACCGATACTTGGCGATGTCCGCCGGCAACACATCAGCGTAGGCGTAGATTTCGAAGAGAGCCTCGCCGCTGTCCCAGAGCAGCAGCATACCCGACAGCGGCGGCCCCTCGCCGCTCGGGTGATCGGCCATTATGTCGCCCATCACGCCTTCAATGCGTGGCGGCGGTGCGCTGGGCAACGCGTCGAACTCAACCTCCACCTTGTTCTCGTAGAGCACGACATCGCCCCAGATTGCCGTGCGGAAATAGTCGCGCAGCGCGCGCGGGCCGTCATATTCTCCGGCGCACAGCATATCGACGCCTTCGCGCGCTAGCTGCTCATAGACGTCCCACGGAACAATGTCGGTCGGCGCGTTGCTGAGAATCCGGCGCATGCGCCGAATCTAGAGCAACATCGCCATCGGGTCTTCGAGGAAGCTCTTGAACGCCTTCAGGAAGGCCGCGCCCAGTGCCCCGTCTACAACACGGTGATCGCAGGTCACGGTGACGGTCATCATCGTGGCGATCGCCAGCGCATCGTTCTTCACGATTGGGCGCTTTTCGCCGGCGCCGATCGACATGATCATGCCGTGCGGTTCGTTGATGATCGAGGCGAAGCTCTTGAT
>CAYUOC010000199.1:0-1286 GCA_964446305.1 uncultured Terricaulis sp. | reverse complement strand
AGCGGGAAGTGCGGCACGTCGCGGAACGAGGCGGTCATGCGCTTGGCGATGGTTTTGCGCATGAGATCGAGTGGCACGAGATCGTATGTGCCGGAGCGGATGCCGTAACTCTCAAGCGTCGCCGGCGGCGCTTGTTGCGGCGCGGGCTTTGAGACTTCGCGCGATTGCTGCGGCGCTTGCTGTTGCGCAGTGCGCGGTGATTTCGCTGCGGCTTCCACATCGGCCTTCACGATGCGGCCATTCGGGCCGGAGCCCTGGAGGCCGGAGAGATCGATGCCGCCTTGTTCTGCGAGGCGACGTGCGAGTGGAGAAGCGAGCACGCGCTCCCCGCCCCCTTGTGGGGCGGGGCTGGGGGTGGGGGTAGCGGCGGTGCTCTTTCCGGATGGGCTGCCGCCGTCACCCCTCCCCCTGCCCCCGCCCACAGGGGGCGGGGGTGATTGTTCAGCCTTCAACGTCTCTTCCTTCTTCGCGGGCTTTGCCGCTTCGCCTTCGCCGGCGAGCGTTGCGATCGGGGTGTTGACCTTCACGCCCTGGCTGCCTTCCGGCACCAGAATTTCCGCGATCACGCCTTCATCGACAGCTTCGACTTCCATCGTCGCCTTATCGGTCTCGATCTCGGCGATGACTTGGCCCGGCTCGATTTTGTCGCCGGCTTTGACGTGCCACTTGGCGAGGTTGCCCTCCTCCATCGTCGGCGAGAGCGCGGGCATGGTGATCTGGGTCGTCATTACGAGGCGGCTTTCTTCGATTGGAGCTGGACGTTGACGATGTCCGGCTTCCAGCGATGTATGAAGGTCATGTAGGCGAGCGCGGCGAAGACGGCGAGCATGCCGACCCAGGTCAGCACGCGCACCGCGCCATCGATGCCGTTGCGCGCATTGCGCAGCGCGCTTTCGCCAGCTGCCGTCAACGCGCCCGAGGCTTGCAGTTCAAGCAAGCGGTCGATCAGACCATCATGCGCGCTCTGGGCGCCGACCATGATCACCAGAAGGAGAAGCAGGATCAGCGACACGAACGCGAACGCGCCGATGCGCGCGACCAGATTGGCGTCACCGACGAAATAGTTGAGCGCGACGATATAGGTGGAGACCACCGTGAAGATGATCGACACGCCCGCGAGCAAGAGGCTCATATAGCTGACCACCTGCTCCATGACTTCGCCCTCGGTCATGCTGCGGCCTCCGTCAGGGTCATGGGCGTCCAGCGCGAAATGCGGCGCTGCAGGCGCTCTTCGGTGGACTCGCCTTCGAGTGATGTCACGGTCACCGGCAGGTGCTTGAGGTCGC
>CAYUOC010000198.1:0-6355 GCA_964446305.1 uncultured Terricaulis sp. | reverse complement strand
CTGCTCGTTGATGTTGGATTCTTTTTCGATGTAGGTGTCCGTGCGCGGCACGTACGCCTCGGGCTGGTAGTAATCGTAGTACGAGACGAAATACTCGACCGCGTTCTCGGGAAAGAATTGCTTGAACTCGCCATAGAGCTGCGCGGCCAACGTCTTGTTCGGCGCGAGGATAAGCGCGGGGCGCTGCACGCGCTCGATCACTTGCGCCATCGTGAACGTCTTGCCCGAGCCGGTGACGCCCAGCAGCACTTGATCCTGCTCCGTGCCCTTGAGGCCGGCGACCAGTTCTTCGATCGCGGTCGGCTGATCGCCCGCGGGCTGATAATCGGAGACGAGCTTGAAGCGGCGCCCGCCTTCAAGCTTTTCCCACGCGCGCTCGGGGCGGTGGGGGGTCCAGATCTCGGCGGTCTTGTCGAAGATGACGGCGGCGCTAGGCGGCGCGGGCGGGCGGGCGCGGGGCATGGGTCGAAGGTAGGGGCGCGGCTGCGCTCCCGGTAGCCCCGCGTGCGGTCGGCGTCCGCGGTGAAGCGGTCGGTTGAGGGGGTTTGTCTGCGCGCGCGGGGGCGATTATGCTCCGCCCCATGTCCGACATCTTGAGTACGAACGCATCCGGCCCTGAGCTGATCGCACAGGGCTTCGCCGCGCTGGGGCGCGAGTCTTATAAAGAGGCGGCGGCCTACGCCCGAGCTGGGCTGGCTGCCGCGCCGGGTGATCCCGGGGCGCTGACCCTCCTGGGCAGGCTGGCGATGTTGTCCTGCCGCCCGGATGTGGCGCATGACCTGTTCCGCCAGTTGGCCATGCCCGGGGCGCCCGCGGCGACTTGGCTGGATATGGCGCGCGCGCACCTTGATCTTCGCCAAGAGACACAGGCGCTGACTGCCGCGGAGTTGGCTGCCGAGGCTGCGCCACAATCGGCCGAAGCATGGTTCATGATCGGCGAGACCGCGACCATGCTCAACGATATTTCCAAGGCGGGGACTGCTCTGCGGCGTGTGCTCGCGCTCGCGCCGGAGCAGACGGATGCTTTCCCCCGCCTATGCCGCCTTGGACTCGCGACGGATGCAGAGTTGGCGCATGCCGAGGAGCGTCTGCGCTTGCCCGGTCTCAAGCCGGCGGATGCGGCGAACCTGCATTATGGTCTTGCCAGCGCGCGCAGGCGCCAAAACCGAGACAAGGATTTCATCACCCATTTGCTTGCGGCTAATCAGGCGCAGCGCAGCGCTTATTCAGGGCCGCTGCCAGACCTCAAGGCAACCAACGACCGGCTGATTTCCATCTTCAATCGCGGCGCGTTCAGTCGCGCCGCACGCGCTTCCAAGATCGGGCCAATGCCGATCTTTATCGTCGGCATGCCCCGTTCGGGGACCACGCTTGTGGAGCAAATCGTCACCGGCGCGCCCGGCGTCGCCTCGGGTGGGGAGCTAAAATATTATCGCGATATCTTGCCGGGGGAAGTCGAGGCGATGACGGGCAAGAGGTTCCCCGAGGGCTTCGACACACTCTCTAGCGAACAGATGGAGGCGTTGGCTGCGCCCCTAGCGCGCCTGTTTGTCGTGATGGGCGTCGATGCGCCCCGCATGACTGACAAGACGCTCGACAATTTCCAGCGCATAGGTCTGCTGCTTCACATGTTCCCGGACGCGAAGGTCATTTGTTTGCGCAGAGACCCGATGGATACGTGCTTTTCCATCCTTCAGCAGCAATTTGCGCCCACGATCGTGCAAACCTTCGATCTGGAGCTCATGGCCCAAGCCTGCCGCCGCTTTGCCGATATCGTCGATCATTGGCGCGGGCTTTTCAACGATCGCTTCCTTGAGGTGCAATACGAGCGCTTGGTCGCTGACCCAAAAACGGAGGCGCGCCGCGTCATTGAGTATTGCGGTTTTGAATGGAGCGACGACCTGCTCGACTTCCACCAGCGCGAGGGTGCGGTGCGCACATTCAGCGACCAACAAGTGCGCCAGCCCATCAGCCAGGGCAGCGTTGGCGCGTGGCGCCCGTTCGCGGCTGAACTTGCGCCGCTGCGGCGCGCGCTTGATGCGAACGGGGTGCGCTACGCGTCCTAACGGCGTTTAGCTCTCGCGCCGGACGCGATGGCCCGCGCCGCCTCGCGGTGATACGAGCATGAAGCTGCCCATCGCGGCGCGGCGGATCGTGACGGTGTCGTCCGCCCGGACATTGCCTGCGCGCTGGGGCTCGGTTTGCACCCAGACTTGACCGTTGGTCATCACAAACGCCCGTCGTCCGTCTGACCGCGGCACGATGCGCTCCACCTGCGCTTCGAGATCTTCGATTTGCGCGCGCGCTTGGCCGCCGCCCCCAAGGCGGGGCAAGAAGCTGCCAAGGCTCGGTAATTGAAAGCCGAATGATTCGCGCTCAAGTCGCTCAGCCTCGACTCGATCCACGGCGACCACCTCGCCGCTGGTTTGCGCCGCGCGAAGGCGCCCCACGGCGTCGTCATAGCAAGCGAGGCGCGCAGCATCCTCTTGAATCGCCATGCAATCATAGGCGCGGGTGAGGGCGCCGGGCTGGGCGTTTGGCTCCGTTTGGGCGAACGCCGGCGATGCGGCAAACACAAGGGCGGCGACGACCAAAGCACGCATTTGTTCCACTCCCCACACCCCCGCGCGGCAAACTTTTGCCGCGGGTGCTCTTATGGAGGGTCATCTTAGCGCGGACTTTGGGCTGAAGTGGCGCAAAAAAAACACAGATGCCTACGCTGTAGACGAACGTCCTGCGACGTTCGTCATTTGTTCCTTAGTGTGGCGGATAAGCTGTTTGACCTGGGCCAAATTGTGTCGTTAGCATCACCGAAGATTGGCGGGTCGCGTGAGGGGGAATTTCCTTGCGACAGCGCCAGTTCGGGCGTTTGCGGCCCGGATTGCAAAGAATACGCATGTCTTCAAAGCACGCGCTTTAGGGGGTTCACATAATGTCATCTAAGAAGATTGGTCAGCGTAACGCGCTCATGCTGGGTGCGTCTGCGTTTGCCGCCGCCACCGCCATGATGATGGGGGGGGCTGCTGCGCAGGAGGGCGATGAGATCATCGTCACCGGCACGCGCATCGTTAACCCGAACCTGAGCGCGCCGACCGCGGTTACGACCGTCGCGCAAGAACAGATCGAGTTCTCGGGCGAACAAAACCTTGCGGACATTCTGCAAAGCTTGCCGTCGTTCGGCTCGCCGGCGCTGTCTTCGGCGAACTCGAACTTTCTGACGACTGCAAACGGCACCAACACGCTGCAACTGCGCAACCTCGGCGAAAACCGCACGCTGACGCTGGTGAACGGCCGCCGCTGGGTGCCGGGCTTGCCGGGCTCGTCGTTCGTCGACTTCAACACCATTCCGGTCGATCTGCTCGAGCGCGTCGACGTCGTGACGGGCGGCGCTTCCGCTATTTACGGTGCGGACGCGCTTGCGGGCGTGATCAACATCATCCTGCGCGATGATTTTGAGGGCCTGGAATATCGCTATCAGTACGGTCAATCGCAGGAAGGCGATGATGTCGATCAGCGCTTCAGCGTGCTGGCCGGCGGCAATTTCGCCGATGGCCGCGGCAACGCGGTTGTGAACCTGGTCTATTCTCGCAATGACGGCGTCATGGCGCGCGACCGATCGAACACCGCCGTTGACGATATCGCGCTCTGTGCGTTGTCGGGCGTCTTCACCCAAGCTGAATGCCAAACGTCGTTCGCGCCATTCTTCTCGAGCTTCTCCGAGCGCGGCCGCTTCTTCGACCAAACGTCGGGCACCGCCGAATCGTACACGCTGGACGATCAGGGCAACGTGGTGCCGTTCAGCACCGCCGCGCACGGCTTCAACCGTCAGCACTTCCGCCGCTACACCACGCCGATCCAGCGTTACCAGCTTTCGGGCCTGTTCCGCTACGACATCGCGCCGGCGGTTGAAGCGTTTGCGGAAACCATGTTCACGCACACGGCGACGTCATCGGACATCGAGCCGACTCCGTTCTCGCACAGCAGCGCGGGCCTTGCGGGCATTCCCTGTACCAACCCGTTCGCGCCCGCCGCGATCGTCACCGCGCTTTGCGATGACGGCGATACGGAAATTCCGTTCTTCCGCCGCATGACCGAGCTCGGCGGCCGCGGCACGACCTCGGAGCGGAACGCCTATCGCATTCTGACCGGCCTGCGCGGTGATTTCGGCGAAGATATTCGCTGGGAAGTGTTCGGCTCCTACGGCCGTATCGACATGAGCCAGCAGAATGGCGGCGTGGTCAACGTCGTGAACTTCCGCAACGCGCTTGACGTCGTTGACCTTGGCGGCGGCAATTACGCCTGTGCGGATGCGTTCGCCGTCGCAACGGGCTGCGTGCCGGTCAACCTGTTTGGCGCGGGTTCGATCACGCCGGAAGCCGCAGCTTACATCCGCGCGCCCACCTCGCGTATCGGCTTCACCACGCAAGAATCGATCGGCGCGACCATCAGCGGTCCGGCGTTCGACCTGCCGGCAGGCCCGGTTGTGTTCGCGCTCGGCGCCGAATGGCGTCGTGAAGGCGCGGGCGACATTCCGGACGCGCTGACCCAGGCGGGCCTCACCTCGTCGAACCAAGAACAAGAGACGCGCGGCAGCTACAATGTCGGCGAAGTGTTCGGCGAACTTGAAATCCCGTTGATCTCGAACGCGCCGTTCGCGCGCGATCTGTCGCTGGGCCTTGCCTATCGCTATTCGGACTACTCGACGCTCGGCAAAACCGAAGCGTATAGCGGCCGTCTGCAATGGGCGCTCAACGATATGTTCCGCGCTCGCGCTCAAGTGGCGCGCGCGGTGCGCGTGCCGAACATCGGCGAATTGTTCTCGCCCGCAGGCGAAAACTTCGCGCCGGTCCTCGATCCGTGCAACGGTGTGACGGCGGCGACGCCGGGCGATGTGGCGGCCCGCTGCTTGGCCGATCCGCTGATCGCAGCGCGCGTTGCCGATCAAGGGGCGTTCACCCTGACGCAGCCGGAAATCCAAGGTACGGGCGGTTTCTCGGGCGGCGGCAACCCCGCGCTCGACGCTGAAGAAGCCGATTCGTACAATTTCGGCGTCGTCTTCGATAATTCGTTCGACAGCATCGGCCGTCTGACCGTTTCGCTCGACTGGTGGCGGATTGAAATCAGCAACCAGATCGGCACGGTCGGCCGTCAGGCCACCATCAATGGCTGTTACGGCGCCAGCGGTGCGGACTACAATCCGACGCTCTGCAACTTCTTGGTGCGCGACAACGTGGGCCCGCCGAACCAGATCGGCGCCCTCACCGAAGTCAACTCGACGTTCCAGAACTTCTCGGAAACGAGCTTCTTCGAAGGCATCGACCTCTCGGTGTTGTGGGGCTTCACCCCGGGCTTCATCCCGGGCGACATGACGCTCCGCTTCGGCTGGGCGCATGCGATCAGCGACAACGCTGACGAGCGCGGCGACGAAGGCAGCATCGGCGATGCGTCGGTGGGCGTGCCGGAAGACAAATGGCAGGCCGGCCTCGTGTATAATGTCGGCCCGATCACGGCGAGCTGGGATGTCAACTATCTCGGCGAGATGCATCCGTCTCTCGGCACGGACTTCATCACGCTCGACGCCTACGTGATCAACGACGTCCGCATCGGCTGGGACATCACCCAATCGGCCAACCTGTACTTCGGCTCGAATAATGTGTTCGACGAAGATGCTCCGGTCGTGCTGAGCGGCATCCCCGGCAACTCGACGGGTACCGACACCAACGCCAGCCAGTACGACCCCATCGGTCGTACGTTCTACGCCGGCGTGCGTCTGCGCTACTAAGCGAAGGCGTAAAGCTAGAAACGGGGGCGGCGGGCTAAGGCCCGCCGCCTTTTTCTATGCCTGGGGCGTTGAGGAGGCGCGCGCGCCCCTCCCATCCCGGCGGCGACGGCCCCGCTCGAGACGCGCCCGGATTTGCGCGGACGCCGCGGCGTGAAAAACCGGACTCACACCGCCCCCCGCGCTTGACCTTCGCCCCCTCGGCCCGTATGTGTCCGGCCTCATTCGGAACGGCTGCGGCCCGCGCTTGGCGCCGCCCCGCCGATTGGCACCATTTTTGGCGCGCCCCTGGGTGGTTCGGAAGAGCCGCTAGGCGCGCTGTTTGAGTTTGAAAGATCGGAAGAAGGACGTTTAGGGCGCATGCCGACGATCAACCAACTGATCCGCAAGCCGCGGTCACCGAAGCCGGTGCGCAACAAGGCGCCGGCGCTGAAAGCCTGCCCGCAACGCCGCGGCGTCTGCACGCGCGTCTATACGACGACGCCGAAGAAACCGAACTCGGCGCTGCGCAAGGTCGCCAAGGTGCGCCTCACCACCGGCATCGAAGCCGTGTGCTACATCCCCGGCGAAGGCCAC